>JAUSPN010000011.1 GCA_030656555.1 Candidatus Desulfaltia sp. | reverse complement strand
TCTAAAATGATTATGATCAGACAATACTCCAGGGACAAGTGGGAGAAATACTGGAAAGAAAAACTCGGCATCAAGGGCTATTTCAACATTGAGATTTTAGTGGTTTCGTAACGATGCCGGAACTTTTGAACGTTACCAATAAGTTTCGTGTCTTCGTACTTTCATGATAAACAAATCCTGTATAGATTAAAGGAGAAGGTGTGATAAAAAGCAGCAATAGCGGAAAAAGCAGATGCAGAACTGAAAAAATCATCCGAATCACATTTTTCTGTATTTCGCTGGCTTCAATAGCAACCCTTGTATTAATTACGATTTTTTTATTTATGGAGGGGCTTCCTGTTTTAAAAGAGGTTTCCATTAATGATTTTATTTTTGGAAAATACTGGTACCCGACGGATGACCCTCCTGCTTTCGGAATTTTTCCGCTGATTGTCGGATCTATAGCCGTAACAGGTGTATCTTCGGTAATTTCCATTCCATTGGGAGTGCTGACAGCCATTTATCTTGCAGAAGCAGCATCCACAAATGTGCGGCAATGGGTCAAACCGATTGTTGAACTTATGGCCGTGCTCCCTTCTGTGGTAATAGGCTTTTTCGGAATGGTAATTATAGCTCCATTTCTCCAAGAGGTCTTTGATATTCCCACGGGCCTGAATCTTTTTAATGCATCATTAATGCTGGCTTTTATGTCTATTCCGACTATTTGCAGTATTTCAGAAGATGCCATCTTCAGCGTTCCAACAGAACTTAAAGAGGCTTCCCTGGCTCTCGGCGCCACTCATTGGGAAACCATATCACGGGTTATCCTCCCGGCATCCCTTTCCGGCATCACTACAGCAATTATCTTAGGTATGTCCAGAGCAATCGGTGAAACCATGGTGGTGCTCATGGTTGCAGGGGGCGCAGCCATTATCCCCATATCACTGTTTGATCCGGTCAGACCTATGCCCGCAAGCATAGTAGCAGAAATGGCGGAAGCCCCTTTCAGAGGAGATCATTACCATGCCCTGTTTGCAACAGCAGTTGTTTTGTTTCTTTTCACGCTGCTTTTTAACCTGGCAGCGGATCATATCTCTCATAAATACAAACAGGTTGGCGCATCAACGCTGTAAAGGGACTTTGTATTATGTTTAAAAATTCAAACCACGTTCAGGGCCGGCGTAAATTGCTGCAGTTTATTATGTTTGGTTTTTTCAGGGTATCTGCTGCTATTAACGGCATTGCTCTGCTTGCCATATTCTATTTTTTAGTGTCAAGAGGCTGGCGAGCCATCACCTGGACATTTCTTACACAGCCGCCAATAGATTCCATGACCAAGGGGGGGATTTTGCCCTGCATTGTCGGAACTGTTTGCTTAAGTCTGGGTGCTATTATTCTGGCTATCCCCATCGGCGTTGCTTCAGCGATCTATCTTAACGAGTATACCTTTCAAGGCCGGGTATTGCGAATGATCCGCCTCGGAATTAACAACCTGGCCGGGGTGCCTTCAATTGTGTTTGGTCTTTTTGGCTTGGCATTTTTTGTGGTTTATCTTAAGATGGGCGTAAGTATCCTTGCAGGCGCTTTTACTTTAGCCGTTCTTACACTCCCAGTTATTATAGGAGCTACCGAAGAAGGCCTGCGGTCTGTTCCAGATACTTACAGAGAAGCATCTCTTGGACTTGGCGCCACAAAATGGCAGACTATTTATCGAGTAGTCCTGCCCGCTGCTCTGCCCGGCATCCTTACAGGGGGAATTTTAGGACTCAGCAGGGCAGCAGGAGAAACAGCGCCTATTATGTTTACTGCGGCAGCTTTTTTCACCCCTTCTCTGCCATCATCTATTTTTGATGAAGTCATGGCGCTTCCTTATCATATATATGTTCTGGCAACCGCAGGCACGGAAATCGAGGCAACACGTCACCTCCAGTACGGAACAGCCCTTGTGCTTATCTTCCTTGTTCTCGGCCTAAACCTTATGGCAATAATTTACAGGGCGCGATTACAAAAGCGGCGTTGATTGAAATTGACTATGGAAAAATCATTAAAAATTGCAATAAAAGAGTTAAATTTTTTTTACAGAGATTTTAAGGCGCTAACAGATATTTCGCTGGATGTTTATGCCCATGAGGTAACAGCTTTTATCGGCCCGTCAGGATGCGGGAAAAGCACCCTGCTGCGCTGCCTGAACCGGATGAACGATCTAATCTCTTACCGCCGTATCGAGGGGAAAATCCTGCTGGATGATCAGAATATTTACGATCCAAATGTGGATGTTGTTTCACTTCGTCGTCGAATAGGCATGGTGTTTCAAAAACCTAATCCTTTTCCAAAAAGCATTTTTGAAAATGTGGCTTACGGCATGCGTGTAAACGGTTTTAAAGACAAAGCTTATATGGCACAGCAGGTGGAAACAACCCTTAAATCAGCCGCCCTGTGGGATGAAGTAAAAGACAGAATCCATGAATCAGCCCTTGGCCTGTCAGGAGGGCAGCAGCAGCGGCTATGCATAGCCCGGGCCATGGCCGTGGAACCTGATGTTCTCCTTATGGATGAGCCATGTTCAGCTCTGGATCCCATTGCTACCCAGAAAATCGAAGAATTAATCCACCAGCTTAAAGAAACATACACAATCATTATCGTTACACATAATATGCAACAGGCTGCCAGGGTTTCAGACATCACGGCCTTTTTCTATCTGGGCGAACTTGTTGAAACAGATAAAACCAATACCATTTTTACAAGGCCTAAACTCAGGCAAACCGAAGATTACATAACCGGCAGGTTTGGATAACAGACAGGGAGATTATTATGACCATACATTTTCAAAGAGAACTTGAAAAAATAAAAAAGATGACCCTCTCACTTGGCGCCATGGTTGAGGAACGTGTTCGCATGGCTACCAAAGCCATGGAGTTAAGAGATGCGAATCTTGCGGAAAAGATCATAAAGAGTGATTATGAGATAGATGAATTTGAAGTAGAACTGGAGGAAGAATGTTTAAAGATACTGGCTCTGCATCAGCCAGTTGCTGTGGACCTCAGATTTATAGTAGCTGTAATAAAGATCAACAATGATCTGGAAAGGGTCGCTGATGAGGCAGTGAACATCGCAGAACGTGTACAGATTATTGCCAAACGGGAAAGGCTTGATATCCCTTTCAATCATTCTCTGATGGCGGAAAAGAGCGAATACATGCTCAAAAAGAGCTTGGACGCACTTGTAAACATGGATTTGGACGTCGCTTGGCGTGTTTGCACCTTAGATGATGATGTAGATAATATGCTGAATGAAGCCTATGATGTGGTCAAACATGCTATTGGCAAGCACCCGGATCGTGTGAGTTATCTGATCAACCTGCTCCTGATTTCCCGCCACCTTGAGCGAATAGCAGACCATGCTACCAATATTGCCGAAGAGGTTATCTATTTAATCGAGGGTGAAATTATTCGGCATCGAGACTATTAAAGGCTCCCAGCGGTTTTTACGATTTACTACCCGTTATGATATCTATAATATGCCGCGCATGTTCCTTCACTGGACACCATGCACGGGCCTACAGGATCCATTGGTGTGCAGATCTTCTTATATAGAGGACACTCTGGAGGTATCTTCAGGCCTGTAAGAATCTCACCGCAAGCACACGCCTTTGGTTCTTTTGATTCAGGCGCTGCAAATTTAATCATTTTTGCTGCATCAAAGTAAGAAAACCTTTTTCTGATTTTTAAACCGCTTTTTGGTATTACCCCTATACCGCGCCATTCAGCGTCAACTGTTTCAAAAACATCCTTCATGATTTTTTGCGCTTTTTCGTTTCCATCAAATGTCACCGCCCTGGGGTATCCATTGATAAGTTCCGGAGCATTTGATTCTATCTGTTCAACCAGTATCAATATGGGCTGCAATATATCCGATGGTTCAAAACCGGCAATAACGCATGGCATTTTATACTTTTCAAAAAACGGAAGAAAAGCTTTTGTGCCGATAATTAGGGAAACATGTCCGGGCAGAATAAAGCCGTCTATTTTCACATCTTTTGTCTGCATCAAGGCGTCAAGAGCAGGAGGAACTATTTTGTGTGCTGAAAAAACAAAAAAATTATTAAGCCTTGTCTCATATGCTGAAATTATGGTAGCCGCTATAGTCGGTGCTGTTGTTTCAAAGCCAACGCCTAAAAAAACCACCTTTTTGTCGGGATTTTTTCTTGCGACTTGAAGAGAGTCAAATGCTGAATATACAACACGGATATCTCTGCCGTTTGCCAGCTCCTTTTGAAGGGACGAATCTGTCCCTGGAACTTTTATAAGGTCCCCAAAGGTCGTAATAATAACATCATCGGCCCGGGCAAGCCCTATAAAGGCATCTATCTCCTTCTGGTCGGTAACACATACAGGACAGCCCGGACCTGAAATAAGAGAAATTGAATCAGGCAACAGGTCCCGGATGCCGTTTCTAAAAATAGACATCGTGTGAGTGCCGCAAACTTCCATCAAGCGTATATTTTTTCGGCTTGTCTTTTTTATCCTGTCAATAATTGCCCTGGAAATTTCCGGGTCTCTGTATTCTTCAATGTGTTTTATTGTCATTTTAATTTCCGTTAATTTGTATTCCTGATGAAGTAAAAAAGGTTCTTCTCCAATTTAGTTGGAGAAGAGGATTCAAGGGGTCAAGGGTTTATTTTCTAAAGACTTTATCAGTGCCTTTAACATTCTTTCGCTTTCTGCCATGTCTTTTTTGAGTGCACCCAATTCACCTTTTTCAATTAAATCTAAATCCCCTGCTAATAATATCTGCGTTTCCAGTTCGCAAACAGAACCATAAGATATGTAAAGCATCCTGATATAATCCCCGGTTGTCTTTCTTCCATATCCTTCTGCTATATCTTTCTTCCTTTGGAAATTTTGCTGTTATTCTATATATTTCTAAACAAAGTTCATATGACTTTTGCCAAACTTTCAATTCTTTGTAATTCTTTAGCATTCCACTCGAACCCCTGACCCCTTGACCCCTTGTACCCTCTGGGATCACACCTGCTAAATTGGATATAACCTGCTTGTTTTGCCTTAATTAACTACAACTAATCCGGAGATGATCCTTAAAAAATAATCACGAAAACAGGTTACCGAACATCATTGTCTTTGTCAATAAGAGCGGCTGCCTGAAACCCTGATTGCCCCCCAAAGCCCGAAATCTGCTTTAGATAACGAAAAAGTATCCTTGAAGATTTTACGCCCTTTCCTGCTTCATATTCATTGCATGCGTTTCTTGCAAGCTGCGTCAGGCGCTGCCTTTCCGCATCAGGACAGTTGTTTAGAATCTCCTCAATAAGCACTCTGTTTCCTTCCTTAAGTTCATCCCGCCACTTTTCAATCTTTTTAAAGACGAGGGTCTTTTGATAGTCACCGAGCCTGATATTTTCAAGAGCATTCTGTATGGGTTCAGGGTCGATATCACGCATGAGTGTGCCGATGTATTGCAATTGTCTGCGCCTTGCTCCGTGACTTTTTGTTTTTCCGGTAACAATAACAGCATTACGCAAATCATCTGAAATATCAATACTTTCAAGCTGTTCAGATGACAGGGTTATAAGCTGTTCGCCGAGCTTCTGCAAAGCTCTGGCTTTGTTTTTCTTTTGCGTTCTGCTTTTAAGATCATCATCCATTTTTTTAGTACATTTCGTATTTAGCCAGTCTGCCGTCAAGCCCGCCTGCCTTGATCGGTTTTTTCCATGATGCTTTCAGACCGATGTTTTTTATATACCCGCGTTCCCCGAAGTAAATATAAGCAGTTGAACCTTTGCATTTCTGTTTAAGAAAATCACCGATATCTTTGTAAAACGCTTCAAGGTCCTCATCTCTCCTCATTCGAATGCCATAAGGAGGGTTTGTTACAATTACCCGCCCCTCAATGGCAGGCAACTCTCTGAAGTCAGCCCTTTCAAGTCTTACATTCTTTCCGTAATTAAGCCCCATTATGTTTATCCTCGCCGCATCGACAGCTTCTTCGGACAGATCACTGCCTGCAATCAGCCCTTGCGGTAGCTTCCGGATGCTTGCGTCAGCCTCTTTTTTAACCTGCTTCCAGATAGAACCGTCAAAGTCGGGCAAGAATTCAAAACCGAATTTGTTTCTAAAAATGCCAGAAGGGATGTTGCAGTACCGCATGAGCGCTTCGCACAAAAGTGTTCCCGAACCGCACATGGGATCATATAAAGGGACAGACCCGTTCCATTCTGTAAATCGGATAATCGCTGCCGCTACAGTTTCCTGCATGGGCGCTAATACTGTCTCCTCTCTGTATCCTCTCCTGTGAAGCGCGCCTCCCGACGTATCGAGGCTTATTTCAGCCTTGTCATGCCTGACATGAAGATTTAGCAGGATATCCGGATTCTTTACAGACACATCAGGGCGCTCACCGGTTTTTTCCTTGAAATAATCAGCAACAGCATCTTTGATGCGGAGAGAAGCGTACTTTGAATGAGAAATATTGCTGTCGGAAACATTTCCAAACACGGCAAATGTACTGCCTTTAGCAAAAAAATCTTCCCACTGTATCTGTTTTGCCTTCTCATACAACGTATCGGTATCATGGCAATTAAATGATATTAACGGCGCAAGGCATCGTGAAGCAAGCCTTGTCAAATAATTAATTCGATACAGGGTTGATTTATCAGCTCTGAAATGAATTCCGCTAAACTCCGGAGCAATGTCTTCGGCGCCGAGTTCGGCCAGCTCTTCTGCGCCTGCTTCTTTTAAGCCTTCGGCTATCTGAACAAAATAACAGGAATCCTGCTGATACTTATATGCTGCCACCTGCTGTTTATCTCCCATACAACCTTTTAACGCATATTTTCATGGGTGTGCCTGTGTCTCTCCCAGATATTCTGCCAGACCTGAAACACTGTCCTGAATATCTAAAAAGCAGAAACGATAAGCATCATAATTTAGCCCATAAGGATCCGCGACCCCTCGATCTTTAGAACCAAAGCGGGCAAAGCGCCTGATTAAAAAAACCTTGCCTTCAGCTTCCGAAAAGGCGTCCAAAAGGTTTTTTAGGTGGGAATTTTCCATTACCAATATGAGATCGCTTTTATTTACAATATCTTCTTTTGCGGATTTTGCCATATGTTGTGACAGGTCAACATCATATTCCGCCGCAACTTTCTGTGCAAGGCCGGTGGCGCTATTGCCGGAAAGCGCAAGCAGCCCCGCTGAATCAGCGACTATATTATCAAGTCCGTTTTCTTGTGCGAGCTTTCTTAGTAAACCTTCAGCAAATGGACTTCTACATATATTACCCGTACACACAAACAGGATATGTTTTATCGGATCTGACATCATATCGACTCCTACATAAGTGGCATCAAAGATAAGGGGCCAAGTCTATGTTTGACCCATAAGCAGAATGTTGTATTTAATTACATGCAAAAGTAATGTAATTTGAATTTAGAATCAATATTAATCCACAGATTGCGCAGATTACACGGATTTTTCCGCCTGTGCGTGTCCGCACGCAGACAATCGTCAGAAAAGTAGAGACATTAAGCCGCTTGACAAATACCATGCCCGCGGATATTTTGACGCATGTAAAAAGCATCGTAGCCGTTCACGGCTTGAAACTTGAAATTGGAAATTGGAAAGAATAGTACAAAAGCATGAATTTCTAGTTTCTAATTTCTAATTTGAACGTTCCGTGAACGGTTACAAAGCATCTAAAAGCAAATTAATACCGGGAGATTATGAACAACGATACATTTATATCCAAAATTGCTAAAGAACAGAACATGGCCGACAATCAGATTCAGGCAGTAGCTTCTCTTCTATCAGAAGGCGCAACAATTCCGTTTATCTCGCGCTATAGAAAAGAAGCCACAGGAAGTCTTGACGAAGTCGCTGTTAAGGCGATCAGGGACAGGTTGAACCAGCTCAATGAACTGGAAGAACGAAAGGAAACGATCTTCAAGTCTCTTGAAAAACACGGTCACATGACAGACGATCTGCGGGAAAAGGTTCTTGCTGCGGAATCCATGGCCGTGCTTGAAGACATATATCTTCCTTATAAGCCCAAACGACGGACAAAAGCTATTATAGCAAAGGAAAAAGGGCTTGAACCGCTGGCGCTGATGATTTTTGAGCAGAAAGGAGTAAATCCTGTCAAAGAAGCAGAATCTTTCATTGACCATGAAAAGGGGGTTGAATCTGTTGAAGATGCCCTGGCCGGAGCCAGAGACATAATTGCAGAAATCATAAATGAGAATGATAAGGCCAGGTCTTGGTTGAGGAACCTTTTTTTCACAAAAGCTGTGATTAAAAGCCGGGTTGCTTCAGGCATGGAGGAAAAAGGAGCTAAATTCAGCGACTATTTTGACCTGGAAGAACCTGTTGCAGGCGTTCCTTCTCACAGGATGCTGGCCATGAGACGGGGTGAAAGCGAAGACTTTCTGTACCTTGACATACTGCCTGACGAAGAGGAAGCAACAGCCATGCTTGAAAACCTGTTTGTTAGCGGAGAAGGTGATGATTCCGCACAGGTAAAGCTGGCCGTAAAGGACTGCTACAAGCGTCTTCTTTCCCGTTCCATGGAAACTGAAACCAGGCTTCACGCAAAAGAAAAGGCTGATACTGAAGCGATAAAGGTCTTTGCCGATAACCTTCGCCAGCTCCTGCTTGCCCCGCCGCTGGGAGCAAACCGCGTCATGGGAATAGACCCTGGATTCAGAACCGGATGCAAGCTTGTCTGTCTTGACCAGCAGGGGAAACTGCTTCATTATGATACTGTTTATCCCCATATGTCTGAAAAAAAGACTCTTGCAGAAGCCGAAAAGATAAAATCCCTGTGCGAAAAGTTTGATATTGAAGTTATAGCCATAGGAAACGGCACAGCAGGCAGAGAAACAGAAGCCTTTATAAAGGCTGTCCCTTTTTCAAAGCCTGTGCAGATTATAATGGTCAATGAGAGCGGCGCTTCAATATATTCCGCTTCTGAAACGGCAAGGGAAGAATTCCCGGATCATGATCTAACGGTGCGTGGAGCTGTATCAATCGGAAGACGTCTGATGGACCCCCTTGCAGAGCTTGTAAAAATCGATCCAAAATCAATAGGTGTTGGTCAGTACCAGCATGATGTTGATCAGAATGCCCTGAGACAGACCCTTGATGATGTTGTTATGAGTTGCGTTAACGGTGTCGGTGTTCATCTGAACAGAGCCAGCGCCAAGCTCCTTACGTATGTTTCAGGCCTGAACGCCGGAATCGCAAAAAACATCGTCGCGTATCGTGAAGAGAACGGCCCCTTCATGTCCAAGCAGCAATTAACAAAAGTGCCGCGCCTCGGTCCCAAGGCGTTTGAACAGTCTGCCGGGTTTTTAAGGATCCTTGACGGTGAAAACCCGCTGGACGCCAGCGCAGTGCATCCTGAAAGTTACTATATTGTTGACGCCATGGCAAAAGACCTTGAGACAACGGTCGTTGATATTATAAAAAAACCTGATATCAGGCATCAGATTGACATTACAAAATATGTTACTGATTCAGTCGGAATTCCTACATTAAATGATATCCTTGATGAACTGGCAAAACCAGGACGTGACCCGAGGGAAAAATTCGAAGTATTTGCATTTGCTGATGGTATTGAAAAAATCGAAGACCTGAAACCTGGAATGAAACTCCCGGGAGTTGTAACAAATATCACAGCTTTCGGCGCTTTTGTTGATATTGGTGTGCATCAGGACGGCCTTGTTCATATCAGCCAGATGGCAGACAAGTTTGTAAAAAGTCCAGCAGATATTGTAAAGGTTCAACAGAAGGTTATGGTAAGTGTGCTTAACGTTGACCTTGCCAGAAACAGGATTTCTCTCACAATGAAATCGCAGGCAGAAAAGTCAGGGGCTGCGGTTGATAATCCAAGCTTAAAAAAGGCTAAAAACCATAACCCGGAACCCAAAAGCAAAAAGAACTTAAGCAGCGGAAATGTGCCGTTTAACAACCCGCTGGCAGAAGCCTTAATAAAAAGCGGGCTTAAATAAATCTCTGAGACCTGAGCAATGACTTTCTGCCGCCTTACAACAATCAACCCATTGAAGAACCCTGTCGCAAGGTTACAAGGAATGTTCTGGCTGACAGCAGTGCTTCGCAGCAACCGTAAGGAAGTTAACCGTTTTTAGATGCGCTCGCTATCGCGGTTTAAATCTTTTCTAAGAAAGTCCCTTTTATGGCTATAACATTCGAGAACCTATCCGCAGATCAGGCCGATACATATCGGTTGGTCCTGTCCTCATCCGACATTTCATGCTGTTCGAGAAAAGGAAAGTACGGATGGGATATATTGGTAAATGATACGGATTACGAAAAGGCTATAAATACGATCGAACAATACCTTAAAGAGAACCAGGATTTCAATCCAACAGATGAACCCCCTCATTATGAGTATCACAAAACATTCACGGGACTGTACGTATCTGCCATATTGCTTGTATTCCATGTGGCCATCACAATAAGCAATAATAGCGAGGTCTTTGTCAAGGCTTATGGGGCATCGGCCTTTTACATTTTGCACGGCGAATTATACAGAAGCGTGACCGCCCTGGTGATTCATGCAAACGCCATGCACCTTGCCAGCAACATGCTTGGTATTGCTATATTTGGCACCGCTGTCTGTACCATCACGGGCTGGGGTGTTGGCTGGTTTATGATCCTGGCCACCGGCATATTGGGCAATCTGATGAATGCTGTCTTATACAAGACAGGTCATATTTCAATCGGAGCCTCTACCGCGGTCTTTGGAGCAGTCGGCATCCTGGCTGCGCACCAGTTTTTCAAGAAGTTTAAGCTGCCTGGCCAGCGAATGAGGGCATGGCTTCCCCTTGGTGCGGGGCTGGCCCTCCTTGGTTTTCTTGGTTCAGGAGAGCATAGTGATTTGGCGGCTCACCTCTTTGGCTTTATGGCCGGGATTATCCTGGGGGCTTTTTACGGTGTCCTTCTGAAACAGCCTGCAGCAAGGGCATATCAGACAGGTTTCTTTATTATAGCCATAAACGTCCTTGCCATATCCTGGATGAGAGGTTTTGGCTACTGGTGAGAATAAGGGGTTATTTTTTCTGATCTGTTTGTTTTTTTAAAAGTCTGTAAGTAGTTTCATATATTATACTTCGCGGGCCAACAGCCACAATATCTATAATCTGTTTTGAAGATATCTTATAAATAATCCTGAATCGACCTGACCTGAAACTTTTTAAACCTGTCAGTTCACCCTTCAATGATTTCCCTGCCTGGGGATCTGATAAAATAATTTCAAGAGATGACTTAATCTTTTTCTTTATTTCAGGATGCATATACCGGATAAGATCCGCTGTTTTATCCGGCATTCTAAACTTATAAGTCGCCGACATATGTTTTGCTCCTAACGAGCTGTCCGAGAATGGCTGTTTGATGTTAAAATAACTCCTCAAGCGTATAAAGCCTGGTTTTCTTCTTGAGCGCTGCAAGCCCCTGCTTAATTTCGTCCATCATGTCTTTGTCGGAAATGATTTTAAGAGTTTCTTTCCAGCTTTCAAATTCATCAGAACTGACCAGTACGGCTGAGGGTCTGCCGTTTTTTGTAATTACAATTTCGTCATCAGTTGAATGGACTTTTTCAACAAGCTCGCTAAGCTTCATCTTAACTTCGGACAATGATAATGTTTGCATAAAAACACCTCTTTTTTAGTTGACCAGAATTATAGTCATATGGCAGGTGGAAGTCAATAAATAAATTGAAATCGCTGTTTTCTTAATCGGAGCAAAGCGGAGATTTATCCGCCCCTGGAGGATCCCGTTCCAGTGAAGTTGCTGGATTAGCGAGCGAATCTAAAAATAGCAAACTTCCTTACGGTCGCTGCGAAGCACTGCAGTCAGGTAGAACCTTCCCTTTAGATTGCTACAGGGAACTTCAATCGTTATTAATTAACAACAAGGGTCAAACGTAGGCTTGACCCCATTTCCTTTGTTATGAAACGCATATTTTCATGGTCGTGTCCATGTCTTCAATCGCCCTCTATAACAGATAAAATAGAATTTTATAATTTTATGGGTGTCCCGCAAATCCCGCTCGCTCAAGATTTAATCGACATATCAATTTATCAAGGAACGTCCCAAAACTCTTGTGGTCACCGCAGCTGTCCAAAGTGTCAGAACCATGAAGCCAGCCGGTGGATTGACCGGCAACAGGGCAAATTATTACCTGCTCCCCATTTTTTAGCTACTTTTACATTGCCTTACGAACTAAGGCCATTAACCTGGTAT
>JAUSPN010000010.1 GCA_030656555.1 Candidatus Desulfaltia sp. | reverse complement strand
GAAGGAATCAACAGCATGGTTCAGGCCGCTAAAGCCAGAGCAAGAGGCTACCGTAACAACCGATATCTGATCACCATGATTTACTTAATCAGCGGTAAGTTAAATTTCAACCTACCCACATGAAACAGCGAGGAGCCATATATATGCACTGTTTGTGGTTATGTTTACGATCCCAAGCAAGGCGACCCTGATAATGGGGTCAAACCCGGGACAAAATGGAAAGCTGTGCCGGATGACTGGGAATGTCCGGTGTGTGGCGCTTCAAAGAATGATTTTGAGAAGGAAGAGTAAAGGGGCTCTGATAAACAATGACTTACGATTTTAATGCAGATGAAATATTTGAGATGGCCGAGCAGATTGAAAGAAATGGTGCTTCCTTTTACAGGAGATCAGCAGAATCGATTGCCGAGCCTGCTGAAAAAAAGCTTTTACTCGATCTTGCTGCAATGGAAGATGAACATGAAAAAACATTTGCCGATTTAAGAGCAGGCCTGTCTGAAAAAGAGAAATTTACAGCCTTATTTGATCCTGAGGGTGAGACGGCTCTTTATCTTCGTGCATTAGCCGATACCAGGGTGTTTTTTGAAAAAAAGATCGACATGTCGTCAATGGAAGAGATCCTCAAAAAAGCTATCCTGGCTGAAAAGGATTCTATAGTATTTTATGTGGGCATGAAGGAAATAGTTCCTGTGAATTCAGGGAAAACAAAAATTGATGCAATTATCAAGGAAGAGATGGTGCATATCAAAGTTTTGAGCAGTAAGATAGTTGCTCTTAAAAAATAACAGGGCTGCTGTCCGTGTGTGCGATTAACAATACAAGGAGGCGTGTTATGACAAGTAAATGGATTAGGGTATTAGGATTTTTCCTTGCTATTATCTATTTTGCTGCGCCGGCATTTGCAACGGAAGAGGCGTGCATTACCTGCCACAGAAAGATTTCCCCCGGCCAGGTGGCTGACTGGGAATCAAGCAAGCACAGCGGTCAAGAAATTACATGCTCTTTCTGCCATGGTGACAGCCACAATGGGGCTGAAAACGCACGTCTTGCTAAATTGCCGGATGAACAGGTCTGCGCAGATTGTCATGAAGATCAGTTTAAGCAGTTTACAAAAGGCAAGCACAGCTTTGGCTGGACATCGCTGAACGCCATGCCCATTACACATGTTGAGCCGGACGAGTTGATGGAAGGCGGCAGGGGTTGCGGAGGCTGCCACAACATGGGAATTAAGAGTGCTGCTCAGAAAAAGGAACAACTGGAAAAAGGGTATCATTATCAGAACAACTCATGTGACGAGTGCCACACAAGGCACAGCTTTTCCAAAAAAGAAGCGCTTGATCCAAAGGCATGCCAGCAGTGCCACATGGGATACGATCACCCTCAGTGGGAGATGTGGGAAAGTTCCAAACACGGAACGCGTTATGCTGTGAAAGAAAAGGGAAAGATGCATGAAAAAGCTCAGGCGCCCACCTGCCAGTTTTGCCACCTGCCTAACGGCACGCATACAAACAAAACTGCCTGGGGTTTTTTAGGAGTGAGGCTTCCGCTTCCTGAAGATAAGGAGTGGGCTGCGGACAGGACAACAATCCTGAAGGCGCTTGGAGTTCTGAACCCGGATACAGGCAAGCCAACAGCCAGGCTCGATGTTGTCAAGGCAATCGATATGGTTAGGCTTACAGAAAAAGACTGGCTTGATGAACGTAACAAGATGATCAGCATTTGCAGCAATTGTCATTCAGAGCAATATGCACGTGAACAGCTCGCTATGGGAGATTCAATAATGAAGAAGGCCGATCACCTTCTTGCAGAAGCTATCGACATTGTTGCTGCTTTATATAAAGACCATATTATCAAGAAACCAGACAACTATTCTTTTGCTTATCCTGATTTACTCTATTTTATGCAAACCGGCGGTGGAGATACCGACAAATTATCTCATATCGATCAGATTTTGTTTCAAATGTACATGAAACACCGGATGCGGACATACCAGGGTTTTTTTCATGTTAATCCGGATTATGCTTACTGGTACGGATGGGCAATGATGACTGAGGATCTTGGCGCGATTAAAGAGATGGACACGACCATGAGGGCAATACACAAACCAGGCAAATAGAAAGGGGATGTAATTATGAAGCTGAAAGGAACTAGAACAGAAGTAAATATTCTTACAGCTTTTGCCGGCGAATCACAGGCTCGCAATCGTTATACATATTTTGCAAGCAAGGCAAAAAAAGAGGGTTACATTCAGATATCTGCAATTTTTGAAGAGACCGCAAATCAGGAGAAGGAACATGCCAAAAGACTTTTTAAACTTCTTGAAGGTGGAGAGGTTGAGATTACGGGAGCCTTTCCTGCCGGTGTGATCGGCGCCACCCTTGAAAACCTTAAGGCATCTGCAGACGGAGAAAATTACGAGCACACACAAATGTATCCCGGGTTTGCAAAAACCGCTCGTATGGAAGGGTTTGATGCTATAGCAGCAATATTTGAGGCGATTGCTGTTGCGGAAAAGCAGCATGAGAAAAGATACAACTATCTTGCAGCTAACATTGAAAACGGCAGGGTATTTAAAAAAGATGAAAAAGTTGTATGGCGCTGTCGCAACTGCGGCTATCTTCATGAAGATACAAAGGCACCGAATGTTTGTCCGGCCTGTGACCATCCCAGGGATCATTTTGAGCTGCTGGGAGAAAACTATTAAATTAAAAGGGGAATATTATGGCGGAAAGACTTGAAGTTTATAAATGTGAAGTTTGCGGAAACATTATTGAGGTGTTGCATGGTGGAAAAGGTGAGCTTGTATGCTGCGGCAAACCTATGAATCTTATTAAAGAAAACACCGTGGACGCTGCAATAGAGAAACATGTTCCTGTATCCGACAAGATTCCCTGGGGCGTAAAGGTCAAGGTCGGTGATGTAGCGCATCCTATGGAAGAAAAACATTTTATCGAATGGATCGAAATTATTGCCGACGGCAAAGCATACAGGCAGTTCCTTGACCCGGGACAGTCGCCAGAAGCATTCTTTAGTGTAGAAGCCGACGAGATTTTAGTTCGTTCATACTGCAATATACATGGATTGTGGAAGGGATAAAACTTAAAGAGGTAATTATGCCAAGCTGGCGATGTTCAAATTGCGGCTATACCCTTGAGACGGACACTCCTCCTGAAGAGTGTCCGTCATGTAAGGAAAAGTGTGAGTTTGTGGATAATACATGTTATATTCCTGATTGCGGATTTCAGGGAACTGATAAGTGAGGATGAGCTTCAAAACGAAGAATAAAATGAAAGGGCTGTTATGAAAAGGCCGGTTGTTGATATTGGCCAATGCAGTCTATGCGAGGGATGTGTCGAGGTTTGTCCTCTGGTTTTCAGTTTGAATGATACAGGTTATATAAAAGTCGCCGAGCTTTCAGATTATCCTGAATCCTGTGTTGAACCGGCCATAAAATACTGTCCTGAGGATTGTATATCATGGGAAGAGAGTTTGTAAGACCTTTGCAAAACACCCCCTTTTGCCCAATTAGCGCTAAAGCCTCACTAAAGTGCCAGCGTCAGTCTTAAATATAATTTTGAGTTTTTAATTATGAATGAAGGAAAAAAGTCCAATTTTAATTCAAAATTCAACATTCAAAATTAATAATTCTCAATGTATAGCTTTTTTAATCGCTTCACTTCCGATTCTGTCGACAAATCTGGCCATCCGTTCCAGTTTTCTGGCGTTGTTTTTATAATAGTCTAATACCTTTTTAGTCAGATCAATTATTTCATCTTTTGACAGGTTCTCAGCCAGAATGTCTCCGATACGTGCGCGATGTCCGGAATTTCCTCCTGCTATTAATGTCCAGCCTTTTCTCTTGCCAAGGATACCGATATCACGGACAAAACTCTCTCCGCATGAGAAGTGACAGCCTGATACTCCAATCTTGACTTTGGCAGGAAGATCGATTCCTGAAAAAAGTTTTTCAATTTCCATTCCAAGCCCCAAAGAATCCTGAACCCCAAACTTGCAAACATCCGTACCCGGACACGCTTGGACATAATGCAGGCAAAGCTCGGTAGCTTTACCCATATCCATACCAAGGTCTTTCCAGATATTATCAAGGTCATCTTTGTTTATCCCTACCAATGCAAAACGCTGGCCGGAAGTGATTTTAATTATCGGTATCTTGTATTTCCTTGCTACCTTAGCAATGTTTTCCAAATGTTTTGGGGTAACAAGTCCGACCGGAGTCTTTGGAACTATTGCGTATGTTTCTTTATCGCGTTGTAGAATTGCGCCTGTTGGTTTGTCAGACATAATAATTTCCTAACTCCTCTCTAACTGAGCTTTGACTATAGATTTATAGAAGTTCATTTAAATTTCTTTGCATATGTGGCTGCAGAAAGCCCGGCAACACAGCCTTCTCCAACAGCTTTAGCCATCTGAAAAGGCGGGCCGCAGATATCTCCGGACGCATAAATTCCCTGTATGTTTGTCTGCTGCTGTTTATCGGTAATAATGTATTTGAACTTATCGGTATCCAGCTCAACACCCAGCAATGCAGCCAATTCAATGGCTCCTTTTGCTCCGGTCTCTATGAATATGCCATCTATATTAAGCCTCTGGTCATCGTCCAATATTATTCCTTTAACAGTTTCTTTTCCGATAATTTCTTTAACCTTGCGCCCTGAGTGGAGAATAACTTCTGATTTTCTGATTTGATAATCAAGTTGATCAGAAACCTGTAGCTGATCTGAAACAAGATGAACTTGATCAGCATAAAAGAGAAGGGTTAATGCGCCGGAAACAGCAGCCGATTCGTTGCCGACAATAGCTACCTTCGCGCCCTTATAAAAGTTAGCGTCACAATCCACACAATAACTAACCCCTTTTCCAATAAAACTTTTTTCTCCAGGGACTCCAAGACGGTTGCGAGTCACACCCATGGCCATGATAAGGGCTCTACTCTTTATTGAATGTCCGCTTTCAGTTGAGATTATGAACCAGTCTGCCTGCTGTGTTGTTTTGATGGCATCTTCATCAAGAAAATGAGCTCCGGAATTCAGGGCTTGCCGGATGCCTTGTCGAAGAAGCTCCTCCCCTGAAACTTTACTTAAACAGCAGTAATTTTCTATATGTGTTCCGTAGAGACTGGATTTATGCTTTCTCCCCAAAATCAGTACCGAGGCTTTAGCGCGGGCAGCGTGAATTGCGGCCTGAAGCCCTGAAGGCCCGGTTCCTAAGATAACAACATCATAAATCGTTTTAGTCATTTTGTTTTCCTCGTTTGACTTCCAATTTTGATTTTATGCTTTATATTCTTTTTTTCTGCCGACCGACAGTCATTTGTTTTCAGCCCACCTTTTTTTAAAAACAGCGCAATAAATTCCTGCAACAAGCAACATTATTACAAGTCCGAGGTGGCTTAAGTCGAGAAATATAATAAAACCGGGTTCAAACCCTGAACCCCGAAGGTTTCTTATAACAAGCAGCCCTCCTGTAATCACAACGCCTGAAATTATCCCTCCACGGAAATAACCGGATGATGTAATTTTGATGTTCTTTAGTTTGGAAAGCAGATGGTCGGTGATGATATATGTTATAAAGGCGATAAATATTATCGCAAAAAGATAATGCATGTAATGGGTCACGTAAAATTCGCCTAACCAGCCCAGCCCCGGAATATCGGCTATATAGTAACGATTGAAAATCGGCATCTGCCCGGAACCTGTTAATATTAGAAAAAAAACATTTATCAGGTAAAAATACCGTATAATGCTTTTCTTATTCTTTCTTGTATTGTCATGTCTTATATTCATTATTCTCTTCCCAACTAAAAAAGATCTATTCGCCGGATTTTGTCATTTTGTAAAATTTACCCACAGCAGCAGCTAAGCCGGCAATCGGCGCTATAATCATTGCCGCGGCAAGCTTGTTTGCGTCGGCCATAGTGTCTTTTACCGGATTTAAATGCGGCTTTCCTTCGCCTTTTTCAGCGGCCTTGTGGAGCTGTTGAAACGGAACCGGTGACACATAAATCGTATTGGTTCCGCCATTTTCCTTTTCGCCATATATATAACCGTTAATCTCTTTAGCAAGCTCATGAGCCTTTTTAATTATTTTATCTCTTGGACCGATGGTCTGCACATCCTCGGGGCATACTTCTATGCACGCGGGCAGCTTTCCTTCAGCGATCCTGTTGTAACATCTGTCGCATTTAAACATCACGCCGTTTCCTGCAAGGGAAGGGAGTATATCAAGATACAGCCCAACCCCTGTCTGCCGCTGAGGAATGTGCCACGGGCATACTGCCTTGCATTTAGCTCCGCCCAGGCATATTTCAGGATCTATCCTCGATATACCGTTTTTAAGCTGCCTGGCGGCACCCCACGGGCATAATTTAACACAGGCCGGGTTTGTGCAGTGCATGCAGCGTCTTGGGATCGTAATTTCAGTCTCTTTGCCGTTGATATTTACAAAAGCTCTTTGAATATACAGCCAGTTGTATGGAGTCAGGCGGTCTGTAACATCTTGTTTCTCAGACCAGTCCATTACCGGCACCCTGTCCGGATACATCTTGGGAAAAGGTTTTTGGGGAACAGGGTATTTTTTATTATTTACTTTTTTGCATGCCTCAACACATGCTTCGCATCCTATGCATTTTCTAATGTCAAGAAGAGTGGCTAACTGTTGTTTGTCGTCAGCTCCTGAAGCGCTTTCAGGTATGCCCGCTGCTGCAAGAGAACAAGCTGTAGCCACGGTTCCTTTTAAAAAAGACCTTCTGGATATTTTTTGAGCCATTTTTCTCAGGTCAAAATTTGTTAAAATTTTTGGTGGCAGATAAGAACCTGTTCCTATATTTCTTATAGTCTGCATTTGTTGCTGTTTCTCCTGTAAAGACAGTTAAAAATCAGCGTGTTTTGGCGGTCAAGATGTTATAGCTTTTTGATCCAGAGCTGCATATTTTACTTTTTTTGCAACATTTTTATGGATACTGAGGTTCATAAAATTGGGAATACCTTCACGTTTTCTTGCCAAACCTGCAATTGCTTCAGCCGCTGCAAACTTCATCGGGTAGGTAATTTTCGAAACACGGGCATCAAGGGTTCCTCTTACGAGCCCTGGAAATACAAGACAATTATTCACTGTTCTGCCATCTTTGGCAAATGCCGCGCCAGCTTCCAATGCATCCTGCGGCATTATTTCAGGTATTGGATTAGCAAGAGCGAGTACAATCGGATCTTTATTCATGCTTCTCACCATATCTTTTGAAACCAGATTCGCCGCTGAAACACCGATAAATATATCCTTGTTTTTTATGATCGCTTCCAGAGAGCCTTTTTCCATTTTTTTATTTGTAACTTTTGCAAGAGCCTCTTTATATACATTCATTTTTTCTTTTCTCTTTTCATGGATCGCCCCAGCCGAATCACAAACAACGATCTCCTTAAACCCATATTCCAGCAACATCTTGCACGTAGCAAGGCCTGCTGCACCCGCACCACTGATGACAACGCTGACTTTTTCTTTTTCTTTGCTCAGTCTCCGTAGCGCTATGATTAATGCTGCCAGAACAACGGTTGCCGTGCCATGCTGATCATCGTGGAATACAGGGATCGGCAACTTTTCCTGCAACATCCTCTCGACCTCGAAGCATAACGGCGCTTTTATGTCTTCAATCATAATCATACTGAATGTTTTTGATATAGCTTCAAGAGTATCGACGATTCGGCAGGCATCATCACTGTCAACGAGAATAGGGGTGCAACTCACCCCTGCCATTTTATTCAGGATCACTGATTTGCCTTCCATAACGGGCATGCCCGCATGAACGCCGATATTGCCCAAACCCAGAACGGCGGACCCGTTTGTGGCAATGCATATGGAATTGCCGATCGACGTAAGATCACGCACTTTCTCTGGGTTTTTGAGAATATAATTACACACCTGGGCGACTCCAGGTGTGTATATCATCCGTAAATCACTGAGGTTGTCCATCCTTACTGTTGGTGTTACCTCTATTTTACCATTCCTGTGAATATTAAGAACCTCATCTTCAACGGAAAGTATTTTGCATTTTTTAATTTTTCCCAGCGCAGCTTTGGTTTCTTCGACTTGTTTCTGATTATCAAAAAACATAATAAGGTCTCTGGTAATATGCTGAGAAGTCAGATCTACTTTTGTTATATCACCCAACATTCCGCCATACTTTCCAAGTTCCAGGGCAACCCTGCCGAATGCACCTGGTATATCATGAATTCTTATCCTGATCCTTTTTATGAGTTTAAAATCGTACTTCTCAACTTCTTTTTTCATGTCGCAAAACCCCTATGATTTTTTAATCTGATTAATAATATTTTTTCCCATTATAGAAAGCAAGCGGAAATTTACATCAGATCCACGCCTGAAACTCATATACCATCTCTTGCAATTTTTTGCGAATTGATTTTGAACCGAAAAAGCGAGCGCATTCTCCGTAGTTTACTGCAGGGAGTTTCAATATATTCTTTACGTTTCTTCTGGTTTCTGCCATAATTTTTTATAATAATTTGCTTAAAAGAGCAAAAGCTGATAAACTCGTAAAAAAAACACGGACATAACTACAGGTGGCTAAATAAAGTTCTTTTCCCTAATATATTGGTAACGTTCAAAAGTTCCGGCATCGTTACGAAACCACTAAAATCTCAATGTTGAAATAGCCCTTGATGCCGAGTTTTTCTTTCCAGTATTTCTCCCACTTGTCCCTGGAGTATTGTCTGATCATAATCATTTTAGA
>JAUSPN010000009.1 GCA_030656555.1 Candidatus Desulfaltia sp. | reverse complement strand
GAAGGAATCAACAGCATGGTTCAGGCCGCTAAAGCCAGAGCAAGAGGCTACCGTAACAACCGATATCTGATCACCATGATTTACTTAATCAGCGGTAAGTTAAATTTCAACCTACCCACATGAAACAGCGAGGAGCCATATGAAGAGACTGACAACGTGCCTGTTCTGTGTTCTGCTCACGTTTTTTTTCTCAGTCAATCTAAACGCCGCAACAGCAATGGCGACACCGACAATTTATAAGATAACCATAAGCAAGATGGAGTTTTACAGTTCCGATACAGCGACATGGGTTACGGTTGGTGAAGGAGATATGATCTTTGATATTGCATCTGTTAACGCAGGCGCCGTGGCCGGCAGTTATGTCTCTGCTTCCGCTATTCCTGAAGGGACATACACCAGAATCAGGGCGACATTGAGCAGGAATATAACGATCAAGGCGACGGATTCGACACTGGGGGGCGGGCCTTACTATACAACCGTTACTCAGATATCCGACGGAGTTAATACCGCCATAAAAGCAAGCACAGTCATCGCTGATTACGCTGAAGGAACCGCTGTTATCCCGGCATCAGTGTCTGGTGTCAGCGGGGACTACTACATCGAGGAATATGACTTCTCATCATCTATTATTGTAAAAAAGGGAATAACAAAAAAGGCGAGGGTTAAATTTGATGTTACAAATGCGGCAACTTTCGATAATGCTATGATTATTGCCTATCCCACTAAGCCTTCCGTAACTATACAGGTCGTGGACTAATGGCGAGCGCTGCAGAAATAACTGTGTCCAGGCTATAAATCTATCCCCCTTTTTTATTGCCCGATTCACCGGTTTTATAGATGTTTTTTATCTGCCCGAGACCTTTGAAAAATGCTATGCCTTAAAAAGTAAATATTGATTTTCTTTTGCGATTTTTTCACCGCCAATAGCCGTAGAGTTCAATATTTGTCTAATTTGTCGAGGATTTTTTTTGGGTCTAAAATATTGAATACCCGATTGTTCCAAATCTGTTTTTTACAAATGAACCAGCGATGAAACATATCGCGCTATTGGTATGCAGGATGTCAAGCCGGGAGACTCTATGCCGATTAAGTTAATTAGACCCGGATACCCGAGCTTTCGTTCTTCCTTAATTACAAAATCTTTATATGGTTCACCCGGCCCCTGAAGTTTTGGCCTTATTCCGCACATGTCAGGATGCAGGTCGTCCTTCTTTATTTTTGGAAGGTATCTTCTGATAGACCTGAAAAAAGATTCCCTTCTTCCATCGTTAACGCTGTAATCCAGATCAGTTACGTACTGGGTATCAGGCCCGAATCGCACACGGCCGTCAAGATCTAAGGTGGCGTGAATGCCAAGGCCTTCATTCCCCTTTTGAGGCACAGGATACACAAGATGGCGGATCTTAGGGCAGGGAGAAACAGAAAAGTAATTGCCCTTGCAATATTTCAAGCAATATCCTTCCTTGTTAATATCAATTCCTGCGAGAGAACAGATTTTATCTGCAAAAAGACCGGCGCAGTTTATTAATATCCTTGTTTTAAACCGGAAATCATTGTTGATTTCTAATTCATAGTTATTGTTGTCAAAATATATATTGGTTATTTTTGAATTAAAAACAACAGTGGCGTTGTTTGACTCTGAATTTATATAAAAGGATTGCATGAGACTGTGTGAATCAATGATGCCTGTGGATGGAGAAAGCAGGGCTGCTTTTGCGCTGACATCCGGTTCAAGGGCGCGGATCTGGTTTTGTGAAAGAAAGCGCAGGTCCATAACCTTATTTTGTTCAGCGTGTTTTTTAATTTGTTCCAGTTCATGCGCTTCATCATCATTCGCGGCCACGATGAGTTTCCCCAACCTTTTATGGGGGATATTCCTTTTTTTACAAACTTCGTATAGAATGCGGTTTCCCTGTCTGCAGAAAGCTGCCTTTAAAAAGTCAGGCGGATAATAAATGCCCGCATGGACAACTCCGCTATGCCGGCTGCTTGTTTCCATTCCATAAGACCGATTTTTTTCTACCACCAATATATCACTGTATTGAGAAGAAAGCTCCTCGGCAACAGCAAGGCCGACCACTCCGGCGCCGATGATGGTAATGTTGAATACAGTATTATTCATAAGAAATTTATATAATAATTTTTATCTCATGTCATCTGATTTGTGATAGTTAAGGATTGTGAATTTCGTAAATATGTCTATAATCTCAATTGAGCTTTTAGCAGTTAGCTTTTAGCCGTTACCACAACAATTTCAATATATTGCTAAAGGTCAACATTTCACCCAATGGGTTAAAACCTAATCGCTGGTAACCACCTGAAATAATAAGAGCTAACAGCTAATTGCTAAGAGCTAATCGCTCATCTTAGGTATAATAAGCATTGTTTTGATGAGGGTTATATGGAACCTTTTAATTTTAAATCCGCTATGGTTCAGACCGGTCTTGAGAGCTTTATCGAGAGCCCGCCCGGATGGATAAAAGGGAACCGTCTGGGTCTTTTAAGTAATCCTGCTTCGGTTGACAGAAGGTTTTTTCATGCCCGCGAATTGATAAGCAAACAATTTCCCGGCCGACTTGCGGCATTGTTTGCTCCGCAGCATGGATTTTTTGCGGAAAAACAGGATAACATGATCGAGTCTGATGATACAATCGATCCTTTGTTGAAAGTTCCTGTTTTCAGCCTTTACGGCACAACCAGAATTCCAACTAAAGAAATGTTTGATTTGATTGATATTCTTATTGTTGATCTGCAGGATGTTGGAACACGTGTTTATACTTTTATTTATACCGTGGCTTTTTGCCTTGAAGCTGCCAGAAGGTTCGGCAAAAAAGTGCTGGTTCTTGACCGGCCGAATCCCATAAACGGCTTAATGGTAGAAGGAAACTGTCTGTCTTCTGAATGTGCGTCATTTGTCGGGCGATATCCAATACCGATGCGGTATGGATTAACTATCGGTGAACTTTCCCTTATGCTCAACAATTATTTCGGGATCGGATGTGATTTGGAGATTATTCCCATGAAAGGGTGGCGCAGAAATATGTATTTCCAGGATACAGGCCTTCCCTGGATCCCGCCGTCACCGAATCTTCCGACACCGGTATCTGCCATGGTTTATCCGGGGCAGGTATTATGGGAAGGAACCAATATCTCCGAAGGGAGGGGAACAACCCAGCCTTTTGAGCTTTTTGGGGCTCCGTTTATTGATACGGAAAAGGTTTTATCCTCTCTGGGTTCGGGCAGGTTGCCTGGTGTGACTTTAAGGCAAACCGTATTTGAACCAACATCAAACAAATGGCTGGGAAACCGATGCAATGGTTTCCAGATACATATAATTGAGCCGGATAATTACCTGCCGTACATAACTACACTCAGGCTGCTCCAGTCTGTATTTTTTCATCACAGGGATCGGTTTGAGTGGAAGCTTCCGCCATATGAATATGAATTTGAAAGGATTCCGATTGATCTTATAACCGGCGACAAGGAGATACGAAGGCAAATAGAAAATTTCGATGACATTGATGAGATGGCGGCATCATGGAAGAGTGAATTGGATGAGTTTGTTAAGATAAGTCGCCAATTTTATCTTTACAGCGAATAGGTTATGTGACCGTTTACCGTTTACAGTTGTCGGTTCACGGTTGAAAAAACTGTGAACTGTGAACCGACAACCGTGAACGTTTACTAATTTATTTAAGGAGTTTTGGCGTGGAGAAAAAGCAAACAGACTGGAAACGGATGCTATTTAAGGGAAACAAGGTATGGCTGGCAATAAATCAGAACGGAAAACCGATTTTAAAAAGCGGCAAGGTATTGATAAAGTATCAGCTTAACCAGGACTATGAATACTGGGTCAACGAAAATGGGATTATGCCTGTTGATTCATTGCTTGACCCGCCTGCCTCGCATTGCGAAGAATCGCCGGCAGGTATAAAAACGGAGTGCGATAATACAATTTTTATCTATACGGATGGCGCTTCTTCCGGTAATCCAGGCCCTTCAGGGATAGGGATTTTGCTGCGTTTTAAAGATCATGAAAAGAAAATATCAATAAATATAGGAACGGCAACTAACAATATTGCGGAGCTTGAAGCAATTAAAACAGCCCTTTTGGAACTAAAGCATTATGATTATCCCGTGAGGCTTTTTACGGACAGTAGCTATGCCCACGGGGTGCTTACCCTTGGCTGGAAGGCAATAAAAAACAGGGAGCTGATAAACTCAATTAAAAAACTGATTTCAAGATTCAGTGACCTGGAACTAATTAAGATAAAAGGGCATGACGGTTTTGACGGGAATGAAAAGGCGGACTTTCTTGCAACCTCAGCTATAAAAACAGCAATGAATAAAGAAAAGATGTAGCCGTTCACGGCTTTAAACTTGAAATTGGAAATTTGGAAGAGATGAAACGAGCTTACGAGTTGACAGTACAAAAGCATGGAGGCCAAATTTCCAATTTCCAATTTCTATTTTCAACGTTCCGTGAACTCTTACTTTATTTATTGTGTTTCTTTTGTTTTTAATGTATCAATCTCTTTTTTCAGATCATCTATTTCCTGCTTGTATTTATCAACCGATTCCGCATCTTCTACGTTTAGTGGACTGCTTGTTGCCTTATCTTCTTTCTTCCAGGAATCTTTGAGTTCATCAAAGCCAAGATAAAGAGCTAATCCGCCTCCTAACAAAAGCATTATTGGGATAGCACCAGCTAAAAGTTGTAAAAAAGGTTTCCACCAAATTGATACGCCGATGATGCCTAACACAGCCGCAATTCCACCGCCAATTAATGTTTTCATAAAAAGCCATCCTCCATTGAACTAAAATGCATTAGAAGTTGTTTTTAATTTTTTGTTGAATTATATTTTCCTAAAAATTATCATATTAAAAATAGTAACGCAAGTTTAATTTTTACGAGTTTATCAATTTTTAGATAAAAATAATTTTAAATTTATATAAAGGTCATCAAATAAACAATGATAAAATATAGATGGATGCAATTTAAAAACATGGTAAGGATGTGGATCGATAAAGCCCTTCAGAGTACACATAACCACTATCTTTGCTTTTTGCCCGGAAAGACAGGTTTTTTATCCTCCTGGATTTTGAAACTTTTCTTTTCAGGAATTAAGATTAACAAGGAACAGACCCTGGCGCTTAAAAAGCTCAAAGAAGAAGGAATCGTTGTTTATGTTACTAAACATAAAAGTTATTTTGAGTATCTTTTTTATTATACACGCTATAAGCAGGATGGACTTGCCTTTCCTGAAATAGGCTTTGATTATAAGGTGCTTATATGGCAGCCTGTTTCGCGCATCCTGAGGATTTTTTTATCCCATCTTGATTATATGTTCAGTAACCTGTCTTTGCCAGATCCTTATGCAAGCGGCTATATTAAGCAGGAACTGATAAACGGCCGGTCAGGCCTGCTGTCTCTTGTTGAAAAAAAAGGCTTTTACCGCAGATTTATTCAACAAAAGACAGACCCCCTGCAATATCTTATTAAAATGCAGCAATCTATTGAAACAGGTGGCAGGCCGATTTTCCTTGTTCCTCAACTGATGTTTTTTAGTAAAGAACCGCTTAGATCTACTCCTACTATAAAAGATATTCTGCTTGGCGCCAAAGAAAAACCAGGAAAAATAAGGCGACTGGTTACCCTTTTCAAAAATCCCGATAAGGTATTTATGGAAATATCTGAACCGGTTAATTTAAAGGATTTTTTAGAATCAGAGCAAATCCGGCAGCGGGATATTGAATATCAGTCGCTTGTGTTGAGACGCAATCTTTTGCGTCAGATAAACCGCCATCGCCAGAGCACTCTCGGGCCCACCCTGGAATCAAGGGAAGAGCTTAAGGAAAGCATCCTGACAAATGATCGTCTTCAAAGCTTTATGGAAAATTATTCGAAAAAGCATGATATGTCGATTCAGAAGGTACATAAAAAGGCGGATAAATATCTTGATGAAATTGCCGCCCAATATAATATTGTAATAATAAAGATTTTTGCCGGACTGATTAAGTGGATTGTAAACACAATATTTGAAGGAGTTACGGTCAACATGGATATGCTTAACAAGGTAAAAAGCATGTCGAAAAAAGGGCCGTTGATTCTGATTCCCTGCCATAAGAGCCACATAGACTACATGATACTGTCATATATTCTTTATGTTAATAATATGCCATGCCCGCTTGTCGCTGCGGGCAAGAATCTTTCTTTCTGGCCCATGGGCCCAATATTCAGAGGGGGCGGCGCATTTTTTATCAGGCGAACATTCAAGGGGGCCGTGCTTTATTCAAAGGTTTTTGTAGAATATATTCATAAACTTCTTGAAGACGGATTTAATATAGAATTTTTTATCGAAGGCGGCAGAAGTAGAACCGGCAAGTTAATGCTGCCCAAGTTGGGGCTGCTTTCCATTTTGCTCAATGCCTATAAAGACGGGGCCTGTGATGACATGATATTTGTGCCTATTTATATCGGGTATGACAGAGTTGTGGAGGAGAGTTCATATCTTAACGAAATTGAAGGTGGACAAAAAGAGCCGGAAAATTTATTGCAGATTATTAAGGCAAGAAAACTGCTTAAGAAAAAGTGCGGGAAAATATATATTAAATTTCACGAGCCTCTTTCGCTCAACGAGCTTTTATCACAAGACAATATTTTAATCCAGGATATGACATCAAAAGAACGGAATTCACTGACCCGTAATCTTGGGTTCAGGATCATAAATGCCATAAACAATGTTTCGGTGGTGACTCCACACGGCCTTGTCGCAAGCGTGCTTTTGAATTGTTCTAAAAAAATATTTACTTATGAACATTTTATGTCACATGTGGAAATCTATATGAATTATCTGTTGTCACAGAAAGTCGAGATGGCTGACACCCTTTTACTCGACAATGTTTATGCTGTTGAACAGGTTATTGATTCTTATCTTAACATAAAATTCATCATACAGACTTCAAAGAATATGGACGGTCGATTCGCCGGCGCACAATTTATGGTAAATGAAAACAAGAGACCGATTCTGGAATATTATAAAAATAACTGCATTGCCTTTTTTATTCCCGCGGCCTTTACAGCTCTTGCTATTTTAGAAAAGGATGCATTTCAGTTTTCCGCATCTGATCTTAACGTTGGATATAATTTTCTTCAGGGGTTCTTTAAAAACGAATTTGCATATAATGTGGACCAGACATCAGAATATTTTATTCGGAAAAACATAAAGGCATTTATTAACGAAGCTGTGTTAATGCCTCATCCGACACTGCCGGACACATATAATCTGACTTCGGCGGGCTTTAGAGATCTGAAGCTCTTTTCCGGCTTCCTTAAAACATATTTTGAATCATACTTGATAGTTTTGAAGTACTTGGGGGGTGCGTCGAATAGTTTGCCTCACACAAAGGATATATTGAAAAAAATACAGGCCACCGGGAATCGTATGTATAAAAAAAGAGAAATCGAGCGCAAAGAAGCTCTTTCAAAAATCAATTATGAAAATGCCGTGGATTATTTTGCTACCCATGGAGTTAAATCTTCGCAGGATGTCGAGAAGATTGAATATTACACCAAAGCGATACAGCGTTATCTAAATTGTCTTTAATCATAGCGGGGCCTTTATGAAGGCGATGATACTTGCAGCAGGCCTGGGCACGCGGCTTCTTCCCTTTACCGAATTCACACCCAAACCTCTGTTTACTATTTCAGGTCGTTCCTTACTGGACATCATAATTCAGAGCCTTCAGTCAGCGGGTTGTAAAGCAGTTATCATAAATACCCATCATCTGTATAAAGAAATAGATTCCTTTTTAGCATCACAACAATATGCCATTCCCGTATGTACCCGTTACGAACCGCTGATTTTAGGCACAGCGGGAGCGATAAAGAATGCGGCTGATTTCTGGGACAATCAACCTTTTATGGTTATAAACAGCGACATTGTTACAGATATTGATTTGCGGGAGGTATATGATTTTCACTTAAGTCATAACCATCAGGCAACGCTGGTTCTTCATGATTGCGCAGAGTTTAACAATGTACTGGTGGATAAAAACAATTTTATCACAGGCATTGAAGCTCAGGGAAAAGAAGCAAACCTAGATTATTTGAGGAAACTTACCTTTACCGGAATACAGGTCCTTGATCCTGAAATTCTCGAATTTATACCGGACGGGATCTTTTCAGGCAGCGTAGGCGTGTACAGGAAGTTAATATTATCAGGCAAAAAGGTAAAAGCTTATATTTCAAAAAAATATTACTGGAAGGATATTGGAACACCCGAAAGATATAAAGAGACGGTTTTTGACAAGATGGCGCCCGAAGCTTTTAAGCGGGCTTTTCCGGGTTGTCTGTGCAAAAAAATAGAATGCTCAAAGCTGAAAGGGGATGGTTCGGACAGAAAGTGGCACAGGCTGACCGCAGCAGGGCAATCCCTTGTTATGGTTGATCACGGTATCAGAAAAGAGCCGGGAACCTTTGAGATAGATTCATTTGTTTTAATAGGTCGTCATCTGTACGACAAGAGAATACCAGCGCCCAAAATATATCTGCACGATACTTTTTCAGGGATTGTTTTTCTGGAAGATTTAGGCGATGTCAATCTCCAGGCAAAGGTTAAAGAAGGCAAAAAGATTTTATCTTATTATAAATCAATTATAAAGCTTCTTATAAAAATGTCGATTTTCGGCGCTAAACAGTTTGATCGATCCTGGACATGCCAGACACCATATTATAACAAAGAAGTTATTCTTGAGAATGAATGCCGCTACTTTGTCGACGCTTTTTTAAGAAGATATCTCAAGCTCAACATATGCTATGATGATTTTGAAGATGAGTTTATATTGCTTGCCGATAAGGCGCTTGAATTTTCAGTTAATGGATTTATGCACAGGGATTTTCAGTCCAGAAACATCATGATTAAAGACGGAAAGCCTTATTTTATAGACTTTCAAGGCGGCAGAACAGGCCCGATTCAGTATGATCTTGCGTCTTTGCTGATTGATCCATACGTAGCGCTTCCCCGTCATGTGCAGCATCAACTGCTTGATTATTGTATTGATAAACTTTCACCACATATTCATATTGACAGGAAGAAGTTTTGTTTGTGTTATAATTATTGCGCAATAACAAGAAACCTTCAGATACTGGGCGCGTTTGGATATTTAAGCCGGGTTAAGGGCAAAACATACTTTGAGCAATTTATTCCAGCAGCAACAGAGAGCTTGAAATATAACCTGTCGGCTGTTGAAGATACACAATTTCCACGGTTAAAATTAACGATTTCGAAAATCACAGAAAGTAAAAGTGATTAAAGTTAAATATTTTAATCACGAAATCATAAAAGTTCGAAGACACGAAAATCCTGATATTTTTTCGTGCTTTCGTGATAAATCCAGAATTGATGAACTCGCAAAAAGTCTAATTTTGCTCTCTCTGTGACCAATTTTGGGATTCAGCTTTCACCTGGCTAAATTGCAAGAACTCGGGCTAACGCCCTCAAACAGCTTGCAATTTTTAACGCCAGGCTCGACCTGAATCTTTCTCCAAAATTGCTCAATATCGCTAGCAAAATGACTTTTTACGAGTTCATCAAAATTGACAGAATTCATTGAAAAACAAGGGGGAAGTAAAAATGAACAGGATAAAAATCATGGTAAACGGCATTCCAGGCAATATGGCGGTGAATGTGGCAAAACATGCCCTTGATGACGAGAGATTTGAAGTTATTCCATACTCTTTTACCGGCCCTGAAATCGCCGAGACTAAATATGTTATAGATTCTTCAGGCATAACCCTTGTCCAGCCGGAAAAAAGGAACCAGGCTATAACCGAAATAGTTGACAGGGAGGTTTCCTTTATTAGCGTGGATTATACACATCCTTCGGCTGTAAACATAAATGCAGAGTTTTATTGCAAACACAATCTTCCATTTGTGATGGGCACTACAGGAGGGGACAGAAAGCTTATTGAAGATACGATAAAAAAATCTTCCATTCCAGCTGTAGTAGCGCCCAACATGGCAAAACAGATAGTTGGTTTCCAGGCCATGATGGAGTACGGGGCAAAATCCTTTCCCGATCTTTTTAAAGGATACTCACTTCAGGTAAGGGAAAGTCATCAAAAAGGCAAGGCAGATACCAGCGGGACCGCTAAGGCAATGATAAGGTATTTTAATGAATTCGGCATGCCTTTTAACCAAGAGGAAATTATAATGGAACGTGATCCTGAAACTCAAAAAGCAAAGCTCGGCATTCCGGAAAAATATCTTTCAGGGCACGGGTGGCACACATATACACTGATTTCAGAAGACTGGACAGTGCGCTTTGAGTTTACACACAACGTAAACGGCCGCGATATATATGCTAAAGGAACCCTTGATGCTATTTCCTATCTTTACAAAAAAATAGAAGATGGGGCAAAGGGGAGAATGTTTACGATGATTGATGTGTTAAAAGGCGATGTTTAAAATAGGTTGATGAAAAAACTAATATTTATTCTTATTTTATTTTTAGCTGTTCCTTCTATTGCCGGTGAACTGTTTCCCAAAAAAGGCTGGTCAGATAAACCGGATCCTCTTGCAAGCACGGAGGCAGTTCTCGGGGGAGAGATTTCCATATTTGCAGGCCAGTACCCGAAAAGCCTCAATTACTACCTGGATAACAATTTTTTGTCTGCAGAGATATTTGGAGCCATGTTCGAGTCTTTGTTATCCATAAATCCTGTTACGCTGGAGTATGAACCGGGCATTGCTGAAAAATGGTTGATATCTGACGATAAAAAGAGCTTTACCTTTTATATTAACACAAGTGCCAGATGGAGTGATGGGGCCGCAATAACCGCATATGATGTAAAATGGACTTATGATACCATAATGGATTCCAGGAACCTCACAGGCTCGTACAAACTGGAAATGGAGCGTTTTCAGCCTCCTGTCGTGATCGATAAACATACAATACGTTTTACTGCTAAAACTGTTCACTGGAAAAATCTTGGCATTGCAGGAGGTTTTCATATTCTTTGCAAGCATGCATACGAAGACAATGATTTCAACAAACTCAATTTTGAATTTTCTGTAGTTTCCGGTCGTTACAGTCTCGGAGAGATCAACGAAGGACTTTATATTACTTTAAAACGACGTGAAGACTGGTGGGATATAAGCTCCAAAAGATCTAAGGGGACAGGTAACTTTCAATCAATGAAGTTCAAGTTTTTTGCTGAAAGGGAAAATGCATTCGAGTCATTTAAAAAGGGCATGATTGATCTTTTTCCCATATATACCGCCAGGATATGGGTTAATGAAACCAAAGGGGATGATTTTTTAAAAAACAGGATAGTAAAGCAAAAGATCTATAATTATAACCCGATCGGGTTTCAGGGATTTGCGATGAATATGAGAAGGCCGCCCTTTGATGATATTAGAGTCCGCAAGGCGATGGCGTTTCTTTTTGACAGAAGAAAAATGAACTCTGCCCTGATGTACGGTCAGTATTTTCTTCATAAGTCATATTTTGAAGATCTATATACAAAACAGAATCCATGTTCCAGCCAATTGGTTGAGATGGACAAGGAAAAGGCCAGAAATCTTCTTGGGCAGGCTGGATGGAAGGTAAATCCAAAAACAGGGTTTTTGGAAAAAGATGGAGCAAGGTTTGCTTTTAAATTTTTAACCCGAAGCGCTTCTTCCGATAAGTTCCTTGCAATATATGCCGAAGACCTGAAAGATGTTGGGATAGAACTCGTCATTGATAAAAAGGACTGGGCTGCATGGGCAAAGGATATGGATGAGTATAATTTTCAGATGACATGGGCTGCGTGGGGTTCAGGTGTTTTTAAAGACCCGGAGAGCATGTGGTCGTCAAAAGAGGCCGACAGGAAGGCGGGAAACAATATTACGGGCTTTAAAAACCCGATGGTGGATAAGCTTATAGAAAAACAGAAGTCTATTTTTAATATAACAAAGCGGAATGAAATATACCGGCAAATTGATCAGATTATTTATAATGCCTATCCGTATGTGCTTTTATGGAATATTAATTATACACGGCTTCTTTACTGGAATAAATTCGGGACGCCGGATACTGTTTTATCCAAATATGGAAATGAAAGCAGCGCCTACTGGTACTGGTGGCTGGACCAGGACTCAGAGGCCGATCTCCAGGATGCTGTAAAAAGCAAAGGCTTTTTGCCTCCAAAAGAATCTTTAATATATTTTGATGAAATATTTAAATAAGATGCATTCGTAAAAAAAACGAATTCATCAGGTGCGTCAATATATTCATTATATATTTCTTAATGTAATGATATTAGACCTTTGAAAAATGCTCGATTTTGCAAAGGTCTAATTATTTGTCGGAAAAGGAGTTGTTTTATGATAAAATTAGAAACCAGTATGGGAGATATCTTTCTGGAACTCGACGCTGAAAAAGCGCCCAAAACTGTCGCCAACTTTCTGGAATACGTTAATTCAGGGCATTATGATGGTACCATATTCCACAGGGTTATTAACGGGTTTATGATACAAGGCGGTGGCATGACCGCTGACATGCGGGAAAAACCTACAATGGAACCCATTGAAAACGAGGCCGGCAATGGACTGAAAAACATGTCCTACTCGGTTGCGATGGCGCGCACCAATGAACCGCACAGCGCCACTTCGCAGTTTTTCATCAATGTCAAAAACAACGATTTTCTGGATCACACATCAAAAACCCCTCAGGGCTGGGGATATGCTGTATTCGGCAAAGTAGCCAAAGGTCACGGTATAGTCAACAAAATCAAGACTGTTGCTACCGGCAAAAAAGGATTTTGCGACAATGTACCACTTGAGCCGGTCACTATTATCAAGGCCGAAGTGGTCGAAGAAGCTTAGGCGAAAGAAATAAGGCTGCTTTAAACTGCAAATGTGAAGGGCGGCCCCAAGTTTCCCGAATGATTTTATGTTTCAATTGACAGCGGAAGAATATAAATCTCTAAGATTCCATTTTGGAATTTTAGAGAAGGGCCGGCATTCAAAATATTTACCTTACGCTTTTACAGAACAAGGAGTTGCAATGCTTTCAAGTGTTCTGAAAAGCAAGCGTGCTGTGCAGGTTAATATCGAAATTATGCGCGCCTTTGTTCGCTTGCGCCGAATGCTATCTGTACACAAGGATCTCGAACGCAAGCTAACTGACTTAGAGCAAAAATACGATGAGCAGTTCAAAATTGTTTTTGAGGCGATCCAGCAACTTATGATACCGCCTGTAAAACCACGCAAGAAGATTGGATTTGTGGTAAAGGAAAAACAAACTGCTTATGGCAAAAAAGTGGGCGAAGGAAAAGAAAAAGCATGAAAACCATTAAAGACACGCCCGAACACAGCCGGCCCCGCGAGAAACCGCTGGGAAAAGGCGCATTCGCCCTGACCGATGAGGAACTGGTTGCCGCTATCCTTGCTCACAACCATCCATCCGGCGACCCAAAACCAAGCGAAACCCACGCAAAAACTCACAGGCAGCTTACAGAAGCAGGCAAAATCCTCGGCCTTCGAATTCTCGACCGCATTATAATTGCCAAAAAGAAGTATTTCAGCTTCCAGGAGGCAGGGTTGATTGGTTGAACCTTGGATAGGGGGACTTGCGGGACATCTTCAATTTTTAAACTTGTGAGGCAGATGAAACAGGGGATTAGAGGACGCAGCTCAGTTTATAAGTTTATATTGTCAAGAAGGAAACCCACGGGGGAATATCTATTAAAAAACAAGTAACTCGTTCGAGCAAAGAGGTAATAAAGAGGGTAATAAGGCGCATGGTTCAAACGCATGATGAAAAAACCTATGTGGAGATTCCTTTTATTACACCTCATGGAGCTTAGGGCATTTTAGACAGAAGGGATGAGGCGTCGAATCAAAGGAATTTCTGAACTCCTTGTAGCACTGACTTTTCCAGATGGCCGGTAACGATTCGCTGGAAAGGTTGCCGAAGGTGAGACGCTGGTACTCACACTCACCTTCACCTGCTACGCGGGATGATCCCGGGGCGGGGATATTCAAAAACACGCAGGGCGAGATACTGCCATCTGCAGAGACAAACAATGACCGTCGGGGGTTTTCCGTACAGATCTGGTTTCTCTTTCCGGGCAAAACCAAATGGTAATTAACAAGGATCTCCGCCCGTTCTCCGTCCCTCACCAATCCATCGAGCAGAGATTTCAGTTCCCGGTACTCGCCCTCATTTTCCGGTAGCAGGAGCTCTTTCCGGAGATCTTTGCACGCAACGAAATCAAGGGTGCTGACGGTCACTTGCTGTATTCCGAGTCCTTTGAGCCTGGGGATGATCTTGCCGATGTCCGGCAAGTGTGAACGGAGGAGGAGATAGGCTACATTGATCACCGGCGCCTCGACCTGAAAAACCTTTTTTTGTACGGCGAGGTCCGAGATGGCCTGAATGATCCTGCTGAATTCAGTCCCTTTACGTGCCATGTCGTTTTTTTCATCGATACCGGTCATTGAGAATGCGACGTAGTCGATACCGCTTTTGATGAGTCTGTTTATCACCGAACCGTCGAGCAGCATTCCATTGGTGGTTGTTCCCACCTGACAACCGGCTTTTTTCGTACTGGCCACCATTTCAAAAAAACGCTTGTGCAGAAGTGGTTCACCCCACCCCTGGAGATGCACCATCTTTGTTGCGGAGAAAACAGGCAGAAGCGCCTCGAAGGTGTCGGGTGAAAGATCCCTGTTGTTCCAGCGAGAAAGGTAGGCAGTTCTTGGACAATAGCTGCACAAAGCGTTACACCGCGACGTGACGTCAATCTGTATCCAATCGAGATGCGGCATGAGCTGGAGCTCCCACCATCGCGTAAAATATTGGACGAGGAAAGGCTTCCATGCGGATATAGCCATCGGTTATTTCACCTCCCTCATCAAACAACATTCGTACCGCTGTCCCTTTAATCAATCAAGAAGGTTTGCGCTCTGAGTCGCACCTTTTTCAAATTAAATAGTTAAGTAATTCTACATTTTTTCTACGATTTCGTATGCTTTTTCAAGCGCCTGATCAAGTTTCTCAGGCATGGAACCGCCGGCCTGCGCCATATCGGGCCTTCCGCCGCCGCCGCCGCCTACTATTGCTGAAACCTGTTTTATAATGCTTCCTGCATTAAAACGATTTGTTAAATCCTTTGTTACAATCACGATAAGCAGGACCTTGGGGCCTGCGACACTGCCAAGCACAACGATTCCGGATTTTATTTTTTCCTTGAATCTGTCAGCCAGATCTCTAATGGCTGCAGGCGTGTCAACTGCGACCTTTTTTACCTGAACCTTTATATTGTTTATTAATTTAATGCCATCTTCAGAGCTATCCGCCTTTGTTGCCGCAATTTTTGCTTTAAGTTGTTCTATTTCCTTTTCAGCGGACTTATGTTCGCTGATTATTTTATCAATTCTCTTTGGAATATCTTCCGGCCTTTCTTTTATCAGGCGGGCTGTTTCCTGAACTATTTTTGAAGTCTTCTGGATATATTCAAGCGCTGCTTCGCCTGTCAGGGCTTCGATCCTTCTTATTCCCGATGCTACGCTGGATTCTCCGATTATCTTGAAAAGGCCTATGTTACCGGTGCGGATGGTATGAGTTCCTCCGCAGAGTTCCTTGCTGAAAGATGCAAGGGAAACAACCCTGACTCTGTCTCCATATTTTTCTTCAAAAAGGGCTGTAGCGTCTGATTTTAATGCTTCTTCAGCATCCATTTCTTTTGTTTCAACCAAAACATTTTCGCGTATCTGATTGTTTACAATGGTTTCAATTTTATTTAAAGTATCGCCATCAACCTGAGAAAAATGGTTAAAATCAAAACGAAGCCTGTCTTGTGATACAAATGAACCAGCCTGTTTTACATGGTCGCCCAGCACCTTGCGTAATGCAAAATGGAGTATATGGGTGGCAGTGTGGTTACAGGCAATAGCCTCACGGCTTGTTTTTTCAACAACAAGTGTTACACTATCGCCCCTTTTAATGCTTCCTGAAATTATTTTGCCTTTGTGGATTATCAGTCCTGTTGGATCTTTAATCGTATCAAATATAGTGATATCAAGCGTCTGGTTATGACTTTGTCCGGTTATCCTTCCTGTGTCTCCAATCTGCCCGCCCGCCTGACCATAAAAGGGGGTGGTTTCAGTTACAACTTCAATTTCACTTCCGGTTGCAGCCTCTTGGACTTCGTTGCCTTCAACCACGACAACAATGGCCTTTGATTTGCATGACAGGCTTTCATAACCGACAAACAGCGATTTTATTCCTTTAGCCGCAAGCTTTTTGTAGGCTTCGCCGATACCTGAAAAGGAAGCCACAGACCTGGATCTGGTTCGCTGCCCTTCCATGGCTTCGTTAAAGCCGGTCATATCCAGGGTCATGTTTTCATCCCTTACCACATCCCTGATGATATCGACAGGAAATCCATAGGTGTCGTAAAGTTTGAATATTATATTTCCAGGCACCTGGGTTTGATTTTTTGCTTTTATATCGGCAAGAGTTTCGTTTAAAAGCTTAAGCCCGTTATCAAGGGTTTCTAAAAATCTGACTTCTTCATTTTGAATTACATTTTTGATAAAAGCAGAAGCATTTAAAAGCTCAGGGTAGGGTGTTTTCATTATATCAAAAACCACACCTGCTGTTTTATGAAGAAACGGCTTTGAAAGATCTATATTGCGGCCATAACGTATTGCTCTACGTATGATTCGGCGAAGCACATATCCTCTTCCCTCATTAGATGGAAGTACTCCGTCGCCTATAAGAAATGCGGCAGCCCTGGTGTGGTCGGCAATTACTTTCATGGCTATGTCGTTTTGCATAGAATTGCCGAACTTTTTTTCTGAAAGAGTTTCCACCATTGTAATAATAGGGCGGATAAGATCAGTATCAAAGTTTGTAGGCACATTCTGCATAAGAGAGGCTATCCGTTCAAGACCCATTCCAGTATCAATGCTGGGTTTTGGAAGGGGGGTCATTTTTCCTGCGGCATCGCGGCTATACTGCATAAAGACAAGATTCCACAGCTCAAGATACCTGTCGCATTCACATCCAACTCTGCAATCAGGACTGTTGCAACCGAACTCTTTTCCCCTGTCAAGGAGTATTTCACTGCACGGGCCGCATGGGCCTGTATCTCCCATTGACCAGAAATTATCCTTTTCCCCAAACCGCACAATCCGCTCTTCCGGCACGCCGGTATTTTTACTCCAGATATTATATGCTTCGTCATCATCAAGGTAGACTGAAGCCCATAGCTTTTCTGCCGGCAGGCCATAGCCGTTAACAAGCAGATCCCATGCAAACTCAATCCCTTTTTCCTTGAAATAGTCACCAAAGGAAAAGTTTCCTAACATCTCAAAAAAGGTATGGTGCCTGGCAGTATAACCCACGTTTTCCAGGTCGTTATGTTTACCTCCTGCGCGCACGCATTTCTGTGATGTTACCGCCCTTACATAGCTTCTTTTTTCTTCGCCCAGAAAGGTGCGTTTAAACTGTACCATACCGGCATTTGTAAACAACAAAGTGGGATCATCTGAAGGAACAAGTGAAGAACTTCTTATAATCCGATGATCGTGCTTTTTAAAATATTCAAGGAATTGAATGCGTATTTCATCGCTCGTCATTTTCATAAGTTGCTGGTTACTCGTTAGTGGTCAATTGAATGTTGTTGATTGAATATTGAAGGAATCCTGTCAATTTTAATCCACAGATTAAACAGATTTTTCTGCAAATCTTCAACCTTCAACCTTCAACCTTCAACCTTCAATTCTTCTTTGTGAGAAAGCCCCAGTTTTTCTCTAACTTTTTTAAAAGCGGAATTATAAATATCCGGATTTTCGCTCAAGAATTTTTTTACATTTTCACGACCCTGGCCGATTCTCTCTCCATCATATGAGTACCATGACCCGCTTTTTTCAATTATGCCTGCTTCGACGCCTGCGTCAACAAGGTCACCTGTTTTTGATATGCCTTCACTATAAACAATATCAAATTCAGCCTCCTTGAAAGGGGGCGCCATCTTGTTTTTTACAACACGCACCCTTGTGCGGCTTCCCATAATATCCTGGCCGTCTTTTATAGCTCCGATGCGTCTGATATCAAGCCTTACAGAAGAATAAAACTTGAGGGCATTTCCACCGGTAGTTGTTTCAGGATTGCCGAACACCACACCTATTTTCATGCGTATCTGGTTGATAAAAATAACCGATGTCATGGTTTTGTTTATTGAAGCGGTCAGCTTTCTAAGCGCCTGCGACATGAGCCTGGCTTGGAGCCCCATGTGGGAATCACCCATTTCCCCTTCGATTTCCGCTCTGGGAACAAGCGCTGCAACGGAGTCTATAACCACGATATCTATTGCTCCGCTTCTAACCAGCATATCTGTTATTTCAAGCGCCTGTTCACCCGTATCAGGCTGCGCAAGCAAAAGCTCGTCACAATTTACGCCAAGCTTCTTTGCATACCCGATATCAAGAGCATGCTCAGCATCTATAAATGCGGCAATGCCGTCCCGTTTCTGAGCTTCTGCAATAACCTGAAGGGTCAGAGTTGTTTTGCCGGATGATTCCGGGCCAAAAACTTCTATGACCCTGCCCCTTGGCAATCCTCCTATGCCCAGCGCTTTGTCAAGAGCGAGGGACCCTGTCGGTATTACGGGAACATCAACAATCGGCTGGCCGCCCAACTTCATAATAGAACCTTTGCCGAACTGACGTTCAATTTGAACTATGGCGCTTGCTGCAGCTTTTTCTTTGTCCGGTGAAATGCTCATAATATCCTCCCAAAATATATTTTTATCTAAAGTAATCGGTTTCAGGTTCAAGGTTCAAAGGTTATAGTCTGCTGGTATCCTTTTGTTAATAGTGAGTTAGGGCTTTTCAACCGTGAACCGTGAACGTTGAACCGCTCAACCCGGGTTTTTTAATGATACGCTGACCAGCTTTGTATAAATAGCACCGGTTGATTTTAAATCACTTTTAAACAGAACAATATTATCTGCAATAAATGGCTCTGATTCAAGTTCTTTATATTTTTTTATCGCATCAATAAGTTTTGCCTGGTCAAGCTGTTTTTTTACACGAGCCAGCGTCAGATGCCCTTTAAACGGCCTGTTCTCCCTTGAAAAACCTATCTTCTCCAATTGATCGTCAAGACTCCTTTGCAGTTGAATAAGCATGTCAATTTGCCCTTTGATGCCAACCCATAAGACACTGGGACGGTTAATGCCTGGAAAGGCGCCGATCCCTTTTGCAGTTAGAGATATCGGAGCATGATCTGCGGCAGATTTAAATATTGCTTCACCTACCTTTTGTGAGTCGTCTTTATTGATGTTGCCTAAAAATTTCAGTGTAAGGTGGATGTTTTTTGTTTGAACCCACTGTGCATCCAGTTGATTAGACTTTAAATTTTCCTGAATACTGCCGATAAAGGATCTTATTTTTTCCGGCAGTTCAAAACCTATGAAAGTGCGTATGATGTCAGGCATTTGGAAGAGTAAACTGCGGTTCGCCCAATGTGAATTTACCGTCTGAAATCCAGTTTTTCAATATTTCAGCGATTTCACGGGCCTTTACTATGCTGGAAATAGGCACGGTTGGGACAGTTTCTCCCTGAAATTTTATATGGCCGCTTTTAAGCTCGGCATAACTGACTTGGCCGTAGCTTTTTGAAATGCCGTTTGGATAATCATGTCCATAATCAATTATCTGGGTAAAAATTTCCTCGTCGGATATAGCAGTGTGTTGCGCAATTTCTTCGTTTAATATCGGGATCGGAATACCCAGACCTACGGCCAGCGAACATCCATAACCCTGGAGACTAACACCAACCAGCCAGCCAGGACTCATCGTTTTCATGTCTCCCATAACCCATAATGTTCCGGCAGGTGCGACAGGAACACCCCCTTCAGTTCTCTTTACAGAAGGATTGTGCTGGGTTCCGTGCCATGCTACATACCCGGTGCCGCCCCCTAAAAAAATCCTGGTTCCAAGTCCGATGGTTTTGTAATAAGGGTCATTAAAAAGAGGGCTTAATTGTCCTGCAGAGCAGTAGTTTGCATTGCCTGCTTTGGGTTTAAGAGCGCCCATATAAGTATAAACAGTTTTGTTGGTAAGATTTACAGCACAGTTATAATTCTGATACCCGTTTCTTGGGTTGCAAAGCGTTGCGCTGGGAAGGGTGCGCAGAGTTATTTCCTTTTCCATCATCCTGTTTGGATAGCACGCTGTTCCATAAGATGTTGCTTTTAAATATACCTTCTTTTTTGCAACCAGATCCTGGATTACATGGCCCCCTCCGTATTTGAATTCACCGGGATATACCTTGTTTAACGGATCATCCTCGCACGGTTCCGTGGCCCCGATATAGCAGTCTACGGCGGCAATTCCAGCATATGCGGGCACTTTGTTCAGCCAGACCTTGGAAGCCTTAATTCCCGGAACAGAATGCCCGAAATTAATAAAGGCTCCTGAAGAACACATAGGGGAAAAGGTTCCTGTGGTTACCACATCAACATGTCTTGCAGCTTCAATCGGGCCTTTGTTTTTGACAATATCAATCATTTCCTCTGCTGTAACCACAACCACTTTGCCTGATTTGATTTTTTCATTGATTTCTTTATAAGTTTTGTTGACTTTATGTCTTTTCATTTCAAAATACTCCCGGCAGAACATATGGTTGGCTACTCAATTATTGCCATGGCTTTGTACCTGGTTGAACTGTTACTATTTATCCGGACTTAGCATTGTTTATTTTGCTTGAAATATTATTTTTTATCCAGGTCGCATCCCACCATTCAACAGGGTTTACAAATGTGTTATGGATAAGAATGCCGAAATGCAAATGATCGCCGCCTGCAAGGCCTGTCATGCCTGTGCGGCCTATAATTTCACCCTTTGATACAAGCTGATCCTTTTGCACATTATAACTGCTTAAATGAGAATACATGCTAAGCAACCCGAATCCATGGTCGAGTATAACGGTTTTTCCATAAATACCAAGATAGCCGGTAAAAACTACCTTTCCCCTGTTGGATGCAGGCACCGGCGAATTCGCAACAGATGCCAGATCTATGCCAAGGTGTACCTGCTGGTCGATTGTTTGTCCTTTGTATTTGTATGTTCGATGATCAGCAAATCCAGCCCTGTTTGCCGAGTTTGGCAACCTTTGAAATGGCCCGTTCCAGTACAACACGTTGTCGGTTTTTTGCCCTATTTCCGTTACCTGCCTGTAGTTGCTTTGACGAAGATTACGATTTATTTTTAAAAATTTATCCAGCACGGATGTTTTGGAATCTGACGGAGCATCAATTTCGAATTCCGGCATCTTATAGTTTAGAAATTTATCTGAAATGTTAATCACATCTTTTCTAAATTCCTTCTTTTTTATATAATAAGACAATCCGGCTATTGCATTGTTGCCTGCCGGGTCGGTTGCTTTAACAAAAATTTCGGTTTTTGGCCCCTTGTCGTAACTGAGTGCAAAAAAGGCCATGAAGATATCAGGATCCTTAAAATATCCTGAATAGCCCGGGAAGAAATTTTCTCCAACATATATTCCGCTTTTTGGGCATGGCTCGGACAGCCTGTATATAGCCAGGGCTGCCCCTCCCTGGCTTATATTGTGGGCTCTGCTCAGAATATCTATTTCAGGCGCCAGAGTGTCGATGGTTATATTTTTTTCAATATATGTTTTATTGCCGTGCCACAATCCGCGCCAGGAAAAATCCCTCGCAACAATACGCAAAATTGCCTTGCCGTCGCTAATTCCTATTTTCCCTGGCTCTATCTTGATCTTGAAGGTTTCTTTATGAATTTTTCCGCCCTTATACTCTGGCGACTGAAAGTCCTTATCAAGCAGCACAACCTCTTTGCCGTCTTTATAAAGACCGATCCACATCATTCGCACACCGCTTTTAGTATCAGACACCGAAACGGAAAGCTCTTGAGATGCTTTTATTGACAAAGAGGGGAGTTCCAGCGTAACAGACGGTCTTTCGCCCTCAAATCTGGTTGAGAAAAACCACGCTGTTGGAACAATCAATATAAAACAGATTAGAACTGTAAACTGATATTTTGTATATTTTGTCTTGGTTTTCAATGGGTTACATTCCGTTTTTAATTTTAATATATTAGTAAAATATAACAGCTAAAAAGCGTGTAATCAAGGTAAAGTTTTCGTTTCTTGACTTTTAACCATGTGTAAGATAAATTTCTTTTATTCTATTCGACGAGGTCTGACACATTATGGGTAATATAGTCAAAACAGGTAATATATCAATCGGGCAGGGAGCGCCTCTTGTACTTATTTCAGGTCCATGTGTGATAGAGGATTATGAGACCAGTTTTGAAATAGCTTTATTTCTCAAAGAACTTACGCAAGAATTAGGCATTCCATTTATATTCAAGGCATCCTATGACAAGGCCAACCGCACATCAATAAATTCTTTCAGGGGTCCTGGACTGGTTGATGGGCTTAAAATTCTTGCGCAAATAAAGTCAGAACTCGGCATAAAGATTCTTTCAGATGTTCACAGAATAACCGAAGTGGAAAGAGCTGCACAGGTACTCGATATAATACAGATTCCTGCTTTTTTGTGCAGACAAACCGATTTTATTTCAGAGGTTGCCGTGGCCGGAAAGCCGGTAAATATTAAGAAAGGACAGTTTCTTGCTCCCTGGGATGTTTTCAATATTGTTGAAAAGATAACCTTTGCAGGAAACAAACAGATCATTATTACGGAACGGGGCACAATGTTCGGCTATAACAATCTGGTTGTAGATTTCCGCGGCATAAAGATAATGCAGGATACAGGCTGTCCGATAATATTTGACGCTACTCACAGCATCCAGCTTCCAGGAGGGGCTGGTTCAAGTTCCGGAGGGCAGCGTGAATTTGCGCCGATCCTTGCAAAAGCCGCGGTTGCCGCAGGTGCGGATGGAATATTTGTGGAGGTTCATAAAGATCCGGACAGGGCGCTTTGTGATGGACCTAATTCGTTAAAACTTGATGATCTTTACGAGCTTCTTTCACAACTTGTTGCGATTAGAGGTGTATTGGTTTAATTGAGCAAAGACTTAATCGGGAAGGGTTCTGGTGCCAGGGTTCAGGGGACAGTAAGGGATGATGGTTGTTGATAAATTAAAAAGGATAAAACTTCTTCTCCTTGATGTAGACGGAGTTCTTACCGACGGCAGTATAATCTATAATGACAATGCCGAGGAGACCAAAGTTTTTAATGTTAAAGACGGGCTTGGGATAAGGCTTCTTATCGAAGAAGGAATAGATGTATGTGTCGTAACAGGGAGAACATCAAAGGCTCTTTTGCACAGGTGTAAAAATCTTGGCATTTCATATGTGTTCGACGGAGTCGGTGATAAGGCTTCTGTTATGGATTCTATTATTACGCGGACAGGCGTGCTGCCCGAAGGGATTGCATTTATTGGCGATGATTTGCCCGATCTTCCCTTGATGAAACTGGTCGGTCTTTCCATTGCCGTAGCCGATGCACACGAAAAGCTGCTGGAAAAAGCCGATATGGTTACATTGGCAAAGGGCGGCTTTGGTGCTGTAAGAGAGGTTTGCGAAACCATATTAAAAGCTCAGGGGCTTTTAGAAAATATTATCAGGCGGTTTTGATGGCGTCGTCAAAAGGCCCATCTACTGCGTCTTGTATATGAACCTTTTTACTTAGTCATTGATAGTGCTTTTTATGAAGAAAAAAAATACTAAAAATAAAAGACTGAAATTTTTTTTAGTTACAATTATGCTTGTTTCCCTATGCGCTATTTCAGCTGTTTTTATAGGTTATCGATTATTTTTGAATAAACAGGGCAAGTTCATTTCATTTCTTAACACCAAGGCAAACATATCAATAAGCAAGGTTTACCAAACAGCGACGCGTGATGGGATAAAGGAATGGAGCCTGGAGGCTAAATCAGCATATTATGTTGATGCAACCAAACAGGCAAATCTCCAGGATGTTATTGTAACATTTTTTCTTAAAGATGAAAGAAAGGTTTATCTGACGGCTGATAAAGGTATTCTGAAAACAGATTCAAATGACATAGAGGTTACAGGCGACGTTGTTGTGCAAAATGAAACTTACAGGCTGAGAACCAAAAAACTTAATTACGAATACGCCAAACGGATTATTTTTTCAAAAGTTCCTGTGGAAATTGTCGGTGATTCACTCAATCTTACAGCCGACTCGATGAGTTTTGATTTAAATACCAACAGGATCTTGTTTGAAGGAAGGATTAAGGGCAGTTTTAGTGAGACCATTACTTTATAGAATAACAGGTTGTCGGGCATCCTGTGCCCTGGTTGTAGTTTTGTTGTTTGTATGTGTTTTTAAGGCGTCTTTTGCATATGCCGGCGATCCGACAATAAATCCGGCAAAAAACCCGGAAAAAGACAGCAATAAAATTCATATTACATCCGACAGGCTGGTTACCGATAACGAAGCCATGTTTGCTGAATTTATTGGGAATGTTGTAGCAATTAGAGAAACCGATGTTATTACATCCGACAGGCTGAAGATTTTTTATAAAAAGGGTGTTGATAAAAAGGAAAAACCAGCAGCCGGAGAGGAAATGATAAAAAAGATTGTCGCAAACGGCAATGTAGTAATAAAATTCGATGACAAGGTTGCAACGGCACAACAGGCGGTTTATACGGCGGAAACAGGGATTACTGTTTTAACCGGTCCGGATTCGAAGGTTACAAGCGGAAACAATTTTATTTCAGGCGAAAAAATAACCATGTACAGATCTGATGACCACATGATCGTTGAGGGCGGCAAAGAAAAACGGGTTGAAGCTGTATTTTATTCAAAAGATAACAACATTAAATAGCAAGCCAAGCGCTCAATAAACAAAACCATGGCAAAATTATCTCTTCAAAAATTGATTAAAACCTATAATGGAAAGCGGGTAGTAAGCGGCGTAAGTCTGGATGTTGAAGGCGGCAGTGTTGTCGGCCTTCTTGGTCCTAACGGCGCCGGCAAAACCACCACTTTTTATATGGCTATTGGAATTATAAAGCCTGATGAAGGGAAGGTTTTTATTGACGATGAAGATATCACCGATTACCCCATGTATATGAGAGCCCGCAAGGGTGTTGGATATCTTCCTCAGGAGCCTTCAATATTCAGAAAGCTTTCTGTAAAACAAAATATTTTAGCGATTCTTGAAGCGCTGTCTATCTCAAAGTCGGAACAAAATTATCGCACAAACATGCTTCTTAACGAACTGGGCATTAAGCACCTTGCAGATCAAAAGGCTAATATGCTTTCAGGAGGGGAGCGGCGGCGGCTCGAAATTACGCGTGCATTAGCTGCCAATCCATCATTTATTTTACTGGATGAACCTTTTGCAGGTATTGATCCTCTGGCTGTTATTGATATAAAAAACATAATTGAACACCTTAAAAAACGAGGAATTGGAATTTTGATATCCGATCATAATGTCAGGGAAACGCTTGAGGTTTGCGGCAAGGCATATATATTAAATGAAGGGAAAGTTATTGAATCCGGTAATCCGGGAAAAATAGCCTCCAGTGAAATAGCCAGGCGTATATATTTGGGGGAAGAGTTCAGATTGTAAAACGGTAAAACGATGCTTGAATTACGACAACAGCTAAAATTGTCTCAGCAGCTTATCATGACACCGCAGCTTCAGATAGCTATTAAGCTCCTGCAGCTATCCCGTCTGGAGCTTATGGATACTATCCAGAAGGAACTGGAGGAAAATCCAGCGCTGGAAGAGGTGATGGATGTTGCTTCAGAAGAACCGTCTGCGGAGCAATCTAAAGCTGCGGTGACTGAAAAACCGAACAAAGAAGTTGCAATAGAAGAAAAAATTAATGATAACATTGACTGGAGCAATTATCTTGATGAATACAATTCAGCCGGCAGAATCCATTTTGAAACCGAAAAGAAGGATACGCCAAATTTTGAATCCTTTGTAGCACGTAAAGAATCTTTAAATGAACACCTTCTCTGGCAGCTGCTTATGATAGTTCAGACAAAGGAGCAACAAAGGATTGGAGACTTAATTATCGGAAACCTGGATAAAGACGGGTATCTAAAGGTTTCTGTCGAAGAGCTTGTTGCTTTAAGCAACTCAACAACCCAAAAAGTAAATAAAATTTTGTTATTAATACAAACTTTTGACCCGATCGGAGTATGTGCCAGAGATCTCGGCGAATGTCTCCTCATTCAGGCAAGGCATTTTGGGCTTGATAATACGGTAGTAACCGATATTATCAGTAACCATCTCAAGCATCTTGAAAATAAAAATTATAAAGCCGTAGCAAGAGCATTAAAAGTAAGCATTGAAGAGATTCTTTCTGCTGTAAATGTTATTAAAGCGCTGGAGCCAAGACCCGGACGGCAATTTTCCGATGAAGAGCCTCAATATATTATTCCTGACATTTTTGTTTATAAATCGGAAAATGAGTTTGTGATAATGATAAATGATGACGGAATTCCAAAGCTCCGAGTCAGTTCTTTTTATAAAAATGCAATAAAAAGTGGAGAAAAGATCTCCGGCATTGCAAAGAACTATGTACAGGAAAAAATGCGTTCAGCAACATGGTTAATCAAAAGCATTTATCAGCGCCAGAAAACTATCTACAGGGTTATGGAAAGCATATTGAAATTCCAGCAAGACTTTTTCGAAAAGGGAATAGCATACTTAAAGCCGATGGTGCTAAAGGATGTGGCTCAGGATATAGGCATGCACGAATCAACAATCAGCAGGGTTACAACAAACAAGTATGCTCATACTCCACAGGGTATTTTTGAATTGAAATATTTTTTTAATAGTTCTATTAATAGAATAGATGGTGAGGCAATGGCCTCTATCAGCGTTCAGGAAAAGATAAAGCAGATTATTGCTGGTGAAAATCCCAAAAAACCTTACAGCGATGATAAAATCTCAAAACTTTTGAAGCAGCTGAATATTGATATTGCCAGAAGGACGGTAGCCAAGTATCGGGAAAGGCTAAAACTGCTGCCGTCAAGCAAACGTAAACAATTTTAGGGAGGCTTTTACATGCAGACATCAGTAACTTTTAAAAATTTGGATTCGTCTGAAAATTTAAAATCATATGTTCAAGAAAAACTTAACCGGTTTGATAAATACTTGTACAATCCGGCAGAAGCAAAGGTTGTCCTTTCGGTTGAAAAGTTTCGTCATATAGCGGAAATCAATATTGTTGGCGACAGACTAAATGTAAACGGCAAAGAAGAAACAGACGACATGTATTCAGCTATTGATATGGTTTTAGATAAGCTTGAAAAACAGATAAAGAAAAACAAGCAAAAAAACAGAGGATACAGAAGCGGTTCAAAAGACAGAGCAAAAAGCGCCTTTGTTGAAGACATTGCTCATCGCGATGTAAATGTTGAAAGAGATGTCAAGATTAAAAATATTGAATATAAGCCAATGGATATAGAAGAAGCTATAATGCAGATGGATCTTATAAACAGTGATTTTCTTGTGTTTGCAAACGCCAGGACTAATCAGGTTAATGTTCTTTACAGCCGTAAGGATGGCCACTACGGCTTGATCCAGCCCAGTAGTTAGTGTGTTGGTGGGGGGGCAGCAGTGCGGTGTGTGGTTAATGCCCTGTTGTCCACCTGATCACTGTCCACAAACATAGGTGAATATGAAATGAAGATTCTTGAAGTTTTAGATAAAGAAGCAATTATTATTGAGCTTAAATCAGATGACAAGAAGGGGGTGCTTGAAGAACTTGTCATGCCTGCTGCCCGTATTGCAGGCGTAAAGAATGAAGAAGTGATGCGAGTACTACTGGAGAGGGAACAATTAGGCAGTACCGGCATAGGCGGAGGAATCGGCATCCCGCACGGCAAACTAAAGAGCCTGAAATCACTGGTGCTTGGTTTTGGCCTTAGCCGAAAAGGGGTTGACTTTGAATCTATGGACGGCAAGCCTACCCACATCTTTTTTCTTCTAGTTACACCGGAAAATTCTACGGGCCTTCATTTGAAAATGCTTGCCAGAATTTCCAGAATTCTTAAAAACGATCTTTTTAAGAAAAAACTTATGGAGGCTGCCAGCAGTGAGGAAATCCTTTCCATCATAAAGGAGGAAGATGATAGATTTTAAACATTTTTTACGGATTCATCACCATTAATAAGGAGTTTTATGATTGGCATAGTTATTGTTACGCACAGACAGCTTGGGGATTCATTGATTGATGCTGCTGAATTCATTCTTGGCGGCAAGCCGGAAGCTATGGAGTCGGTTTCCATAGATTTGAATGAAAAGGCAGATATGCTTCGGTTGAAAATTGCCCAAGCAATAAACAGGGTAAAAACCAAAGAAGGCGTGCTTGTTTTAACCGACATGTTTGGTGGAACCCCTTCCAATCTGAGCTATTCATTTCTTGAAGAAGGAAAGGTAGAGGTTTTGTCTGGTGTTAACCTCCCGATTTTATTAAAAGCGGTTAACACTCGAAAAAACACCGAGCTTAGTAACCTTGGGCAAAATCTGGAAGCTTTTGGGAAGAAGAGCATTTCCCTTGCAAGTGGTGTTTTAAAAGGAAACAAACGCGAATAGTTTGATATTTTAAAATAAGGGGGCATTATGAGCATAAAAATAGGCATCAACGGTTTTGGAAGAATAGGACGTCTTGTTTTCAGGGCCGCTATTAATCATCCTGAAGTTGAGGTTGTGGCAATTAATGATCTTACAGATTCAGCCACAATGGCCCATCTTCTTGCCTATGATTCTGTGCACGGTAAACTTGGCGTTGAAGTTACAGCCAAAGACGACTCAATTGAGGTGGCAGGAAAATCCGTTGGCATTACATCCATAAAGGATCCTGCCAACCTTCTCTGGAGAGACTTTGGGGTTGATATTGTCGCCGAATGTACCGGACTTTTCAGAGATTCCGAAAACGCGTTAAAGCATCTTGCCGCAGGGGCCCGAAAGGTTATTATATCCACTCCTGCCAAGGATCCCGATATTACAATCGTCATGGGTGTTAATTCAAATCAGTATAATCCAGCGCAACATCATATTATATCAAATGCCTCATGTACAACAAACTGTCTTGCACCTGTTGCCAAAGTGCTTCTGGAAAATTTCGGCATTAGATGCGGGCTGATGACTACCATACATTCTTACACAGGAGATCAGCGTCTCCTTGATTTTCCTCACAAGGACCTGCGCAGAGCACGATCCGCTGCCCTGTCAATGATTCCGACGACAACAGGCGCTGCAAGAGCGGTTGCTCTTGTGCTTCCTGAATTGTCAGGAAAGCTCAACGGTCTTGCGATCCGCGTTCCAACGCCGAATGTATCGCTTGTTGATTTGGTGGTAACAGTGGAAAAATCCGGAGTTACTGTTTCTGATGTTAATGCTGCCCTTAAAGCAGCCGCAGAAGGAGCTCTTTCCGGCATATTAGGGTATAGCGAACTACCCCTGGTATCAATCGATTACAATGGATCGCCGCTATCTTCCATTGTTGATGCGCCGACTACATATGTTGTCGATAACATGGTAAAAGTGCTTTCCTGGTACGATAATGAAACAGGCTACTCAAACAGGATGGTTGATCTTGCAGCTATGATAGGGGGGCTGCTGTGATGTTGGGATCGAACATAAAGAGTCGAAAACCAGTGATTGCCGGCAACTGGAAAATGTTTAAAACCTGCGAAGAGGCTGTGGAAACAGCACGGCAGCTTGTTAAGCTTGTAGCCGCCGACAATGCAGTTGATGTTATGATTGCTCCTACGTTTACATCTCTCATGCCTGTTTCAGATGTTGTGAAAGGAAGTTGTGTTGCGCTTGGCGCCCAGAATCTTTTCTGGGAACCCGAAGGGGCATATACAGGTGAAATATCATCCGGCATGCTCGTATCAGCCGGATGCAGTTATGTTATAATAGGTCATTCTGAGCGGCGTCAATATTTTGGAGAAACCGATATAACTGTTAACAAAAAAATAAAGGCTGCGATTAAAGATAGTTTGATACCTATTCTATGCGTAGGAGAATCGGAAAAGGAGCGTGAGTCAAACCATACATTTTCCGTTCTTGACAAACAGGTTGCAAAGGGGTTAGAAAGCTTGACTTTAAGTGATCTTGAGACACTAATTATAGCTTATGAGCCTATATGGGCCATTGGGACAGGGAAAACAGCGACAAGCAAACAGGCTCAGGAGGTTCATCAGTATTTACGTTCATTGATCGAAAAAAAATTCGGTAATAATCTTGCTTGTTCCGTAAGGATATTGTATGGAGGCAGTGTCAAACCGGACAATATAAAAGAGCTTATGCTAATGCCCGATGTTGACGGCGCACTTGTAGGAGGTGCAAGCCTGAACGCAGAGACATTTAGCAAAATAATTAATTTTCAAACCTAAAATTATGATACCAACAATATTGATAATAATACACGTTATAGTATGTATAGCCCTCATTATGATCATTCTATTGCAGACCGGAAAGGGGTCGGATATGGGCGCTGCTTTTGGAGGGGGTTCCAGCCAGACCCTTTTCGGCAGCACAGGCGCATCAACCTTTCTGACCAAGGCGACAACAGCTGCGGTAATTGTTTTTATGATAACATCGCTGGGGCTTGCATATATATCTTCTCATAGAATCGGCGATTCTGTTGTGATGGAACAAAAGGCCCCGGCGGAAAAACAGTCGGCGCCGGCTGCACCTGAAAAAACCGTTCCTCCCAAGGCTGAGGACTCGTTGCCGTCAAAACCGGCTCAATAAGTTCTTGCTTTTTTCAGGTTCTTCAAAATGCCGAAGTGGTGGAATTTGGTAGACACGCTGTCTTGAGGGGGCAGTGGGGCAACTCGTGCCGGTTCAAGTCCGGCCTTCGGCACCACGTTTTCTTTCTAAAAAGCCTTTTTATCCAAAAGGCATGGCGGCTTTCTACATACTATCCGGGATCTGCACCATGATCCGGTCGTCTTCCAGCTTTACAGGATAGGTACTAATCGGCCTTGGCGATTTGAACATTTTTCCCAGGGTTGTTAAGAGCCCCGTTCCCTTTAGCCATTGGACTACGTTTCCGTCAGTAACATCAAATTGAGACCCATGCCGCGGGCAGGTTACTATGGCGCCATCAAGCCGGCCAAGTGATAGTTTTCCTCCCATGTGTGGGCAGCGGTTGTCGGAAGCGTAGTAATTGTCGCCAACCCTGACCAGAAGTATTTCTTGTCCTTTGACTACAACTTCTTTCATGGCTCCTTTGACAAACTCGTCGGTCTTGCCGACTTCGATCCAACTACTCATTTATCTCACCTCCCGTGTTTACACCAAGCCGCTTACCAATAAAAAGATTATTATCATCTTATAAAAAAACAACCTCATTGTCAAACTTCCGATTGAGCAACTTCCGATTGAGCAGGTCGTGGGAACCAGAAGCTGATGTCTTTCAGCAATTTTTCCTTGTAATAAGCTGCTCTGGCAGGGTTGCCCATTATCATATCAAGTTGTCTTGTATGCATTGTAAGATATCCAAGTATCTTAACACAGTTTATTGTAAAAAATTTATTATATCCTTCGATATTGGCATTCATATAATCTTCATTGATTTCGACCTGAAAATCATGGCTGGTTAAGATTTCTTCTATAAGCTTCATCCTGCGGAATTTTCTGTCATGATCTGCCGCACCACCTTTAAAACAAAACCTTATGTAATTTTCTCTGGGCATATCGCTGACAAAGGTCTGTACAATCGAATAATGATAGCCAAATCTGCAACTGAGATTGCAAAAGTTTTTTGAAATAATAGCGCAATTGTTTTGCGTATAACTGGACCGACTTGATGCGTATAAATCACTATTCATGGTAGATTCAACCATTATGGACATAAACCCCCTGGTATCTATCTGAGGGGGGCCATCCCATTCTACCGCAGTCATTCCCTCCCAGAGGGCTAACATGGGGGATGAGGCTATATTGTCGAGTCTTACAGTATCTTTTCCCTTTGATTCTTTTAAGCCATCGCCCAGGTCAACAATCGACCACTGTGTTGGCACATCATTTATAATCAGTCTTTTCCCAGCCTTGATTTTCCTGTTGTTTTTGCCGAAATCAAACATTTCTTTTACAGCCTTTTCATGGCAAAATCGGGTAATATCATGATGTGTGTGGCAGCCATCAGGCGTAAAATTATCACCTTTTGGATCAATAAGATTTAGCGGGGCAATATGCTTTAGTATCCTTTTAAGCGTTATATAAACAGGGCTTCCTTTAATTGTACTGATGCCTCGTGCAGAAGACTCTCTTAATAATGCTTCTGCTTTTCCCTCATAAACTTTCCTCGCATAGGTATCAACTGTGATTATGTCGTCATTTTTAATTCTGTCGGTAGCTACGAGAGTATCAAAAAGTGCCGGGATACTGAATTCCCTTGAAACTGTGGCAAGATGTCCTGAAATCCCTCCGCGGTCGGTTACAACTGCAACAGCTCTGTTTAATAGTGTAGCCCACTGGGGTAAAGAGTTTTTTGCTACTAAAACAGCCCCTTTAGGAAATTGTTTTATTTCATCTGCTGAGTTGAGTATAAATGCAGGACCGCAGGCTACACCAGGGCTGGCTGCAATACCTCCATTTAGTATTATTTTGTTTTGAACTCTTATATTAAAGGTGTCTTTAATATTACTATCTTCTTTATCTAACTGTTTCAAGGGACGGCTTTGCAGTATTTTGACTGAACCATCTTTTTCTATAGCCCATTCAATATCTTGAGGCATTCTGAAGTGATTTTCAAGGATAACGGCTATCTTTGATAGAGAGAGGCATTGATAATCTGTGATTGCCGGTTTATCCTGTTCTTCTCTATTTAATTCAATAGAATGTAATTCTTTATTTGAAAACGATAAAATTTTCTGATTTTTAACATGAATTTCTTTTTTAAGGAGTCGAATCGTATTTCCCTTGGAGGTTACAAACAAATCAGGCGATATGCTGCCCTCAACCACTGATTTTCCCAACCCAGGCACTGCATTTATGAATATCAGGTCATTGTGAATATCTTCCGGGTCTTTTGAATACATAACTCCGCTGGAAACAGATTCAACCATGGTCATGCATCCGACGCACATAACAATATCTTCGTCACGAAAGCCTTTGTTAAAGCGATATGTAATAGCCCGAGGAGAATACTTGCTGGCAAGAATTATTTTATATGAGTTAATCAGTGTTTTATAACTGACATTCAGTTCTGTGTGGTATTGGCCTGCGAAAGAGGAGTTCTGACTATCTTCACCTAAGGCGCTGCTACGCATAGAAACTTTTACACCTTTTTCTGTTTTTTCTTCCAGGCGTCTGTATTCTTCAAGTATTGCTCTTTCAAGTTCTGGAGGAACGGGAGACTCCATGATAAGTTTTTGTATATTTGAACCGGCTATTTCCAGCATTTTTATGTCTTCAATATCAACAGATTGGAGCTGCTGGTTAATCTTTTTTTGAAGGGCACTATGATCCAAAAACAGATTATATGCAGTGGCAGTAACAACAAAACCATGCGGAACACTAAGATCTGTCATGTTCATAATTTCGCCCAAATTAGCCATTTTGCTGCCGGTGTGTTTTGAGCTGTCTTTATTTATTTCTTCAATTGACAGTACCAGCTCACCCTCAATTGATTTCCCCCTATCTTCCAGTGTTTGATTTATTTTATATTGAATATCAGCAAAAGCATGATAGAGCGTTTCATAACGATGGCCGGAAATATCGTTTATTTTTTCAATTAGTTTATATATATTTACCGAGATGGATATGCAGTTCGCACGAATGAATTCCATGCTGAATTTTTTGTTTCCCTGCAGTGCCAATTCCATTTCCGACATGATCTCAAGGATTGTGTTATTAATGCTTAGAAGGCTTTTAAAATTCCAGTACTTTGTTTTGAATAGGGAACGGATGATATCTTCAGGCGTTTTTTCGGAGGCTGGGCTTTCCCCTTTTTTACCTGAAAAGATTTTTTTTATTGATCGCCTTAATCCAAACATCTTTACTCCGGACTTCAATTTAGTAGATTAATTTTTAGCATGTATATTGCATAGAATTGTAATCAAAAAATGTGCCAGATCGGATTTCCTTAAATTACAAATAGTTATATTTATGCGGTATCTTGGGAGGCAATAAAGATGTTTCAAAACGAAACCTCATTCCTTAGCGGTAATATTTTGAACCGCAATAACGAGCGTATTCCCCGTAGCTTGCTGCGGGGTTAGCGAGCGAATCTAAAAATGGCTAACTTCCTTACGGTCGAAGATTCCCTGTAGCTTGCTACAGGGAATCTTCAATCATTCTAATGGCCAAAACAGTCAGGTTTTTTGATTAAAGTTTCAATATGAAACCAACGTTTCATATTGAAATATTTATGGTTGTTTGGAACTGCCCCCTATTGACAGCATCAAAATTTTTTGATTGATAGCCGTGTTCTAAATGAATTTATAACAAGGAGTGGACAATGAAGCACAAGATATTACTTGTTGATGATGAGGAGATAATGCTTAAGTACCTTTCAAGATTCTTGATAAAAAAGGGTTTTGATATAAGTACGGCAATGAATGGCAGTGAAGCCTTGGAGAAGATTAAACAGCAGGATTTTATTACAGTATTGCTGGATGTTTTAATGCCGGGAATGGATGGCATAGAAACCCTCAGAGAAATAAAGAAAATCAAGCCGATTACAGAAGTAATAATGCTTACCGGCCATGCCTCGGTTCGGGTTGCCATTGAAGGCATGAGGCTGGGGGCATTTGACTATCTTATGAAGCCTTTTGATCGTGATGAACTTATTGAAAAGTTGCGGTTGGCTTGTGAGAAAAGATTATTTAATGAAAAAGGTATAGATGCTGTCAATATACCGGAAATGACCTCGAACGATCCAGAATGAATATAAATCCACTTTCTTTTATCTGCCTTTTAGTTTCAATTCCAAAATGAAACATAGTCCCAAAATGAAACGTATTTCCAACCATCTACTCTTATTAGGCTTTAATATAGACAAATATCTGCGACATGTTCTACGCGTTTCATATTGAAACGCTACCCACGGCTCTTTCCTGATCTTCAAAATATAACAATTCGTAATTATTGAATATAATTATTTGGCATATTTCTTGATTATAGTTTTTATTAAGTTTGTATTTTATTGAACCGCAAAAGCGAGCGCATTCCCCGCTGCTTGCGGCGGGGTTAGTGAGCGAATACAAAAATAGCAAACTTCCTTACGGTCGAAGCTCCCCGCTGCTTGCGGCGGGGAGCTTCAATTGATTAAAAGAGACTGTGGTGGCCTTTATGGCCTGAGCTGTATAATTTGTTTAATAAATGGGGGATGAAGTTAGTTGAACAAGATACTCGTACCTTTGGATAATTTTTCTGAGATATCGCTGAATGCAGCTCGTTATGCTGTTGAATTCGCCAAGAGAAGCGGCTCTAAGCCAATTTTCCTGTTCTTATCAAAAAATGATAGAGCAAAGTCAGATTATTTTTTGACAGACGTTCTTCAAGAAAAGGACAGGGAAAGAAAAATCAGGGAAAGAGTAGAGCTGCTTATAGACAAGAGTACTATGGAAGGAATCAACATTGAGCAGCACGAGTGCCGTGGTGAATATATAGAAAAGGTCTGCGAGTTCGTGCGGGATTTGAATATAGCAGAGATAATGATTGCCGTTCCTGATAAACAGGATGAGCATTATCAGGCAATCAAAAAAAATATATCTTTGCTGGTTCATATGACGTCATGCCGTGTATTAACTGTAAAGGAAAAAGCAAAGAAATCTGAACCGCAATAGCGAGCGAATCTAAAAAGGAGATCGATTTTTTATGGAAGCGAATGTGTTAACAACAGAAATGATCTTGGTCATGATAATGATTGGAGTAGCGGTGTTCCTTTTTATTGTCGAATGGATTCGCGTTGATATGGTAGCTATACTAATGACTGTTACACTACCTTTGCTTCATTTGGTTACGCCCAAAGAAGCGTTCTCCGGTTTTAGCAGTAATGCAGTTATTTCCATTATTGCAGTTATTATTATAGGTGCCGGTCTTGACAAAACCGGCCTTATAAACAGATTGGTTAAGCCTGTTATGAAAATAGCCGGTAACAGCGCGTCTCGGGTTGTTATAGCTATGGGCGCAACTGTAGCTGGAATTTCGAGTTTTATGCAGAACATCGGTGCTGCTGCTCTTTTTCTGCCTGCTATCAGGCGTGTAAGCAAATCAATGAATATATCGCTTTCCCTGATGCTTATGCCTATAGGTTTTTGCGCAATTCTTGGTGGTACTATAACTCTGGTGGGTTGCAGTCCGTTGATTCTTTTAAACGATTTGATAGCTCCCTTTAATCTTAAGCCATTCGGCCTGTTTGATGTGACTCCTATTGGTTTGGCGTTGGTCGGGTCTGGAATCGCATTCTTTATTTTTTTCGGACGGTTTGTGCTTCCCAAAGAAAAAACCGGAGACAGCGGTTCTTCTGATGAATCTATTCAGGGACTTGCGAGTTCTTATGAAAATATTGGTGATCCATTTGAATTAAAAGTGCCTGGTGATTTTACCGATTTCAGAGATCCCTTAACGGTTAAAGATTTAAGGGAAAAATATTTGGTAAATGTTGTTGCGATTGCCGGAAGGGATGGTTTTAAGCTGCTTTCCGTTGATTCAGACACAGAGATAAGGTCTGATGTTAATATGGTTGTTTACGGACTGCAGGAAAATATTGAGAAAATGGCCAAAGAACTTGGAATGCAGATTAAAGACTCTTTGGAATTATTTCAGAATGAAATGTCTCCAGCAATATCCGGAACTATTGAGGCCGTTGTTGCACCTCGTTCCGAGTTAATCGGCAAAACCCTGAGAAAGGCACATTTCTGGGAACAGTTTCAGGTAAACCCGTTGGCTATTTATCGTTCAGACAAGACTTTTTATTCCGGGCTTTCAGATTTTAAATTGCGTTCAGGTGATTCAATACTACTTCAAGGTACCTGGGAAAGGTTTAATATTTTACAGGAGAGCCACAATTTTATTTTTACAACTCCGGTAAGTGAAGTTCTTAAACCGCAGAAATCTTTAATAGCCGGTTTTTGGCTTGCAGCAGCGCTTGTAATGATAATTATATTCAAAATTCAGTTGTCAGTATGTCTTATGACCGGAGCCTTTGGAATGATTGTATGCCGGGTGCTGACTATAGACGAGGCATACAAGTCTGTTGACTGGCGGACGATTTTCCTCCTGGCAGGACTTATTCCTTTGGGGATTGCAACCGAAAAAACAGGTACGGCGGCGTGGATTGCTCATACTATTCTTAATTTAATAGGCGATGTTTCTCCTGTTGTACTGTTGACAGCTATCGCAGTGCTTTCCACTTTTTTTACTCTCGTTATTTCAAATGTGGGCGCTACAGTACTTCTTGTGCCGCTTGTGGTTAATATGGCTGTAGCTGCAGGCACAGATCCCAGGATGGCGGCACTTGTGGTAGGCCTGGCGACTTCAAATTCGTTTATGCTGCCGACACATCAGGTTAATGCGCTTTATATGGGGCCGGGCAGATATAGAAGTATAGATTATATAAAGGCCGGCGGAATTATGACAGTATTATTTATAGTAGTATTAATCGGTATGCTTTATTTATTTTACGGAGTTTAATCAGGTCATGGGAAAAAATATATAAAAAACTTTAAAATATATTTTGGAAGGGGGCAAAAGTGTCTATTATAACTATTACCGCAGGTTCCTACATCGGAAGGCAAATAGCTAAAAGTGCCGCCAAAAGATTGGATTACGAGTATGTAGATAGTAAAAATATTTTATCACTTGTTTCTAAGGAATTCGGTGTTCCTGAATCAAAGCTTGTTCGAGCTCTTAAAGAAGCACCATCAGGCATTGGCATGTTTTCCAAGACTAAACCCGAATATATTATATTTATTGAGACTTTGATCGCAGAGTATTTGTTAAAAAATAATATAGTATATTATGGTGTCGTCGGACTTCCACTTATCCAGGAGGTTCCTCATGTCCTCAATGTCCAGATTATTGCTAACTTGGAGGACAGGATAAAAAACAGAATGAAGCCGGATAATCTATCTTATGATAAGGCCCGTAAAGTGATTGAAAAGGAAGATGAGGAGCAGGCGAAGTGGGCTGCAGCTGTTTACGATATAGACATCAAAAATTCGAGCTTATATGATCTTGTAATAAACATAGGGCATATGAAGGATGATGATGTGGAAGATGCTCTGGAGACCATTATTAGTACCGTAAAACACAAGAAATTTCAGCCCATGACATATTCATTAAGATGCATGAAAAATGTTGCAATGTCATGTCGCGTCCGGGCGACTCTGGCTGATATAGATTCAAAAATGCAGGTAAAATCCGATGAAGGAACCATATATACATATACCAAAGCAATAAAGAAAAAGGCACATGATAAAGTATTAGAAATGAAACAAAAGGTCATGAGAATCGAAGGGGTCAAACACATCGAAGTTTTTATAGATTATGATTTATTTACAAAGGTTGCGCATGGGCAGTAATCTGTTCTAATATCTTGTTTATAGCGTAAAAAGCATAAATAATCTATTTTAACACATATGGGGGGTAAAAAAATGAAAGAAAAATTAGAGATCCTGTTACTGGATGATGAAGCTATAGTCGGAAACAGGTTGGGACCTGCAATTAAAAAAGCTGGTTGTAATGTAGAAGTGTTTGAAGATCCCCAAAAAGCTCTAAACAGGATCAATGAAAAGGAGTTTGATGTTGTTGTTACTGATATAATGATGGCTGATGTGAACGGAATTCAGGTTCTGGAAGAGGTACGAAAAAAATCAGACAAAACTAAAGTTATTATTATTACAGGGTATGCGACGGTAGCTCTGGCTCGTGAAGCAATGGACAAAGGCGCTTTTGATATTATAGCCAAGCCATTCAGGCCTAAGGATTTCCTTGCTGTAATTGCAAAAGCAGCTGATTCCCTTGGTTATAAAAGAGAAATTGTAGCAGCAGCATAATTAATTTTAGCGGAGAGGGGAAAATTTATTGTTTGAAAATTGATACTTAGCATGAGATAAAATACAATTGTAAACAGGTTAGTGCTTTATATGTTAAATGCTCTGAAACTTAAAAACAATGTATAAAAAAAACATATTTCAAAAAAAGCTTGTTTCGACTACTGCTGACAATGGGTTGCTTGAACGACCCCAATTTAGCTTTCGTTTGCATATATCTCTGGTGTTCATTTTTTTCTCCTTATTTTCGATGGCAATTATTGTAGGTTCAGTTATAGCCATAAACCGGATACAGAAAAAACTGCACTTTGTTCAAGCCTCTGAAAGATACCTCTTTGAAATTGAACAGGCAAGGAGATCGGAAAAAAATTACTTTTTGTATGGCACAAATCTCGAAAATGCGGTTCAAAACGCTAGTAATGCAAAATCCATTTTATCACAGAACTTGCAGAAAATAGTAACTGTTTTATCAGCAGAACAGACAGAAACTATTGTTGTGCATCTTGATAGATACCGGAGCCTGTTGCAGGAACTTATGGTTTTGGAGAAAAACGGGATTGATAGTAGTGCAAAAAAGAGCAAAATTGAGAATTCCTTAAGAAAATATGGGGCTGAAATGGTTAAGGTAGCGGCTGCTCTTGTTGATAAGGAGCAGGATTCCATGAATGCAATGCTCCACCTTATCCAGAGAATACCCATTTACAGTCTTGTAGTTGTTTTGTTGATAGGATTATTCGTTGCACGTTTTCTTGTGCAAAGATTGATAAAACCGCTTAAATATCTAGTTGAATGCACTCATAGAATAGCAACAGGAGATTTTTCACCCATTAAACCAATTCGTAAATACCGTGATGAGTTTACGACAGTGGAGGTGGCTATTAATCGTATGCTTGAGCAGCTTAAATCACACGAAGCTGCGATGGTGGAATCACATAAACTTAGGGCAGTCGGAACTCTGACAGCCGGAGTTGCTCACGAATTAAACAACCCCCTTAACAACATAATGCTCACAGCACATACGATGCTTGAGGACTATAAAGACTTGTCAGAAGATGAACTACTTGAAATGGTCAATGATCTTATTAATGAAGCCGACAGATCCAGGAGTATAGTTCGCAATCTTCTGGATTTTGCAAGAGAAAGTGAATCTATTTCTGAACCTCTTGATCTTGGAGCGCTGGTTAACGATACTATTAAGCTGGCACTCAATCAGGTAAAAGTTTCCGGAGCAAAAATAGAAACTCAAATTCAGCCCGACCTACCAAGAACCCGCGGTGATGGCCAGCAATTAAAGCAGGTATTTTTAAACTTAATTCTTAATGCATTGGTAACGTTCAAAAGTTCCGGCATCGTTACGAAACCACTAAAATCTCAATGTTGAAATAGCCCTTGATGCCGAGTTTTTCTTTCCAGTATTTCTCCCACTTGTCCCTGGAGTATTGTCTGATCATAATCATTTTAGA
>JAUSPN010000098.1 GCA_030656555.1 Candidatus Desulfaltia sp. | reverse complement strand
AACAGAAAAAACTTCTATAACGCATTTCTCGTTAAGAACTCATAACATGCTGTAATAGCAATTATAAATTATAATGTCTTTCTATCCACGACTTATATTCGCCGCTTTTAACTCTATCTACCCAACCTTTATTGTTAATATACCATTTAATAGTTTTCTTTATTCCGGTTTCAAATAATTCAGCAGGAACCCAGTCAAGCTCTGATTGCAGCTTGCTGAAATCAATGGCATACCTTTGATCGTGGCCGGGCCTGTCCTTTACAAAAGCAATTAAATCTCTTCGCGGCTTGTTGCCTGGGTTCGGGACCAGTTCGTCAATTATATCACATATAATCCCGACAACATCTATATTGCGCATTTCGCAGCGGCCGCCTATATTGTACGTCTCACCGGGTTTTCCCTTTTGCATAATCAGCCAGACAGCTTTGCAATGATCGGTTACATATAGCCAGTCCCTTACATTCAGACCCTTTCCATAAACCGGAAGCGGTTTTCCTTCAAGCGCATTTAATATAGTAAGCGGTATAAGTTTTTCCGGAAAATGGTATGGGCCATAATTATTTGAACAATTTGATATGGTTACAGGCAGGTCGTATGTTTTGCCGTACGATCTTACCAGATGGTCCGAGGCGGCCTTGGAAGCAGAATAAGGGCTGTTCGGGCTGTAAGGCGTTTTTTCGGTAAAATAGCCGCTTTCTCCAAGCGAGCCGTAAACCTCGTCAGTGCTGATATGGTGAAAAAGGATTATTCTGTCCTGATAAAACCTGGCCAGCTCCAGCAGGTTAAATGTTCCGATAATATTCGTTTTGATAAATGCGTCAGGCTCTACAATCGATCTGTCAACATGTGATTCAGCGGCGAAGTGACATACAGCGTCAATTGAAAATCTTTCAAAAACCATGTGCATGGTTTTTTTATCGCATATATCGGCCTTTACAAAATGATACTGCTCCGGGAACTGTTCATCAATTCCAGCTAAGTTTTCAGGGTTGCCCGCATAGGTCAATTTGTCCACATTGATTATCCGGCCTGTAAAATCGGTTTCTTCAAGCAGATATCGGATAAAATTTGCGCCGATAAATCCGCAGCCTCCTGTGACAAGAATATTTTTCATGATATTCAAAAGCCTCGTTGTTTTGTTGCAATAAATTTTATATCAGATTTTAATGTAAAAGTATAACTTTTAACGTTAAGCTGTTATTAAAAGAAATCTATTGAAATGATTTATAAATAGATGATATGGAATCAACCTGCAACAGAAGGCGGAGAGCTCAGCTACGATTATTTAAGTTTCGCACCTTTTTTATTTGATGAACTCGTAAAAAGTGAAAAAACCACTTTTTGAGGAAAGAGAGTATCGGAAAAAATGAAACTAAATGAAAAAAGGCAGTCTTTTTTAAAAATGCTTCCCGGCGTTGATCATGTCCTTGAAGTTGCAGGGACGAAACCGATATTTGAAGACATTCCAAAATCTGTTCTGGTTCGCTGCGTTCGTTCCGTCATCCAGGATCTTCGTATAATTATTCTTGACGATAAAATGGATATTAAAGAAGAAGATCTGTCTGAATCCGCGATTCTTGAGAAAGTAAAAACCTGCGCACAAAATGCCATGACTCCGAATCTTTTGCGTGTAATTAACGCCACCGGCGTTGTTATGCATACAAATCTCGGCAGATCAATACTTGCTGCTGAAGCTGTTGAGAACATATCTCTTGTTGCCGGCAGCTATTCGAATCTGGAGTTTGATCTGTCAAAAGGGGTGCGCGGTTCACGGTATAGCGCTGTTGAGGATATACTATGTGAAATCAGTGGCGCTCAGGCAGCTATGGTTGTAAATAATAACGCAGGAGCTGTCTTGCTCTGTTTGGAAACTATAGCAAAGGGTAAAAAGGTTATTGTATCAAGAGGAGAGCTTGTTGAAATCGGCGGTTCATTTCGGATTCCGGATATAATGGCAAAAAGCGGTGGAATTCTAAAGGAAGTCGGCACAACAAACCGCACTCATCTGAAAGACTATGAATCTGCAATAGAAAGCGACACAGGACTTCTCTTAAAGGTGCATAAAAGCAATTACAGCGTGGTGGGTTTTACGGCTGAGGTTTCTGTCAAGGATATGGTTGAGATTGGAACAAAGTATCATATTCCTGTCATGGAAGACCTGGGAAGCGGAACCTTTATTGATTTTTCACAATACGGTCTGTTAAAGGAACCCACTGTCCAGGAATCTGTGGCAACAGGTGCGGATGTTGTGACTTTCAGCGGAGACAAGCTCCTTGGTGGTCCGCAAGCCGGCATAATTGTCGGTAAAAAGGATATTCTTGACCGGATAAAGCAAAATCCCCTTACAAGGGCGCTGCGGATAGACAAGCTGACACTCGCAGCTCTGGAAAGCACTTTGCGCCTGTATCTGGACAAAGACAAAGCAATTGCCGCGATTCCTACTTTGCGCATGTTGACCCTTTCTTATGACGAAATCGCAAAAAAGGCGGACAGGCTTTACAATCTACTGAAAAATATTAACGATGCCCGTCTTTCTATTAAGCTGATTGATCTATCTTCGCAGGCAGGAGGCGGAGCGCTTCCTCTTCTTGACCTGCCCAGCAGGTGTGTCGGCATCCATGTGAAAGGACTGTCCGTTAATACTGTCGAAAGATACATGCGCAACAATACGCCTCCAATAATAGGAAGAATAGAAGATGATTTGTTTATTATAGACCTTAGAACTATACAGGAAGATGAATTGCAGCTTATAGAATCAGCCTTTTCCGGCATGTTTAGAGATCTTTGAACCTTACCCCATTTTGTTTAAATTAAAGAAACCTGATTATGAAACACGATAAGCAAAAACTATTTTACGACCGCAGCTTAACCCATCAATTTTTATTTTCCAGAACAGATTCCAAACAGATGGCCGATAAAGCAGATGCCGGGTTATTTCTTGATTTGGATGAACTGAAAAAAGAATTCCCGGATATTTTGCATAATAGATCTTTGATCAATCATGCCATGAAAGCTCTTGATTCTTCATTGCAGTTCGGAGCAATGGTTGTCCAGATTGACAAGCCATCAGAGATAAGCCAGGCTTCAAATATCCTGCTTGATGTTGCTAAGACAATCGACCTTATATGCAGAAGCAACAATGGTATTTGGGGACAGACAGGAAACAGCATATTCGGATGTTTTTTCCCGGAAGCCGATGAATCCATTTGCCAGGATATTGCCAAAAAGGTTAACAGCGATGTCGCGGAAATTCAAAACAGAACGGTTACAATCGGAATAGCATTATATCCAACCATTAATTTCGATAAGAGCAAAATCCTTGATAACGCGCACAAAGCGCTTCATCATGCCGCATTTTTCGGCCATGGCAGCTCTGTATTTTTTGATACAACCAGCTTAAATATAAGCGGTGATCGGCTGTACCATGAGAATGATATTAACGGGGCGATTGAGGAGTTCAAAATAGCGCTTATGCTTGACCCGTTAAATGTAAATGTTCACAATAGTCTTGGAGTATGTTACGGCGTTCAGGGAGCTTTTGAAAATGCTCTGGAACATTTTGAACAGGCATTTCAAATTGACCCCAAAGAAATCATGGCCTTATATAACGCTGGGATTGTAAATACCTTGATAAACAATAAAGATAATGCCCTTAAATTGCTGCTTAAAGCAGAGAGGGTGAGAGATGATATATTTGAAGTGGCACTGGAGGCCGGCAAACTTTATATTGAAAAGGAAGAATTCAGCAAGGCAAGACCGTTACTTGAAAAAGCCGTAAAACTCATGCCGGAATCAGGAGCAGCCTTTAGATCCCTTGGCGAGTGTTATGAGGCAGTTCAAATGAGGGATAAAGCGGTTTACGCATATAAAAAGGCAATAAGGCTAAATCCAAATGATGCTTATTCGCTGTCGGCGCTGGGCCATCTTTTTGATCTTCAGGGGGAAAACCCTGAAATTACTACGATATTCTGTCAACAAAGCATAGATATTGCTCCTGAAAACGGCCTGTTCAGAAACAGACTTGGCAGGCTTTATTTAAAACAAAACCAGCTCAAAGAAGCTTTAATCGAGTTTGAAAAAGCACAGGAGCTTGGATACGACTCAATGGAATTTATTGAAAAGATTCGTAAATATTCAGTCACAGATTAGCACAGATGAACGCAGATGGTTTTAAATACAAGTAGCCGTTCATGGTTCAGAGGTTCAAAGTTCAAGGTTAAACTTCAGCGGGACACGTAGTGACACGAAGTGAAGCGTCAGCGCTAACCATTAGCGCTATCCAGGGAGTCTCATTATATTATAATCTTTGTGTCTTGGTGCCTTTGTGGCCGAACTGCTACAAAATATGTTACAGGACTAACAAAATAAATGAAAAATATCATATTAAATATACTTGAAGAAAGCATTAACGTTAAAGACAGGTTTATTAAAGGCAATATTGATCTTATTGTCAAAGGGGCGGAAAGGCTTGCCGCATGCATTGCATCCGGCAACAAGATTCTTATTTTTGGTAATGGAGGCAGCGCCGCAGATTCTCAGCATATTGCGGCGGAATTTATCAACAGGTTTCAAATTGAGCGGCCTCCGCTTGCTGCTATAGCCCTTACAACCGATACCTCTGTAATCACAAGCATTGGGAATGATTACGGTTTTGATGAAATATTTTCAAAACAGATAAAGGCGCTGGGCAAAAAGGATGATATTGCATGGGGTATCAGCACGAGCGGGGATTCAGCAAATGTAATAAAGGCTATAAATGCGGCAAAAGAGATCGGCCTTTTTACAATCGGTTTTACAGGACGAGGCGGCAAATTGGCCCAATGCGCTGATATGGTGTTTTCTGTGGAATCGGATAAAACAGCAAGGATTCAGGAAGCGCATATTACACTGGGACATATATTTTGCGACATTATAGAAAGAATCATTTTCCCTGAAGAGTTTGTTTAAATGCCTAATTCATTTATACCAATAGACTTAACAAATCTGAAAACATATCCGCTTGCAAATCGAAAAAGCAAAGTATCTGCAGACGATTTTGCGAAAAAATGGACAAAGGGATTATCTTTTAATGATTTTCTGGACTCTTTGCCGAATATACTTGCGGGCAGCAATATCAAGGAGATTATCTCCTCAATTGTAACAGCACATAAAATGGATAAAACCATTGTTCTGGCAATGGGGGCGCATGTAATTAAGGTCGGGCTGAACCCTGTCGTGATAGACCTCATGGAACGCGGCGTAATTAATGCTGTTGCAATGAATGGGGCGGGAATTATTCATGATTTTGAAATTGCCATGACAGGCCGGACATCGGAAGATGTTGCAGCAGCTATTGGAGATGGCAGTTTCGGTATGGCCTCTGAAACCTGCGACTTTTTAAGCAAAGCAATTACCATGGCCGGTAAACAATCAAAAGGGCTTGGAGAAGCCGTGGGTATATCGATTATTGAAAAAAATCTGCCGTTTATGGATAAAAGCATCCTTGCGGCAGGAGCCCGTTTAGGCATACCTGTTACAGTGCATGTTGCCATTGGAACAGATATAATTCATATGCACCCCGGCTTTGATGCAGAGGCGGCCGGCGGAGCGAGCCACAGAGATTTCAGAATCCTTGCTTCCGTGATAAGCGGTATGGATGGAGGTGTTTACCTGAATGTTGGCTCTGCGGTAATACTGCCGGAAGTTTTTTTAAAGGCAATTACACTTGTCAGAAATCTTGGCCATAAAGTGGATAATTTTACAACAGTCAATATGGATTTCATCAAGCAATACCGTCCCCTGACAAATGTTGTTAACAGGCCTACGGCCAAAGGAGGGCGAGGCTTTAATCTTGTGGGTCATCATGAAATCATGTTGCCCCTTATCGCGGCCGGAGTTATCGAACAAATTTAATCTGAGGGAACTATAATGCCGATTTATGAATATCATTGTAATGATTGCGATAAAAATTTTGAACTCCTTGTATTTGGAAAGGAAAAGCCGATTTGCCCTTCCTGCAAAAACAAAAAGGTAGTAAGATTGATGTCTGCATGCGGATTCATGAGCAAGGGAAGTAGCGGCGAAACTGTAAGGGCGTCTGCTGCCGACTCGTCTTGCGGTGGCTGCTCAGCTACCAGTTGTTCAACTTGCGGGCACTGATGAAAAGAAAAATTAAAATTGGAACAAGGGGAAGCAAGCTGGCTCTCTGGCAGGCCGGCTGGGTACAATCGGCTCTTTATAAAAAACATCCCCTTTTGTCTGTTGAAATTAAAATCATAAAAACCAAAGGCGACAAGATCCTCGATGTGCCTCTTTCCATGGTTGGAGGCAAAGGGCTTTTTGTCAAAGAGATAGAGGAAGCTCTTTTAGACGGACGTATCGATCTCGCCGTGCACAGCATGAAAGACATGCCGGCTGAAATACCGGAGGGTCTTTGCATAGGCGCAATTCCTGAGCGTGAAGTATCGCAGGATGTTTTAATATCTCAAAACGGACTTTCTTTTTCAGAACTGGCGAACGGAGCCGGCATAGGAACCAGCAGTCTTCGTCGGAGCGCCCAGCTTTTGCACACAAGACCGGATATCAAAATACTACCCCTTAGAGGCAACCTTGACACCCGCCTTAAAAAGCTTGAATCAGGCAATATGGATGCAATTATACTCGCCGCGGCAGGGGTAAAAAGGCTTGGTTTTGAAAACAAAATCACCGAATACCTTGATGATGATATAATGCTGCCTGCTGTTGGTCAGGGCGCCCTGTGCATTGAAATCAGGGAAAAAGATACAGATATCGCACAGGTTGTTGCCTGCATGGATCATTATCAGTCAAGAAGGATAGTTTCAGGCGAACGGGCATTTTTAAAATTTCTGGAGGGCGGCTGCCAGATTCCGATTGCAGCCCACGGCAGAATTCAAAATAATATCTTTACATTAACAGGGCTTGTCGCAACCGTTGATGGAACGACTATGATAAAGGATATAATTTCAGGCCCTGAAGAAGATTCGGAAAAACTTGGAATAAAACTGGCAAAATCCCTTCTTTCAATGGGCGCCAGGGAAATACTGGAAGATTTGAAGAATAATTTTAACAATTGAGCCACAGATTCACACAGATAAACGCAGATAGATTTAAATACAAGTGACCGTTCACGGTTCAGAGGTTCAAAGTTCAAGGTTAAATTTCAGCGGGACACGTAGTGACACGAAGTGAAGCGTCAGCGCTAATCATTAGCGCTATCCAGGAAGCCTCGAAATTTAAGGATGAAGAAAATCGCAAAGCGATTAACCTCTGAACCTTGAACCTTGAACGGTTACAGATTTTATTGAAAATCTCTGCGTGCTCTGTGATCTCTGTGGTAAGAGTTTTTTATAACGAATCGAAATATTATTATGAAAACAAATAAAGGCAAAGTATATCTGATCGGTGCGGGACCTGGTGACCCAGGGCTTATTACAGTAAAAGGATTGGAATGTATTGAGAAGGCAGATGTCATAATTTATGATTATCTTGCATCACCGATGTTTTTACAACATGCCAAAAAGAATGCCGAAATTATATATGTCGGCAAAAAAGGCGGAGATCATACTCTGGCTCAGGAAAAAATAAGCGCTCTGATAGTGGAAAAAGCAAAAATTGGTTTAATCGTTGCCCGGCTGAAAGGCGGCGATCCCTTTATATTCGGACGCGGCGCTGAAGAAGCGGAAGAACTGATTAACGCCGGTATTCCCTTTGAGATCGTGCCCGGCGTAACCTCTGCAATAGCCGCTCCTGCCTATGCGGGGATTCCACTGACACACAGGAGTTTTACCTCTACTGTTGCCTTTGTTACAGGCCATGAAGATCCGACCAAAGAAGAATCAAGCATAGACTGGGCTTCCCTTGTAAAGGGCATAGGAACCATTGTGTTTTTGATGGGTGTTAAAAACCTTCCCAATATCACAAAGCAGCTCATCAGTCACGGCATGCAGAGCGATACACCTGTGGCCCTGGTAAGATGGGGAACAACAAACAAACAGATGACGGTTACGGGAACGCTTGATAATATTGTTGAGCGTGTGGAATCAGCCGGCCTGAAGTCGCCTGCAATAATTGTAGTGGGCGGAGTAGTCAAGTTAAGAGAAACAATGCAATGGTTTGAGAACCGGCCTTTGATGGGGAAAAAAATTGTGGTAACCAGAGCCAGGCAGCAGGCAAGCGAACTTGTTAAAATTCTGTCTGATCTTGGCGCTGAATGTCTGGAATGCCCCACCATAAAGGTTGTTCCTCCAGACGACTGGGAACCGCTTGATACTGCTATAGACAACCTTTCCTCATATGACTGGCTTATTTTTACAAGCGTAAACGGCGTAAACTTTTTCTTTGAAAGGCTTTTTAAACAAGACAGGGATGTGCGGGCTTTCAGCAATCTTCGCACCGCATCGATAGGGCCTGCAACCGCGAAAAGGATGTTTGATTTTGGATTAAAAAGCGATATTGTTCCTGAAAGCTACGTGGCCGAGTCTATAATCGAGGCGTTTGCGCAGGAAGATATAAAAGGTAAAAAGGTTCTTTTGCCGCGCGCAAAGGAGGCAAGGCCCATTCTTCCGGTAGAGCTGGCAAAAATGGGAGCCATAGTCGATGAAGTAACCGCGTATCGCACCGAAAAGGTTCGTGATAACGTTGATGCTTTGATAGCTGGGCTGGAACAGGGAACTGTAGATCTTATAACATTTACGAGTTCATCTACTGTAAAAAACTTTCACGCGCTTATTCCGCCTGAGAAGTTTAATGACCTGATGAAACGCGTAACTATCGCCAGCATAGGGCCGATAACCACCGATACCGCAAAAGCCCTGGGCTTTAATGTCCATATAGCCGCCGAATCATATACTATACCCGGACTGTGCGACGCGATTGTGCAATTCTATAATCAGAAATAAACTCACTGACTCGAACTTTCTTCGCCGCGAAATTTCTCTTAAATCCCCAGATTCCCAGGCCGCGATATGGCCGAAATTTTGAGTTTACATAGTGTATTAATTTTAAAAACCACTTGACATTATAGTCTGGTCTGGTCAAACTATGGCATGGAGGTGACAGATATGTTAATAACCAATATATCAGAAGCAAAGGCCCAGCTTTCCGCACTCATTGAAAAAGTCGTATCAGGACAAGAAGTTATCATAGGAAAAGCAGGTAAACCGGTTGCAAAACTGGTGAGGTACGAGCGAAGCGATAAACAGCGCCATCCAGGAGTTTTGCAGGGAAAAATAAAGATTTCCGATGATTTTGATGAACTGCCGGAAGATATTGCCGAAGCTTTCGGAATGGTGAAACCATGAATCTTTTATTAGATACACACGTTCTTCTATGGTGGCTCGATGACCATCCTAATCTTTCCCGACAAGCAAGAACGGCAATTGCTGACGGCCGGAATTTAGTTTTTGTAAGTGCGGCGGTAATATGGGAAATACAAATTAAACAAGCCTTGGGCAAGCTGAAAATCCCTGCAAATTTTCGCAAAGTATTAGGACAACAGGAATTTGAACCTCTTGATATTACAATAGAACATGCCTATGCAGTCGGAAACCTGCCCCTACATCACAGAGACCCTTTTGACAGAATGCTTGTAGCCCAGGCAAAAGTAGAAAGTCTGACGATCATAACAAATGATAACCATATAAAAAAATATAAGATTCCCCTTATTAATGCGTGAGGGTTTTTCAATAAAATCGAATATCTTCAGTTTTGTTTATGCTCATTCAGGGCAACAGAATCCTTGTGATAACTCATCGAAAAGATAAGAAATTAAGGTTGACTTATATATTTATTTGACACAGAATGCCTTGGATTAATTTCGGTCTGTTTTTGAACCTCGAACAGGAGGATTTCGTGAACAACCATAGTATTACAAAAAAATAAAGCCCCATCTCTTTCAGCCATATGAAGGATGGGGCTTTTTGCTTTACAAATTTTGACATGAAACTATGGACAAACCAAGGATTTATTATGTCTGATATTGTATCTGTCGAAATAATTGCCGGTAAAATACATCTGATCCGTGGAACAAAAGTAATGCTGGATAGAGATCTTGCAACTCTTTACGGTGTTGAAACAAAACGTTTAAAGGAACAGGTGCGAAGGAACATTGAAAGATTTCCGGAAGATTTCATGTTTGAACTCACAAAAGAGGAATTAAAAAATTGGAGGTCGCAATTTGCGACCTCCAATCAAGATATAATGGGATTACGTATTCCTCCATTTGCATTTACAGAGCATGGTGTACTAATGCTTTCCTCTGTCTTAAAGAGCGAAAGAGCTGTTCAGGTAAACATACAAATAATGCGTGTTTTTACAAGGCTCAGACAAATGGTTCTTGACAATAAAGAGCTCAGGAAAGAGTTCGGAGAGTTAAAACAAATAACTGATGAACGTTTTCAGATTGTGTTTGAGACCTTAGATCAATTAATAAATATTGAAAATAAGCCAAAGAAGAAAATCGGCTTTACAGTAAAAGAAAAACTAAGTTCATATGGCAATCGAAAAACAAGATAGTTTGGTCAGTACAAAAAAAGGATTTAGCTGTTCTTGACAATACAAACCCATAAACTGAGAAGCATTCCCAAAATAGCCCAGACAAAATATTTACTGTAGTTTAAATTAATACACGAATACATGGAAACTTTTTCCAGATATATAGTCCAATATCATGGAAAAGAAATTTCCAATTATTAACACTGTTGGAATAAAAAGGAGGACTGAGTGCTACCAGATCTGCCCCAATTAAAGGCTGATATTGCTCAAGTGTTCCATACGGTTTTCAAAAACCGCGTGAATGCGTATTTAGGTGTTGTTGGGGAAGTCCCACGGTCCGTCATAAAAGAAGGAAGGAGTCCTATGACTCTTCGCCCAGATGACAGCCGCGATGAAACAACACTCAAGGCAGCATCTGCTGAATTAAATTTAAAAGTTGAAGAAATACAGCATCTTAGCGTTGAACAACGAATCAATAAACTGGATACAGCTGCGCGAGAAATGGCTAATCAGATAAGCTCACATGCCTTTGCAACTATTAACAAAGCTGTAAATAAAGTGGGTAACGTAGTAGATGCTAAAGGGAGGCCATTTAGTGCTGAAGCTATTTTCGAGGTACTGGAAAAAATTCAAATGGACTTTGAGGATGATGGTGTCCAACACAAAGAGCTAACTGTGGTAATCCCACCAGCACTGACTGACCGTGTGAAAGAAACTATGGAGCATATCCAGCAAGATCCAGAATTGAGTGAACGTTACAATAAAATTATCGACAAAAAACGGACGGAATGGCGTGATAGAGAAGCTGCTCGAAAATTGGTTGGATAGCACTAATGAACGAAGTTATCAGGCAAGCTTCGTTCAGATGCTTGCTGCGCAAGGATATTGCGTGCTTCACAGTACCCGCCATTGTGCTTTGGAGTATGGCAAGGATATCATTGCGATTACTCATGACGGGGTACCGTGTGCATTCCAGTTGAAGGGAAACCCAGGCGGTCGATTAGGATTAAACGAATTCCGAAAGGATCTGCAGCAACAACTCATTCAATTAATGTCACAACCTATCGTTTTCCCTGGCATCCCCGAAGGCGTCGCTCATCGCTCATTTTTGGTTTCCAATGGTTATTTTGACGAAGAGGTCCAACGGGCAGTTGATGATCTAAATCGAGGGCCTTATTTGTCTAAACTTTCACTGATCGGTCGCGGTCAACTGATTGTTTGGGCGAGGGACCTTGGCATTAGTCTCTGGCCAAGTGCAATAGACAACATTCGTGAGCTACTGGAAATCTTCCTCATTGACGGGCGAGATTTATTACCGATAAAGCGCCTTGCATCAATACTTGAGGAGATGTTCGCTCTTCGATTATCTGATACTACGTTGAAGGCGGCACAACTTGAGAGGGCGACGTCTAGTGCCGCCTTACTCACGGGAGTAGCAACGCATCAATTTGCCATGGAAGACAACCATTATGCAGTCGCCTCTGCCTGGTGTTTCTTCGTGGTCAGCGCTATTGCATCACATGAGCGCTCAAATCTCAAGATGAGCAAAAAAAGTAATGGCTCTCTCTTGCTGGCAGAACAAGCTGTTAAAGATTCTTTAGTCGCATTGTGGAATGAAACGCAAGATAGAGAGGATTTAATTGAGGGAAATGCTCTTGCCGAACCTGAAGTATACAGGTGGCGCTACACTCTGTTATGCGGCCTATTCAGTGTCTTGTGGTTTTTTCCGGCAAGTACCTCGGATGACAAGAAGCGGCGGAGAGCCATTGCCGAATGGTTGAATCGACGTCACGAGTCTTTATTCTTATGGGGTGAAGCCGCAATACCATGTTTTTTTGCTCTGCAACAGTTCCTCCGAACGACAGCCACGTCGGTAGTGAGACCTGACCATGAACTCATTGGTCTTTTTAAAGCTGTTATCGCATCGAACCAACCAGGGAATAAACATGCCTTGCCTGATCCATATTACGGTTTTGAGGATGTAGGGCGAGCTCTCTATGGCCTGAAGGCTTCAGATGAATCATCAGCTCTTAAAGAAGAAACTTTTGCTGGATCTACATACAATGCCGAGTTATTACTACAACTTATGGCCAAGTATAACTTAAAGCAGCCTTGTCAAGAAGGTTGGCCTTATTTTAATCGTTTAGGTCACAAGCGTTTTATTCCTGCACAAGCTTGGCAGTATGGCCGACTCAGATGTAGAGATGGCGTTGAGGAGACCCGCCAATATCCTTCGGAGTATACTTGGATAAAACTCTGCGAAGAAGCTAGCATAGAAACATGCGAATACTTGCCAGAAAGACTATCAGCCATACCACATCTGCTATTATTTTGGCTAATAATTGCGCCACATAGATTAACGAGTGATGTTGGACGTGTGCTTGATGCAAAACTGAGATTTTCATTCCAACATGTCATTGAAGCAGATCGCGAAGGACGTGCGCCTGCTTAATTATTCGTTCGGAATGGAGAAAGAATGAACGGATATCAGTACATTCTGGCAAAGCAGACTGAATGGGCCAAGAATCAAGGTCTGGATCTCATTGGCAGCAAAATAAATCGTGGTCGGCCCACTTATACGACTAATCTTGACTACAACCTTTTTCAACCGCTCCTTCCGGATGTCCGAAGATCATTTGCGGAAGGTGATGGTAGCGAGCTCGGGTCCTCGGGTCTACCGGGCAAAATGCAGGCCGTACACTCGTCCTCAGCGATAGGGGTCAATGTATTCCAATACTGGAAGTCCATCTCTGCAGTCCCTGTTATTGCCGCTGCATGTGGACTTTGCAGGCGAGGGTCGCAGGTGTCATATGATATTCATTTTGAGGAGAAATATCCAATAAAGGCCAGCTTCGGCTACCACCCAAATATAGACGTGGTAATTCATAATACTCCCACGGCAAGAATTAAGCGGTTTGCCATCGAGTGCAAATTCTCTGAGGCATATGGTGCCCACAAGCATGGTGGACTAAAGTCAAAGTATCTGGAATATGCCGAAATCTGGAGCGACATCCCGAATTTGCGGGCATTTGCAGAGCGAATTTCTCCAGAGGACCGTAATTTCATGCATTTGCATCCTGCACAACTCGTGAAGCACATCCTTGGGTTGAAACGTCTGGTCGGCATAGATGGATTTCGCCTCCTCTACCTTTGGTATGATGTACTTGGCGAACAGGGGAAACGTCATCGGGATGAGGCTGAAGAGTTTTCCGGCGTTGCGAAACAGGACGGAATCAAGTTCCATTCGCTCACTTATCAGGAGCTGATTATCACTTTAGCAAATCAATTAAGACCAGTACATAACGACTATATTCGGTATCTCACCGAGAGATACCTGTAGGCAAAATGCCTAATGATAGCGGGAAATTCCGAACCATGCCTTGCACTTGACGGCTATTCCGCTGGCGCTCAATAGCCGCAAGTGAAGGCCACGAACCCCGCAGTAAGATACAAAGTTAGGCGCAATTAGGATGGCGTTTTTTGATAAAACATGACGAGGAAAGTTATTTTTTTACAGTGTGCCTTAATACTGAGAACATTTCAATAAAATTATTTGCCAGTAATAATAG
>JAUSPN010000088.1 GCA_030656555.1 Candidatus Desulfaltia sp. | reverse complement strand
GTAACTACTCAGGCAAACAATATCAGATTTTATGATTTATTTAAATCGGGTATGAATGGTTTTCCATTAAAGGCATCTTGAATTGCATTAATAACCGATAGTGAGTTTTTTCGGATAGTAGAGATGTATCCACGAATATTGCAGAATACTTCGGCGCCCTCAATCGTTCGCATCGTTCCCGACACCTTTTGTTTGACTTTGACCATACGAATATCTCTTTCACCTTGGTTATTGTCAAAGGGGACATTGAAATCATACATAAAAGCCAGAGTCTCTTTTTTATAATTCTTCAAGCGATTGAGCAAATTTATCGGCGGCGACCGTTTGATTCTTCCTCGTTTACCTGATGCTTGCCTTATTTCCGGCGGCGGATTCGCGGAGAAGCCTTTTTCTATGATTTTGTCATAACGTTCTTCAAATCCGGCAATTTGTTTTGAACTTAGATTCTCTGCATGCTTATTTTTCACGGCAACTTCAATTTCTGCTTTTATCTCCAAGAGTAAATTGGCCATATCTTCTGACCAGGGTTGGCGGTATTGTTCCGTTATAAATTTTAATTCTCTCAAATGATGAGCATTACAGAGAGCATGTTGAAAATGATCATATTTGAAGTAGGGTTTCCAGTGGTCGTGAACAACTGTTTTTTTGAAACCGGGAAGAATGCCGATAGCATCCATAGCTTCTTTTCCGCGTTTTTTATGAATGCCGTAATAGGTGAAAAGAGAAGTGCTATTCGAATGCAACCAGTGGAGTTTATTATTGACGCGGAACCCGGATTCGTCAGCATGGATAACACCAGATTTAATTATTTGCTTTTTAATAGATTCAATTGAAGGCTGCAGATGTTTGGACAAGTCCGTATTTGCTTTTAGAATAGCCGCTTCTGATATTGGACATCCATAGAGATCTTTAAATATTTCACAGGTTCTCTGCAAAGGAATAAATTGATAATTATTGAAGTAACTCGCATGACTCTTTAACCTGGAGCCATACTGAACCGGCTGGCTTAGCTCTTCCGGAAATTCAGCTTTATTACGTGCACCACAATACGGACATATTTTAATTTCAGATTGATGTTCCGTGACTTCTACTCTGATTGCCGGGATTTCAAACAGTTGACGCTTTTCATGTGTAAAAGATTTTACATCTTTCAGAGAGGCATGGCAGTTACAGCATTCGGCAACTGTGTGTACTTTTATTATATCGGGATTTTCTACCTGCCTCAAGGTGGCTCCTTGATGGCCTTTTTGTCCACCATTCTGCCTTTCTCCGCTTTTCCTTAAACTGATGCGATAGGGCTTCTTTTTATAGCAATCGCCGGAGGGCGGTTTGCTGCTGTTACCGCTATTCTTTGATAATTGGTCTTGTAAGCGCTGAATGGTCTCTGCCTGATCCTGGATATGCTTCGATAATGTCTGAACTATATTGATAAGTTCTGTGATTAATTTCTTGACCGAATCTTCGCCTTGTCTATAGGCAGACTCAATTGATTCCTCATTTGGAACTTGAACTGTGATGATTGATTTTCCCGATTCCTCTCTATGCATAGGGGAATATAAACACCTGTTTTCGAAAAAGCTAATATTATTTTAATCATTTTTGACTTTTTTGCCTCCTCTCCTGTCTATTCTTGCCGTCATGGAGGTTAAAATAAATAACTTTTACCCAATTATGTGCCTGAGTAGTTACTATATTTTTAACATTGCGCTCGTGGCCCCGATGATCGGGGTAAACTCTATTCTAAGAGAAATCATCTTTCTGAGATCATTTTCTTTAATTGAAGAAGTTCCTGACCATATTCGCCACAAATCAAATTATAAAACTCTTTTAACTCACCAGGCAGATAATCGTGAACGATACGATTCCGGATATCGCGCATTTCCATCCAACGCTGGGTAGCGGAAATCAGTTCGGCTTTTTCCATTCTGTTGAGTAAATCTCGCAAAGTATCGGAATTTTCGGCATATTGAGCCAATTCATAGGTTCTGAAATATTTAATTGAAATTTCAACTGCTCTTATGAAACGATCACTCATAGCGTCAAAGGGTTCGCGTTCTTTTGGAGAATAATCCCGGGACGGATCATAATGATTGATGCTTTTCAATGACGCTTCAAGTAATTCAATAGCATCGTGGGCTTTTTGGGCAGCCTGTTTCAGTAAGATATCCATGTCCTTATTCATTTGATTTTAATCTTTGTAATAGTGTTTAAAAAGGATTTTTGTTCTTCCGTCACATTTTCAGGGTTCATGACGATCACATCGATTTTTTCTTCACATTTTTCAAAGAATTTCAATCCGATTTTCCGGGATAATATTAAGGAATCTGCTTTGCTGAAGATCAAGATATCTATATCACCGCCTCTTTTAGCCGGATCAATCCGGGAACCGAAAAGATAGACCTCGTCATTAATACCATCAAGCGCGTATTCAAGGGCTGTCCTTTCCTGCTTATCGAGACGGGCTGTGTTGAGCGAGTTTAACATTTTTTATTTCCTCTCGATCCAGAGGATCCCCTTCGGGGCAAAGTGCGCAAAGGGCGCTAACCTGTTTAATTCATAAATCTTGCCACTTCCGTAGG
>JAUSPN010000087.1:2500-39572 GCA_030656555.1 Candidatus Desulfaltia sp. | reverse complement strand
TCGAAAACGACTCATTTGTTACTCCTTTCCTGATGCTGTTGGGACAACTCAGGTCTGGATGTAACAATGGGTCGTTCAAAAGGCAAAGCCAATGAACTCTGACCTTGCCCTGAGGGCAAGGGTTTTTATAATGGACTAAATTGTTTCATTTTTTCAATGACTTGAGGTTTTAAGCGTTTATAAACACTGCCGGCTTCTGTTACTCCGCCACAAACTCCGCGTGAAGTAACTGTGGCTCCTGACATGGCATCAATCTGTCCACCATCCGGTTTGACTTTAAAGGATTGAAACAGATCCAATCCTTTGAATCTATTTGATAATTTAGGTTCTGATTGTGCTTTGGAACCAACGCCCGGTGTTTCACTATGGGTAGTTACGCCCATGTTAACAATCTTGTCATCATTTATGTTTACACCAATCATAATGCCGATATCACCGCCAAATCCCTTTCCAAAGCTTTCAAACGCAACTGTATTAGCCTTTCCGTCAAATATACCTACAAAGAAGCTTCTTTCAACATCGCCGTCCTTGATTTTAAAGCGGTCAGCAATAGGATCGTTGGAAGACCCCTTAAGAATATTCCTTATTGCAGGCCCTTTAACAAACTCTAACTGCTGGTTTTCAATTTTATCCTTTGTTCCACCGCGGATTGCCGCAAGCAGACCACCCGAGAAACAGCTTAAAACTGTAAGCACTACAATCATTTTAATTATTTCACGCATTTTCTACAACCTTTCCAATAGCTTTTGGTCTGATTTTATCTATAAGCGGATTTATAAGATTCATGATCAGGATTGCAAATATCACTCCATCAACATAAAAGCCGATATTTCTTATAAGCACGGTCAAAAATCCAGCGCCTGCTCCATAAATAAGCATTGGAATAAAGTTAACGGGTGAAGATGAATCTTCTGTTGCAAGGAAAAAGGCCCCGATCAAAGTATAGCCGGCAAAAAGATGGATAACCGGGCCTGCGTAACGCGCGGGATCAGTTATATTAAATATCAGAGAGGTTATAATGATACCGGCTAAAAAGGAAATTGATATTTCCCACCTGATGATTCCTCTGATAATGAGGTAAATTCCTCCGGCAATAAGGCCAAGACCAAAGGTTGAACCTATTCCTCCTGACTGTTTGCCCATTAAAAGATTACCCATGCTGAAGGAATCAACAGCAGATACGCCAAAATGTTTCAAAGCGGCAAGAGGATAGACCATGGCAAAATCGAAATCAAAATTTATAAGCGCTTCGTTAAAATCAAATACATTTCCCCACGATAACATCAGGATAGCAATAGCAACAGCTACAGGATTAAAAGGATTGGCTCCGATTCCGCCAAAGATCTGTTTTCCGATAATAATGGCAACAAATGTTCCTGTTATTACAAACCACCATGGCGCTGTTGCAGGTAAAAGCATGCCTAATAACATGCCTATAATGGCTGCGTTACCGTCTCCAATTGTATTTGAACGTTTTGTTATACGACAAAAAATAAATTCCCATATAATTGCCGTGGAGATGGAAAGTGACAAAACACCGACAGCCTGCATGCCATAGTAATAAATGCCAAACAGGATTGCAGGGAGAGCCGCAAGCGCCATATTATAATTTCGCAGAGATATTTTGCTTCCATCGTGCCAGAAAGGGGCATGTGAAACTATGAATTTGTTAGTATTAACCGTGTTGTTATCAGCTATATTATTATCAACCATTGGTTGCCTCCGCTGTATTTGCCCTGCCAAGCTCATATTTTGCCGCCCTGATATACTGGAATATCGGCATTTCAGACACACAAACATAACTGCAAAGACCGCATTCAATGCATGAATACAAATCGTACTGATCTGCTGCTGCTTCATATTGTCCGGCTTCAAGAAACCGGACAAGCAGGTTAATCTGAATATTTGCCGGGCATACCCTTATGCAGTCGCCACAGTTTGTGCAGGGGTAATCTGAAATAACAGGTATATCATCTTTATCCTGTACGATAATGGCATCGGTGTCGGGCTGAACCGGATGATCTTCTGAATAGACGGACGATCCTGTCATGGGGCCGCCGAAAATTATCCTGTCGTTTTCGTTTAAGGTAATATTAAAAGCCTTGAAGATATCGCTTGCCGGTGTTCCTATCCTTGCGGATACAAGTGATTTAGAGCCATCTTTCTTAACAAGAGTAAAGATTTTTGTTACGGGTATTTGGCCGCTTTTAAAAGCATTTCCGATAGATGCAACCGCTTCAGCGCTGATAAAACACACCCCGATATCTTCAGGGGTTTTCCCGGCAGGTACCATCTTGCCAAGGACATTTTTCATAATAAGATGCGGAAGCGCGGATGGATATGTATCATTAACCTGATTTACTTTTTCACCGGTTGCGGAGAGTTCATGCATCTGGCTCTGTGAAGCTACCATTATAATATCATTAACTCCGGTTACTGTTTTCAGGATACTTATACCATTTTTTATTGCATCAATATCGGATTTAACAATATATTGGTTTGTTGTTATTAATAGATCGCTGTCAACACAACAAACAACGATTGTATTTATAGGTTTGTCTTTGTCGGAAAACAGTTTAACGGGAGGGTTGCCCGGAGCAAACGCAAGATAATTTTTGACGGTTTCAAGAGAGGCGTCCTTTGATCCGCTTGCGGCGGAATTGAATTCATCATCTATTTCCTCATCACCAGCCACTTCAATTGCAATGGCAGTATAAGATCGGCCAAAGTCGCCTGTATAAGAGGATATTGATGATACTTCTCCTGTGACACTTGACACAACATACTCATCGCTTTCCTTGTAAAGTAAAAGCCTCTGGCCGGTCTTAACAGCCGCTTTTTTTTTAAATAACAGATTTTTTTTGTCAAACGGACAGTCTGCTAAAAGGGTGACCTCTTTTGAGGTTGGGATTTGCTTAAGGGAAGGTGTGTCTTCAAGCGATCCATATGCAAGTCGTGGTTTTGACAAACCGATAAACGATCTTTTTATCATAGTTTAACCTTTCTAAGCTCTCCACTCGCGCGCTTCGCCTGAGCACTTTTCAATGGCGGTCAAGCCTATATGATTTGCAATACAGGCGAAGCGAACGGGTTTTTTTATTCAACTTGACGACGCTCTCAGTTTAAAAACACAAAAAAAAGCAGACGGCAAAAAAGCTATCTGCTTTACATTACATGGCATGATTCACATTTTTCAGGACCTGCTTCAGATTCCTTATGGCAACTGATACATTGTTTATGGAATGCATCAGACCTGCTTAGCATATCTTCCTCCTGGCTTTCAGGTTCATGACATTCTCCGCAGGCCTGGGGATTTGTCTCGCCTTCTTCAAGATTATGATGACAGCTACTGCATGAAATACCGTAACCTGATTCAACAGTATGTGTCTTGTGATCAAACAGAATCTTTCCCGCAACACATTTAAACATTAACCTGACCGGTCGTTCCGGAGCTTTGGCAGGAAAAGCAGCATAACTTAGAACACCCACAACCAACAAAATGATAGCCAAGCCATAAACTAACTGCAATTCTTTGTGAGAAGTCATTTTATGTTCGATCCTTTCAAGGTTTCTAAGTAGGCGTGAAATAAAATCTGAGCTCCCGTACCATAATGCAAACAAGCTTTCAAGACTTTTTTTCTTAAAAATAATAAAAATTGTTTGGAACCTGAAAAATTTTGGCAAAACAGTATTTAAAAGAATGTTTCGATAGCTCTATATCATAACCTATTGTTATTTAGGCTAAATTTAATAACGGCAATGCTTGTTTCCTTGCTGTAATTTAGTTAAATTACCTTTTTTCACTTGACAATATCGGCAGTTCATTATACTTGCGGCCAATTGTATCTTTCTTTAAATTTTATTTTTTAAGACAAGTCTACATAAATGTAAAATAAAAGTGATGAAATTAACTATTTCCCCAGGCGGTCTTTTTTCAAAGTTTTTGTCAAATCAATATCCTACAAGCCATGTAGGCAACTTTTCAATAAGTTCCGTCATAAATGGGGGAATACGACTTTTTACAAAACCGGCAAAATTAGGAGGCAGCGAATTTTATGGGACCCATATTAAATGCGATGGTGGCAATGGGCGGCATCGGCTTGGCGCTAAGTGTTGTACTGGGAATTGCGTCAAAAGTTTTTTATGTCTATGTTGATCCAAAAGTTCTTGCTATAGATGAGTGTCTTCCCGGCGCGAATTGTGGGGGATGCGGCTATGCCGGCTGCAGCGACGCAGCCGTTGCTATAGCGGCTGGCGAAGCCCCGCCCAGTGCTTGTAAGGCCGGCGGCGATGACATCGCAGAGGCGATTGCCGCTGTTCTTGGAGTATCCGCTGGATCAGCTGAAAGGGATATAATCAACATATTTTGCAAAGGCACCCATAGCGCTGCAGAACGAAAATACAATTACAAGGGCGTATTAGACTGCCGGGCGGCTATTCTGCTTGCCGGAGGAGACAAAAGTTGCAAGTATGGCTGCCTTGGTCTTGGGACCTGTGTTGTAAATTGCCCGTTTGGAGCCTTGAAAATGGGAGAAGCTGGTCTGCCTGTAGTAAATGAAAAGCTCTGCACGGGCTGCGGCACATGTGTAAATATCTGCCCCCGCCACATTCCGGCGTTGATAAAAGAATCGCAAAAAGTAGCGACTCTTTGCAGTTCCCATGACGGCGGAAAAGTTGTTAAGGATATATGCAATGTTGGCTGTCAGGGCTGCGGAAAATGTAAAAAAGCATGCCCGGAAGAGGCTATAATAGTTGATAGATTCCTGGCGATAGTTGACGGTGGAAAGTGTACCGGTTGCGGCAAGTGTTTTGAAGAATGCCCGACAGGAATTATTCAAAATTTGATTGCCGCCTGACATTACCAAGGGTTGGCTGACCTAATAAATCAGGAGAAAAAAGAATATGAAGATTCTAATTGCTTTAGATGAATCCGATTATGCGAAAAAAGTTGTTATTTATGTTGCTTCTGCTGTTAAGCCCGCAACAAATAATAATATAACTTTATTTAGCGTATTGCCGACAATGTCTTCAAGCTTGGAAAAACAGATCGGGCAGCCATTCTTTTCAGAAAAGGTTGTTGAACTGAAATGGATGGTCAGTGAGGGGGGAAAAAAGGCGGAATCAAGGATGGAGGAATGCCGGACCATTTTAAGGGATGCTGGATTTTCTGATGACACCGTTGAAGTAAAGATACAAAACAAGCTTATCGGCATTGCCAGGGATATCATAGCAGAGGCAGAAAACGGAAAATACGACACAGTTGTGTTGGGACGTAGAGGGTTGTCCGCGACTGCTGCCTTTGTGTTGGGAAGCGTATCTAATAAGATTGTACAGAATATAAAAGATTGCACTGTCTGGATTGTTGAATAAAGCAATGGTAGGAGGTAATTGGTAGATGAGACTTGGGAAATGGATAGCGATAATTTTCTTACTTAGTATTTTTGCGTTTTTGGTTCCGGCTATTGCCGCCTCAGACCATGGCGTTGCAGCAACAAATGACACAAAACATAGCTCTACTCAAGAAACAGCGCATGCTGTTGCAGAAACCGGACACGGAGGACATATCAATCTTGGAGAGGTGCTTCCGCTCTGGAGCTGCATCCCTTTTGCGTGCATGCTCCTTTCTATAGCGCTCTTCCCGCTTCTGGCCCCAAAGTTCTGGCATCACCATTTTGGCAAGGTTTCAGCTTTTTGGGCGGCAGCTATAGGTATCCCCTTTTTGATCGCTTATAAGGGCGCTGCTCTGTACGCAATTACTCATATCATCGTTGCCGACTATGTTCCCTTTATTATCCTTCTGTGGGCGCTCTTTACAGTTTCCGGCGGCATCATGCTTAAGGGCACATTACGCGGGACACCGGTTGTAAATACTATTATGATACTTATCGGCACAGTGCTTGCTTCGTGGATGGGTACTACAGGAGCTGCCATGCTGATGATCCGCCCTTTCTTAAAGGCGAATAATTACCGGAAAAACAGGACATTCATGGTCGTCTTTTTCATTTTTCTGGTTGCAAACATAGGAGGTTCATTGACCCCCTTAGGTGATCCGCCGCTCTTTTTAGGATTTCTTCACGGGGTTTCCTTTTTCTGGACAATGAAGATTCTGCCGCACATGCTTGTAACCGCCGGAATTCTCCTGGGAATCTATTTTATCCTCGATTCATATCATTATAAAAAGGAAGGATTAAAGGGAGCGCCTGTTGAAGAAGGAGAAAAAGAACCCTTGAAATTAGTGGGAACACACAATTTTCTCTTTCTTGGCGGTATTGTCGGGGCGGTGCTCATGAGCGGAATAGTGGACTGGGGACAGGTAAACACGTTTGGAATTCACAGGTCCATACAGGACTGGGCACGCGATGGTATTCTGGTCGTAATGGGTGTCCTCTCCATGCTGACCACTTCGAAAAAGATACATGAAGACAATGACTTCAGCTGGTTTCCGATCATCGAGGTGGCATATCTTTTTATCGGAATATTTATTACCATGGTCCCGTGCCTTCTTATACTCAAGGCAGGCTTAAAAGGGGAACTCGCGTTTTTGATTGCCGCAGTAAAGGAACCGGCTCATTATTTCTGGGTTACAGGCGCTCTTTCCGGTTTTCTTGATAATGCGCCTACTTACCTTACATTTTTCAATACCGCACTTGGAGCCTTTTATCCCGGGATGCCGGAACCTCAGGCTGTTCCTCTTCTTATGACGGAAACCTCGATTTATTTGAAGGCGATTTCAGCAGGCGCTGTCTTCTTTGGTTCATTTAGCTATATTGGGAATGCGCCTAACTTTATGGTGCGGTCAATTGCAGAGGAGGCGGGCACACCCATGCCGAGTTTCTTTGGCTACATACTGAAATTTTCCATAATCTATTTGCTTCCGACCTTTGTGCTCGTAACTTTAATTTTCTTTTAACAACGGGACTATAATTATTAAAATTAAATGGAAATCAGCTTTAAAGAGGTTGTGCTAACCTATGTTATACATAGAGATGAAGTTGCGTTTGTTTTGTTTTGAAACCCCCTGCAATTATTACACAATAGACCGGATTTGGGGGTGTGTATAATTTTCCAGAATGCTTGATTAATGAAAAATTTGCTTGACAAAGCCTTCTGTTCTTGGATAGTTAGGTATTCCTACCTAATTGGTAGATTTTAATTAAGGTTTATAAAACAGGCAGAAATTTGAGACCTTTAAAAAATGTTCAATTTTGTCCGAGTAAGATGTTTTGCAAAGGCCTCGTGTTACAAGTAATTTAGTTTTTTCTATTGAGGAGGAGCTATGTATGAATTTATAAGTGGGCCATTAGCCTTAATTTCATTTGCTATCTTTTTTGTCGGGATTATCACCAGAATTGTTTGGTATGTAAAAGGTCTTGATTGGCGGCTCGATAGAGTAGCCTATACTGAAAAGCTTGGCGCGGGAATTACTGGAGCTGCAAGATCTCTTTTTCATTGGCTGCTGCCTTTCAATCGAACAACCGCAAACCATCCCGTTTTTATGGCTGTAACCTATCTGTTCCATATCTGCCTTGTCATAGCTTCGATCTTTCTGGTAGCTCATGTTGTACTGATAGAAGAATCGTGGAGTATAAGCTGGATTACCATACCCGACTATATAGCAGATTATATGACTTTAGCAGTAATTGCCGCGGGAATCTTCTTTTTAATTCGTCGTCTTACTGACCCCAATGTCAAGATTTTAACAACTGCATCGGATTATATTGTTCTGGCTATTGCGTTAGCTCCTTTTATTACAGGCTATATTGCCTATCATCAATGGATGGACTACAAGTTCTGGTTGATTGTGCATATTCTCTGTGGCGAGATCATGCTGATAGCAATTCCTTTTACAAAACTTTCGCATTTCTTTCTCTTCTTCTGCTCCAGAATCCAGCTCGGTATGGATTACGGCATAAAGAGGGGGGGGGCGAAAGGCAGGGGGATCGCTTGGTAATTATATAAAATTTTAACAATATTTTCATTAAGGAGATATAAATATGGCAGAAGAAGCAAAAAGCCAAGACCTTCCACCTCTTGTTACCAGAAAACCTGTGAAGACCAAAGAGGAACTCGATCTCTTATTGGCAGACAGGGGCGTGAGGTATTATAAGGAACTCGAAGTATTTCCCGTTGATACGGCCGCGTTGAAAAAAACTCTGGATGCTACCTGCAAATCCCGCATCCGTACCTGGCTTGAAATTTGCGCTCATTGCAGTTTGTGCGCTGATACCTGTTTCTTTTATCTTGCAAATGACAATGATCCAAAGCAGATCCCCTCTTATAAAATAAAATCCACACTTGGTGAACTGGTAAAGAGAAAGGGGGATGTTGATACTCAATTCATGATAAATTGTATGGATACAGCATGGGGCAAATGCACCTGCTGTAATCGCTGCGGGATGTATTGTCCTCACGGCATTGATATGGGAGTCATGTTCGGCTACTTGAGAGGCCTGTGTTTTTCGCAGGGTTTTGTGCCGCATGAAATGAAAATCGGATCAGGAATGCATTGGATATATAATGCACAGATGGATGTTACTGTAGAAGACTATGTTGATACCTGTAAATGGATGGTGGAAGAAAATGAGGAATATTATCCTGGTCTTGAAATTCCTGTTGATAAAGTGGGGGCGGATATTATGTACGTAGTAAATGCCCGTGAACCAAAACATTATCCACAGGATCTTGCAGAGGCTGCAATTTTGTTCCATCTGGCCGGTGAAAGCTGGACAGTCCCCAGCAAAGGCTGGGAAGGAACAAGTCTGGCTATGTTTGCCGGCGACTGGGCATGTTGCAAGCAGCAGGTAGAAAATGTCTATGCAGCAATGGAAAGGCTAAAAGTAAAGAGATATGTTGGCACAGAATGCGGCCATCAGCACCGTGCAACTATTACTGAAGGACCTTATTGGGCTGGACGAAAAAGCGGCGACCCACCTGTTCCGGGACTTCATTACGTTGAGTGGGTATTAGAGGCGTTGGAAACAGGAAAGCTTAAGCTGGATCCAGCCAAAAAAATCAAAGAGCCTGTCACGCTTCAGGATCCGTGCAACTATATTAGAAATCATGGCTTGACTGATGTTACAAGAAAAATCATGTCGTATATAGCAGAGGATTTCCGTGAAATGAGCCCAAACCGTGAACATAATTTTTGCTGCGGCGGCGGGGGCGGCATGAACGGCATTGGACGTTACAGGAAAGAAAGAAACATAGGCTTGAAAGTCAAACGTGATCAGATTCTGGCCACCGGAGCAAAATTTGTGGTTTCTGCGTGCCATAATTGCTGGGATGCAATCAGGGACCTGGAAGAAGTTTACAAAATCGGCATCAAGTGGAGTTTCCTGAAACCCATTCTTCTCGATATGGTGATTGTGCCGGATCATTTAAAACCAAAAGAAGAAGAGTAACTATTGTACATGACAATAAAAAATTTGAGGTGGATTGGAATGAAAAAAAATAGGATAGCATTATATATAGCTATAGCGGGTTTGGCGTCTCTTTTTATCATCGGCGCTGCATATGCTCAGGATGAGATAACCTTGTTGAAAAGTGATTCCTTTATAGACCGGGAAAGGCCTGGGGCTGTTTTTTCGCATACACTTCATGCTGACAAAGCGGGAATCGATTGTTTGGCGTGTCATCATATATATAAAAATGGTGAAAATGTATGGGATGATTCCGCTGAAACTGAATGTGCAGAATGTCATAAAGTTGAGTCTGCCGGCAAGATGATGCCGCTAATGAAGGCATTTCATACCAATTGCAAGGGATGCCATGAAAAAGAAAATAAAGGCCCGCTTACATGCGGTGAGTGCCATCCCAAGTGAAAAAGAATAGCAGGATATAGGATATATAATAATGAGGCCGTTGCGAATTTAGAATTTGCAACGGCCTTACATTTTAGCAATAGCCTCCAAAGCCATTATATATCCCTGAACTCCAAAACCTGAAATTTGAGCGGTTGCAACATCGGCTATCATGGACTTGTGACGAAAAGGCTCTCTCTTGTAAATATTGGATAGATGTACTTCAATTACAGGTATATCGAGCAAAAGAAGTGCATCACGGATAGCAATGCTTGTATGTGTAAATGCAGCGGGATTAATGATCAGCCCTTTGTATTTTCCTGAAATTTCTTGGATCTTTTCAACAATTGCCCCCTCATGATTTGATTGAAATGTCTCTACATCAATCTCCAGTTTTTTCCCGAGGTTTTCCAGTCTTGAATTAATTTCTTCAAGGGTCTCCTTCCCATAAATATCAGGCTCTCTTTTCCCCAGCATATTTAAATTTGGACCGTGAATTACCATGATCTTCCGGCGTTTTTTAGATGGCTTCATTATTTCTTCTCCTTTACCACGGAACACAGAGAGATCGCAGAGAATTTTTTTTAGAAAATCTCAGTGTGCTCTGTGATCTCTGTGGTAAGATTTTTTTCAGTTTTTTGCTTTCTATTTCGTGTTTTCGTGATTATCGCCCGATTATTTTCTTAAAATTTGATATTGTTTTTTTATAATCAGGGCTTCCAAAAATCGCTGATCCTGCTACAAAGACGTCTGAACCGGCAATTGAAATATCTCCAATGTTTTCTTCGCACACCCCGCCATCTATTTGGATCAAGGTGGACAGGTTCCGACTCTCAATCATGCTGCGCAGGGTTCTGATCTTATCGAGCGTGTTTGTTATAAATGTCTGCCCTCCGAATCCGGGGTTAACGCTCATTATCACCACAAGATCGATATATTCCAGAATCCAGTCTATTGACGAAATTGCTGTTGAGGGGTTTAGCGCTATTCCGGCACGGCAGCCGGATTCTTTTATCATCTGGATAGTTCTGTTTGCATGAACACATGCTTCAATGTGAACGGAAATCAGATCTGCTCCGGCTTTTGCAAAATCCGGAATGTAGCGGTCAGGCGCTTCTATCATCAGGTGCACGTCGATCGGCAGCGATGTAATACTGCTTGCAGCTTTAACGATTAATGGCCCCATTGTTATGTTTGGGACAAAATGACCGTCCATAACATCAACATGTATCCAGTCCGCCCCCGCATCTTCAACAGATCTTATTTCATCTCCGAGCTTTGAAAAATCGGCAGATAGTATTGAAGGCGCAATAAGTTTCTTCATTGTCATATCTCCTGAAGTTTATTCTATTATTGTTCGAAAATCTGAGTTTTAATTAGTTTGTCGTTTTCATATAGAAAAATGGTTGAATCATGATTTCTGGGGACTATCAGTAAAATTTCTTCACCAGGTTTTGCAAAGTTATCAAAAAGATCAATTGAAAGCCCGGAGCTGTTTAAGTATACAAGAATGTGTCTTTTTAGAAATCCGTCACTTAACCTGTATCTGAAAATGCTCGCCCCTTCCGCAGCATGTAAATATTGCTCGTTTATCCGGTCGTGTTTTCTGTTTATGATAATATTTACAAATGTACCCTCGACAACCCGATGTCCGTATAACGGCTCCTGGCTGACAATAACATTTTTTGGTTTGTCCTCATGGGGATAAAATTTAATTTTCCCGAGTAATAGATTGTTTTTTTCGATTAAAAATACTGCATCCTCAAGGGAAAGCCCTTTTAGATCAAGCATCTTGTATGCTTTTGGCCGCATACCCCCGCTTACAAGAAGATTTACATATGCGTCACGCGTAATAATGCTGCCCTGAGAGACGGACTGGGCGATAATTCCCTCTTTTTTAATATTTTTACTGTATATTGTCGACAATTCTCCAAGATGCAATCCGTTTTCTTCAAGGATTATTCGTGCCTGCTGAATTGAAAGACCTTGAAGATTCGGCATTAAAATGGTTTTTGTCCCTTTTGAAATAATTATTCTGACATCACGCCCGATTTTTATTTCCGAGCCAGGTTCGGGCTCCTGAAAGATTACATGGTCTGCCGGAATGTCTGAGCTGTATTCAGATCCCTTGATTTTCGCATTAAGTTTAAGATCTGTTAAAATTTCAAGCGCATACAATACTTTTTTTCCGACAAGATCAGGGACGACAACTGTGTCTTCACTCTTAATAATGAGCGTGAGAGTAAAGTAGGCAGATGCTCCGATAATAAGAATCAACACAATAATGAAGGTTGAAACTTTTACAATTCGTGTGATCACGTCAATAGCCGGTATACATATTATAAGCGGGCTCCAAAATCTTTGTATCTACATCTTCCCTCAGGGGTTGGAATTCAATCCTTAGGTATGTTGCAAACGCAATCCTAAAAAACTCTGTTGCCCTGCGTCTGAGTTTTAGAAAATCATCGGTTTCGATCCCATGTGTTTTTCTGATTTCTTCAAGCTTTTTTATGTGACTGTCCTGTTCCATTTCCCTGCCGTTAAGACTACATTGGACAACCTTTAAGGCAAGGGCGAAGAGGTCTTTAATTGCTTCAAAATATTTTTCTTTAAGTTCTACATAGTGCGTTAGACTGTCGCCCCAAAAATCGGGATTTTCGATCTGGCTTTCCGTGGTTTCTCGAAAATTATCAGATGGTATGAGAGATTCAAGGAGATTGTAAATTTTTTTTAAAATCGGTTTAACAAGCGCTGTATTGCCGGCCATTGGAAATACCAGCTCATTCATGATTTCCTGAAATTCAATGCTGAGTTGTTCACATTCATAAGACAGTGCTTGACCGAGCTTTTCCATTCGGTTTTCATCATCCTTATTTTCTTCCGGCTTAATATCCGGAAGCTCGGAGTGCTCCTTGATTGAGCGAAAAATTAAAAAGTTAGCCATCATAGATACAATATACAACAGTCCAGATGCTTTATTGATATCAACATCTCGTTTTAATAAGAATTCCTTGATTTCTGTTCTCATTGGGTGTTTTTCCGCTATTTGAGATCGCATTTTTGCTCTTTCTTGTTTAAATCGACTTTTTCTTCCCATAATATATTCCTACTCCGGATTAACCTCAATTCATCGCAACTTATTATTTACAACTATCAAAAAAGACTGTTACTGTCAATTATGTTGGACTGTTTATGTTTGGCTCAAAGTGTTTTTGTTTTTTTTCATGAAATATTCGGGTTAGGGGCAGGAGAATTAGTATGTATGGTTTTTATGGCAGGATTTTAAAAGTCGATCTTTCCACAAAACGATTTAATATAACAACAATAGACGAGAAAATTTATTGTAGATATCTTGGTGGAAAGGGGCTTGCTTCTTATCTTCTTTATACGCTTAATCCTGAAGGGGTTGACCCTCTTTCCCCTGCCAACTGCCTGATCTTTGCAACCGGCCCTGTTACCGGAAGCGTCATATGGGGTTCGAGCAGATACGGAGTTTTTACCAAATCGTCTCAGACAGGCCTTTATTCAGAATCCTACTCAGGAGGCAGAGTTCCGGAAGCCATTGATTCAACAGGATTTGACGCTATTGTTATTATGGGTAAAAGCAAGAAGCCCGCTGTTCTGGAAATACACCCTGAAGGGGCTGTTTTTCACGATGCCGGTGACATATGGGGAATGGAGACTTATGAAGCAGAAGATGCTGTTAATCAGCGGTTTGGAATTACCGGAAGTAAAAGAAAAAAGACAGGTTCAGTAGTAATAGGGCCGGCCGGCGAAAGGCTTGTTTGCTTTGCTGTTATCGAAAACGACTACTGGCGTTCTGCCGGAAGAACCGGAACAGGAACGGTCATGGGATCGAAAAATCTCAAGGCAATAGTTTTTAAAGGTGATAAAAGGCGGTTGCTTTTTGATAAAGAGAATATCAAAACCTTTTCAAAGCAGGTTGCGGAAAAATCAAGGGATAATCCGTCGGTTCTGGCTTTCAAATCCTGGGGGACTCCAAACATGGTCAGGACCGCTAATTTAGCCGGAGCATTTCCAACAAGATACTGGGCACAGGGATTTTTTGACGGATGGGAAAATATCAGCTCACAGGCGCTGCATGAGCGCTGCAGCGTTAAACCTCATGCCTGCCCCAAATGTTTTATTTCATGTGGAAGGATGACCACAGTTGTCAGCGGCCGCCATGCAGGGCTTAAAATCGAAGGGCCTGAATACGAGACTATTTATGCTTTTGGCGGCATTTGCCTGATTGACAGCATCGAGGAAATTGCTTATTTAAACGATATCTGCGACAGGCTTGGAATGGACACAATAACAGCAGGCAATCTTTGCGGATTTACAATCGAAGCTGCAAGAAAGAAAAGGATAGAATTTCATATAGATTATGGTGATGTGGATGGCATTGCCGGTTTACTTAAAATGATTGCAAAAAGAGAAGGGATTGGGGATATTCTTGCAAGGGGGATTAGATATGCCGCGAAAGAATGGAACCTTGAAGATTTTGCAGTTCATGTTAAGGGACTCGAGCCGCCGGGATACGATCCAAGAAGCCTTAAGGGAAGCGGGCTTGCTTTTGCGGTATCTGAAAGAGGAGCATGCCATTTAAGAGCAAACTTCCACAATCCGGAATTAACCGGCCTTATCGATCCTGATGTTATTAAAAACAAAGCAAAGTTCTTTGTTGATTTCGAGGATCGTCTGACCCTCATGGATGTTCTGATACTGTGTCGGTTTTACAAAGACCAGTGTTCATGGGAAGGGCTGAGCCAACTCATTCAAATTACAACCGGCTTAAAAGAAAGCAAAGAGTCTCTCCAGAAAAGAGCCGCGGAAATAACGGACCTGATCCGTTGTTTTAATATTCGTGAAGGCCTGAAACCGGAGGATGACAATCTTCCCATGCGTTTATACAAAAAGTTTCATAAAACCGAAAACAGCATAACTGAAGATGAGCTAAAGGCCATGCTTAAGGATTACTATAATCTTAGAGGATGGGATCAAAACGGTCTGCCTAAAGTTATAATAAAAAATGATTACTAAGACTCAAAAGCTTTCTGGTGACCGTACTATCCATCAATTCAGGGGCAGAACCAGTAATATTTATATTATAGAAGACAAACGACAGAATGCTACATTTCTTATTGATTGCGGCATGCCTTCTGATATGGAAAGCTTATTTAACGTGTTAAAGCCCTTACCTGTTTTAAGGCGCATTGTTTGCACACACTTTCATGTGGATCATGTTGCAGGATGGATAAGCCTTAAAAAAGTTTTCAAAAACTGCGAAATCTGGCTTCACGAAAAGGCAAAACCTTTTGTTGTCGGCCGTAAACGCATCCCTTATCCTTCGTTTGGCGATTATATTAAAATACTCCTGCCGTGCATGAAAGAGTATGGTTATTACCCGAAGTTTGGTGATCTGTTTAATGGCGGGTTTTATGGCACGCCGTTTAAAAAAGGATTTCCCCTGGATCGAGTTGAATTCTTTGCAAACGAACAAAAAGTGCTGCCGGGCTTTATTACCATACAGACTCCCGGTCACAGACCCTGCTCGGTTTCCTTTTTTGACCCTGACAGCGGAATCCTTGTTTCCGGAGATTTCATTGTGGTAATCCAGGATAAGCTTGTAAACAATTCATTTGTGGCAAGCAGGCAAGATCAGGAAAATTCAATCTATAAAATCAAGCAGATAAAGGGTGTAAAATTTATCTATCCGGGGCATGGTTATTGCCGGCCGTTCGATGTGGATAAATTATAATTTTGAGGACATATCTAATGATTTAAGATAATACCTGTCGTCTTTGTGTTTTACCTGCAAGTTATACATTTTGATTGTTTCAGTTAAAGGACGGCCAAACAGAAAATCAACCATATCAGGGTTTATTCCCGCCTTTTCAGCAAGCAAGGGGCGCAGATGAATGTCATATTTGATGATATCGAGTATGCCTTCAACGGCCTTATTTTTTTTATCAGTATTTAATTTACTTACAAATCCCTTGATCTTTTTATACGAGCACCGAGCCTGATGATCTTCGATCAGATTCCAAAGGCCCTTGATTTTTGATAACAGGTCTTTACGGGTCAGCCGGTTTTTTGAATATATCTTTTCTAATTCTTCAGTATCCCAGCATTTAAGAGCTCTGCATTCAATCGGCCTGTTTTTATATATTTTGCAGTTAGTATCATCTTCGTCGAAAAAGATGCACGTCCATGAATGCTTGCCGCCTTTTATTTTTATTATATCGGTGGTTGCTGTCAGAAGCCGGCCCTTAACATTATCAAAGACAGGTTCGCCCTCTCTGATAGTATAAATATATTTTGATAAAACAATACCCTTTTCAATCAGATGCTTATCTTCAAGATGAAAAGATGGCCCCCCTTTTTTGCAACAGGTTCCACATCGGATACAATTAGATTGTTTGGGTACCGGCACCATAAAATTACCATAACAAAACAAATGCTTGATTACAATTGAATGTATTATCATAATTGAGCCAAAGCTCAATTGGGGTTATATCGCCTTGGAGATAAAACAATTTGTATCTTGCTTTAAAAACAATCAAAGGGGAAACCCGTTATTTTATCAGCGAATCCTACCGTGATGGGACATGCCTGCAGAGCCGCGATCTGTTTGATCTGGGGACAGACCCATCCCAATATATTATTTATCCCGGAGGAAACGCATTCTATATTGATGAAACAGTTGATGACAGAATCCAGACTTTAAGCCGTAATTATTCTGTTGACGATCTTGACGATATTTTCTGGCGTTTTTTAAAGCCTGAAATCAGAGTAGCGCTGGAGCCGTATCGTCACATGGGAGGAATATCGAGAAGAAAAATCGCCGATAAAGAAAAAGGGGGGAAGCCGCCAACAGAGTTTCATCTTTTCGACAAGCGGAGAATTCATTGTTTAAAGTTTGGGCATATAGATCAGGGAAGAATCGGACGTATGTCTCCAAAGCTGTTTAGCAAATTTATCAATAAATCAAGGGATGAGCTCGAACAATACTTTATGGACATGGAGAGGTCTCTTGATAGATCAGAATACAAGTTATATGTTTATGTAATTTTTGATCTGCAAAAGTATTTTACCGAGCTGATAGCAAAATCAATGCCTCAGGGCCTGAATCAAAATAAGGTTGATCAATATTTACTCGAAGAAATATGCCGGTTGAACAGCGACCGTGATTTCTGGATCGGAATGGATACAGAGGGAAACCTGTACGAATATCTGACCAGGTATGTTGTTATGTTTTTTGATAGCGAATATGGCGGAAGTTCTTTTCTGGACGACTATATCCGTGACTACATAAACAGCAAAAGAGGTTATGTTCCTCCACGCAGAAGCGCTTCAGTAATTTTAGATGAGGCAAGTACAATATTTGGTTTAAAAAAGGATGTTCTGAGAAAAATGAGCAAAAAGAGTTTAACCCGTATATACCGGCAAATGGCTCAAAAACTGCATCCGGACAAAGGAGGAGAAAAGGAAAAATTTGTCAAATTGTCGGAAGCATATAATGAATTGTTAAAAAGCAAAACATGACAGCTTCCAAAACCGAAGCCATGATCTACAAAGGATATATTGATACCCCGAAAGGAGTAGCAGCCCGGAAAGACGTTGATTTATCTTTTCTTTCAGATGAACTTTCAGGCACAAAAGTTGAGTATGGTGAACATATTCACCACAGGGAGGCGCCTCAGGCCATAATGGATGGCCGCGCCGACTTTGCTGTTTGCTGGTTTATCTATAATCCGCACCCGACAATTCTTTGCTTGCCTTATTTCTTTGCGATGATGCCTGGACACTCTTTGATTACTTGGTCCTTGTGTTCCTTAAAATGCTCCCAGAATGGATATTGACGGCATTGAAATGGTCTAACCGGATAAATCGAACATTGTTTTTTGGAGTGTTGAAGCTTCCCGCAGCAAGCTTGCTTTTGCGGTTCAAAAAAGACGCATTCTAAACCTTGTTCGGCAAGACGTTCTTTGATGGAGAATCTATTGCCGATACGGTTAAGATATGTCCCTATATAATCAATTATATTTATTTGTAAAAAGGAGCTGATTTGAAGAATCTCATTTTGGCTTACCCAAATATTTCCGGATTTGCCACAGCAGCAGTAGCCGGGACAGCCTTCACATTCGCAGGAATCAAAGCTGAAATCAAAACCGGTTTTTTGTATAATGCTCATGAGCGTACTGGTTTTTCTCCATCATCATCCAAAAGGATAGAATGAAATCACTTGTTGGGCTAATATTAATAAAGTAACCACAAGTATGTAAACAATCCAATTTTTCTCATTCCCTCGATTACCTCGAGTATTCCAACTATCCAAATAAACCATACTGCACTAAAAATATGCCCCCTATAGATAGCAGGATTCACGTTGTAATTTTCAGGTTCAACAAAAGTCGAAAACTTTGGGAAAAATGCAGGCACTCTTTTTATGTATTCTTCAAACTCAATTCCAAAAAGTTGTTTGAGGCGCTTTTCTTCACTTTTGATAACAAAAGGATAGTAGAGAGCAAAGAGAACAATGAAGACTATCGGAAAAGTAAAGGTTTCGGTGGCACAACCAATTCCAACCACTCCTATCATGCTAAAAAAATACAAAGGATTTCGGCAAATGGAGTAAGGGCCTTCTTTAATTAGTTTTTTATCTTTGTAACCGGCGATATAAAGTGAACACCACATCCTTCCCAATGAAGCAATAGCGACAAGAATCATGCCTATAAAAAACAAAGAAAATACGAGAATTTCGTTTTTTGTTTCCCAATAACTCTGTGTACTGCATAAAAAAAACAAACCTATGGCTGCCGCAATACGAGATAGAACTATTCGATATTTTTCAGGTTTTAATTTCATTCTTTTCCTTGTTTAGCTTCATATAAGAGATCAGATTTTTTCCAAAAGCGCCCTTCTGAACCGCAATAGCGAGCGAATCTAAAAACAGCTAACTTCCTTACGGTCGAAGATTCCCCGTAGCTTGCTGCGGGGTTCTTCAATCTTGCAGCACTCGCAGTAGGTATACCACTATTTGTTCTAAATCTGTTGTTTCTAACCACCAGATTTGTGAACACAAAATTAAAGCTCTCTGCCGTAAGCAGCAGGGAATGCGCTCGCTATTGCGGTTCAAAGAAATTATTAATAGCCCTCAAAATGGTTCTATTTTGAAAGTTATGTGTCTGACAAGGCTTTCATAATCTTATCTGGAAAATTGCTAACGACCCCGTCTATCCCTAATTCGCATAACAGAGGCAACCCATCTGCTTCATCAACAGTCCAAACTATAACCCCACAACCTTCCGAGCGGGCTTCCTGTATTTGTTGCTCATCCAATGACTCTATGCCCAACCCGAGATAATCGCACTGAGAATCGTGAACAATATTTTTTATGGAAACCGGCACACCTTCTATAAGAGCTATAGTTTTAACTGTGGGGTCTATCTGTTTTGCCTTTAAAATGCTTCGGTGATAAAATGAACCAACAAAACAACGAGAAGTATCAAAATATTTAGTATCGTTCAAAAGTCACGGCATTTGGATTTACTAAATCATACCAAAGCATTTTTGGATGTGCAAGGTTTAAGCGGAGGTGGGGCATGACCGGAACGGAATCCCCAAGAAATGGAGTGGAGGTCATGACCTACCGTAGCGGTTACGAGTTGGAAATTTTATCGTAACGTACGATTGCTATTGAAAAAATCACGATCTCTTTCTATGGTTAAAGTGATGAACAACAACCGAAAGGAAAGAGATCGTGATGGAGCAGGAAATTCATATAACACTTCGGTATGATTTGGCAATAGGTGATGTCAATTTAAATGAGATTATTTATCGATTAAACGAGCTCAAGAATCTTTTGATGCTTCGAGTCACAGAGAAAATTGTTCAAGATTATGATGATATTATTACTGAGAGGTTAAGCCGGACAGACATTTTTCCAAGCAAGGCGCGAAGGGGTTTAGGACGACACATACGCAAGGGCAATCCAGAAAGACGGTTTTGCAGGGGCCGCAAGGTACGAAAGCGGGGCTATCGTAAGGACTCCCGCAAGATGTCCACGGTATTTGGTGATCTTTCCGTGGCTATAAGAGAGGTTGAATGCGGCACGTGTAGTGCTCGGTACAGCCCTGTTTTAGACGCCTTGAAAATTGGTCGCTATGCTCGCAAGGAGATGAATTTTGAGCATGAGGTTATCGAAGCGGTTATTGATACCAATTATCGACGGCTCATTGATGGAAGATCGATCGATATATCATTAGGGGGCATTCATAATATCGTTGTTGGCAGTGATATTGATGAGACCTTTCAAGAACCTGTAGCTATAAAAGATTTATCAGCCATAATGGCCGATGGCACAGGGGTTAAACAGCAACAGGGCCGTAAAGGAGAACTTAGAGCCGTTATTGGAATTACCAAAGGAGGTTGTGTAGAGCCCCTTGGATCTTTTACCAATACCGAGTGGCCGGAAATAGAGTGTATTATCAAAGAGCGGATTAAAGAAGCCGAACCATATAACATCCCCTTTATTTATGACGGGGAGCCTGGACTTGATGATTTTCTCTCTGAGGTTGCCGAACTCCAGCGGTGCACTTGGCACGGACCCAGAGGACTTTATCATGCCCTTTGGGAAGACGGCTTAAAGAAAAAACAGAGTAAGCCAGAAACAGATAAAATAAAACAGTTAATAGGCATAGAGCTCCCCGAGGGGGATTTTGAGATCCTTAAAGAAGAAGATAAAGAACAAGTGAGGAGCAAATACGAAACCAGCAAATTTGAAATCAAAGAGCTCATACAAACGTTTCGGGAAAAGGGATATAAACACGGGACATCGTACCTTGAAAACCTTTCAAATCGCTTATTTACGAACATAGAGCTTTGGTTGAAAACGGGTGTAATTGCCCCAAAGACCACCTCTTTACTGGAGCGGTTATTTAGAGAAATTGGCCGACGTCTGAAAAGGATAGCTTGGGGATGGTCCGATAAGGCAGTAACCAATATCTCTAAAATGATTATGATCAGACAATACTCCAGGGACAAGTGGGAGAAATACTGGAAAGAAAAACTCGGCATCAAGGGCTATTTCAACATTGAGATTTTAGTGGTTTCGTAACGATGCCGGAACTTTTGAACGTTACCCAAATATTAAGTGAATATTTTAAAAAATGTTTTATTGCCGTAGATGGTCTGTGGTTTATGATGCTGGAAAAAACAGACTCATTTGACAAAGCCCTTGAGGTTGACGGCAGGGTATGGAAAATACTGCCCAAAATACAGGCCAGAAAGATAAAAGAGTTGTTAAAGCTTGAAACCGCCTCTGAAGAAGATCTGCTAACCGCTCTTAAGTTCAAGCTGAATGCTGAAAGTTTTGCAAGCGAGTTCTTAAGGAAAAATTCACAGATTAATATCATCATCAAGAAATGCCCGTGGCTTACCTTGTTAAAACAATCGAATCGAGAGCATCTGGCAGAGAGAATTAGCGATGTAATATGCTCTGTCGAGTATGGTGTTTTTGCCAGAGAATTTATGGAAGATATGGATTTCAAGGTAATATCTCGACAATGTTCGGGAAACGAGATTTGTTCATTCATATTAGGAAAATGCTTGACTTAAAAGCAATGAATTAATTATATTCCAATATATTCTTATTTAAAATAACAAGTTGAGAAAACAGAACAAATTTATTGAAAAGGGGTTTTGATGAACAGAGTCGACTTAATCAATGGGCTTAAGGATAAAACCGGTATAAGCAAAAAAAGTGTCAAAAAGATCATTGATACATTTTTTGGAACTATAACAAAAACCCTTTCCAATGGCGAACGTGTTGAAATCAGGGGTTTTGGAAGTTTTACTGTTAAAAAATACAAACCGTACACAGGTCGAAACCCAAAAACCGGCAAACAGATTAAGGTATATTCCAAGAAACTACCATTTTTCAAAGTAGGTAAAGAGTTAAAAGACATGGTCGATAAATAACAATTATGGGCGATTAACTCAGTGGGAGAGTGCTACCTTCACACGGTAGAAGTCACTGGTTCAAATCCAGTATCGCCTACCATTTGTGAAAAATATAACGGGTTGCAGTTGTTTTTTATTAGCTGTAACCTTTTTTTTATCGAAAAAGAAGAAACGTAAAATGATAATACATTTGCCTTAGAATGGTAATCCATGCTAACTTCTCGAATTAGCGAAAGATTATTTACAAAGAGGAGAACAATTGATAGCAAAGATCTTAAGCAGTGCTGTTATCGGTATAGATGCCTATCTTGTGGAAGTGGAAGTAGATATAGCCCAAGGCCTTCCAACATTTACTACTGTGGGACTCCCTGAAACAGCCGTAAAGGAAAGCAAGGAAAGGGTTAAATCCGCCATTAATAATTCCGGCTATAGCTTTCCCGACGACAGGATAACTGTAAATTTAGCCCCGGCAGACATCAAAAAGGAAGGCACTGGTTTTGATCTGCCGATAGCGTTGGGGATATTGGTTGCATCCGGTATAGTCCCCGCGAAAATAGCCTCCAGATACCTTATTTTGGGCGAGCTTTCACTGGATGGCCGTATAAAACCTGTAAAGGGATCTCTTCCCATGGCCATTGCCGCAAAAGCTTCAGGCTATTCGGGAATTATCGTGCCATACGATAACAGGCATGAAGCATCAGTGGTAGATGAAATATCGGTTCTTCCTGTGAAAACTCTGTCCCAGATAGTTAATTTTTTTTGCGGATTCACTCAAATCAAACCTGAAAAAACCGATATTTCTAATATACTTGGCCAGGATAGCAAGTTTGAAGTGGATTTTTCCGAAGTCATGGGCCAGGAACATGTAAAGCGGGCGCTGGAGGTAGCATCTGCCGGAGGTCACAATTTAATTATGGTCGGCCCACCAGGTTCCGGAAAAACCATGCTGGCGAAACGTTTGCCGACCATACTCCCGCCACTTACATTTGACGAATCAATTGAAACCACCAAAATTTATTCCGTAGTTGGAATGCTTTCAAAAGGTCAGGCCCTGGTTACAAAAAGGCCTTTCAGATCTCCTCACCACACAATATCAGATGCAGGTTTAATAGGAGGTGGACATATCCCCAGGCCGGGCGAGGTGAGCATGGCTCATAATGGAGTTCTCTTTCTGGATGAACTTCCGGAATTTAAAAAACATGTATTAGAAGTGCTGCGCCAACCGTTAGAAGATTTAAATGTAACTATTTCACGTGCCTCATCAACCATAACCTATCCTGCCAGTTTTATGCTGGTCGCCGCTATGAACCCGTGTCCGTGCGGCTACTTTTCCGACCCCAAACACGAGTGCCGGTGTACATATCATCAGATTCATAAGTACAGATCAAAGATTTCAGGCCCGTTAATGGACAGAATAGATATTCATGTTGAAGTACCGGCGGTTCAATATAGAGACCTCTCAAGTGACTCATGGGCAGAATCGTCAGAAGAAATTTTGAAACGGGTGCTTGCATCCAGACTAATTCAATACGAACGATTTGTTAAAACAAAAATATTTTGCAATTCCCACATGAACAATCGTCATATAAAAAAATATTGCAAAATTGACGATGCATCCTGCAATCTTCTTGAATCGGCCATAGACAAACTCGGTCTGTCTGCCCGCGCTTATAATCGTATTCTAAAAATCGCCCGTACCATCGCCGATTTAGCTGGAGAAAAAGATATTCAGATCGATCATGTTTCCGAGGCAATTCAATACAGGAGTCTGGACAGAAACAGGCGCGGATTTTGAGGATTTAGGATATTATGAAAAGTTTATGGAACGACAATGAGGCAAAAAGCTTTTTGGATGATCCATTAGAGCTGAGGGCTTACACCTCCAGATTATTGGGCCGGGAATCCAGTCTGGTTTTACATGGCGGAGGCAACACATCCTTAAAAGCTGAAATAAAAAACCTCTTCGGCGACATGGAAAAGGTGCTTTATATAAAAGGAAGCGGCTGGGATCTGAAAACCATTCAGGCAGTAGAATTTGCTCCTGTCAAGCTGGAAGCGCTAAAAAGGATGGTAAAGCTTGAGCGCCTGTCTGATACGGATATGGTAGGGCTTCAAAAAACTGCAATGATTGATCATTTGGCCCCGAATCCTTCTGTAGAAGCGATCCTGCACGCCATTATACCCTTCAAGTATGTTGATCACACCCATGCGGATGCGGTTGTAACGATCACTAATAACGTAAAAGGCAAAAGGCTGATTAGAGAAATTTATAAAGACAGTGTCTTGATGGTACCTTATGCAATGTCCGGTTTTATCCTGGCAAAAAAAGTTTATGAAATGACCAGTAATATCAACTGGCATGAGATTAAAGGCATAATACTGATGAACCATGGCATCTTTACCTTTTCAGACAATGCCAAAGAAAGTTATAAGCAGATGATCCATATTGTTTCCCTTGCTGAAGACTATCTTCAAGCAAGCGGAGCCCTTGATTCAGTCGCCAAGGCAGAAGCTGGAAAAGATCTGCTTACACTGGCAAAAATTCGCAAACAGGTCTCTCTAACAAAAGGGTCTGCCATGATAGCCAGGCTCGATAGCTCCCCTGAAGCCTGCGGTTTTGTCAACCTGAACAATGTAGATTCAATCGCCGTCCGTGGCCCTTTAACTCCTGATCATGTAGTCCGCACAAAGCATATACCGGTTGTAATAAAAAAAGATATTGAAAAAGAAATAACCGGCTTTTGCTCGGTATACAAAGAGTATTTTAAGCGAAATACCAATGGCCGTCTGCTCTGCCTTGATCCCGCCCCCAGATGGGGAGTCTGGCCCGGGCACGGTATAATAGCTTTTGAGCAAAGTGTAAGGGATGCAAATATTGTTTCCGATATTGCTTTTCATACTGTCAGGGCAATTCAGTGGGGTGAAGCCATCGGCGGCTGGAAAGCCCTGCCGGAAAGAGATATTTTCGATATGGAATACTGGGAGTTGCAACAATCAAAATTGCGCAAAGAAGATACAACTCGAATATTCCAGGGCAAGATAGCTCTTGTTACCGGCGCTGCAAGCGGCATAGGGCTTGCCTGTGCTAAAGCTCTGCATGAACGTGGCGCCACAGTTGTCGGCATGGATCTAAACCCTGCAATCACCCGGATGTTTGATCAGCCTGATATGGTAGGATTAACTTGTGATATTTCTGATGATAAAAATATAAAAGAAGCAGTAGAATTTACTGTTCGCAGTTTTGGCGGCCTTGATATATTGATAAATAATGCTGGAATATTTACCCACAGCCAAAGCATTGAAGAGATGGACCCTGAAACCTGGAATCGAAGCATGGAGATCAATTTGTCGAGTCATCAGCGATTACTGAAAATATGTATCCCTTATCTCAAACAGGGTGTTGATCCTTCTGTGATATTTATCGCTTCAAAAAACGTTCCTGCTCCAGGCCCCGGAGCTGCCGCCTATTCGGTTGCCAAAGCAGGTTTAACTCAACTTGCCAGGGTAGCCGCGCTGGAACTGGCTGCAGATGGAATTAGAGTTAATATTATTCATCCTGATGCCGTGTTTGATACCGGCATATGGACTCAAGAAGTCTTAAATGGACGAGCTAAACATTACGGACTTACTGTTCAGGAATATAAAACCAAAAATCTGCTTAGAACCGAAGTTACTTCAAAAGATGTAGCTGATCTGGTCTGCTGCATGGCTGGCCCGGCTTTTGCCAAGACAACAGGGGCACAGATTCCGATAGACGGCGGCAATGAAAGAGTGATTTAATTTGACGCTTTTAAAATTATTTATCATAATCCAAATCCATTCATTGTTAAAGGGTGTTGAAAGATGATGGATTGAACTCAGAGAGGCTTTAAATTTATTATGACCAAACAACAAAATCAAAAATTGAGAAATATTGCTATCATTGCCCACGTCGACCATGGCAAGACCACCCTGGTGGACGCCATGTTCCGCCAAAGCGGCCTGTTCCGGGAAGGCAAGGTAATGGATGATCGGATCATGGACAGCATGGATCTGGAGCGGGAGCGTGGCATTACAATCGCAGCCAAGAACTGCTCGGTTATATGGAAAAATACCAAGATCAACATTCTGGATACTCCGGGCCATGCGGATTTCGGCGGGGAAGTGGAACGAGCCATGGCCATGGTGGACGGCGCTATTTTACTGGTAGATGCTTCAGAAGGCCCCCTGCCCCAAACCCGGTTCGTTTTGAAAAAAGCCCTGGAAGCCGGATTGATCATGCTGGTGGTAATCAATAAAATCGACCGCAAAGATGCCCGGGCAGATGAAGTGCTGGACGAGATTTACGATCTGTTCATCGACCTGGATGCTTCCGAGGATCAATTGGATTTTCAGGTCCTCTATGCTATTGGCCGTCAGGGCATTGTTCAACCCGCCCTGGATGAGCCACGGGAAAATCTCAACCTGCTCTTTGATACGATTTTGTCGGAAATCCCGGGACCTGTTTACGATTCGGAAGAACCCTTTCAAATGCTGGTAGCAGATCTGTCCTATTCCGACTATCTGGGCCGCCTGGCTGTGGGCAAGATCATAAACGGTTCCATCTCCTCTAATGACAGCCTGGTCTGTATCACGGAAGATAACTCCCACCTGCCTATCAAGCTCAGCAAACTACAGGTGTACCAGGGCATGATACTGAAAGCCGTGGATCGCGTCGATGCTGGAGATATCATCGTGCTGTCGGGTGTCGACGATGTGAAAATCGGTGATACCATCTGCAGCCGAACCGAGCCCAAGGCCTTAAAGCGCATCCGCGTGGACGAGCCCACGGTCTCCATGGCCTTTACCATCAACAACGGCCCCATGGCGGGCAAGGAAGGTAAAATAGTTCAATCCCGCAAAATATGGGAACGGCTCATGAAAGAGACCCTGCGCAACGTGGCTATACGCGTGGAAGATGCCGGCAGTCAAGAACGCTTCATTGTCAAGGGCCGGGGGGAATTCCAAATGGCAATTCTCATCGAAACCATGCGCCGAGAAGGGTTTGAATTGTGTGTAGGAAGACCTGAAGTAATCTATAAGGAAAAGAACGGCAAGCGCCAGGAACCAATGGAGCATGTGTTTGTAGATTGCGATGGGTCCTTCGTTGGGGTGGTAACTGAAAAGTTGGCCCACCGAAAAGCCCGTATAAGCAATATGGTGAATAAAGGCACTGGCCGGGTTAGAATCGAATTCATCATGCCCTCCCGGGGACTGATCGGGTACAGAGAGGAATTTTTAACCGATACCAAGGGTACTGGGATTCTGAATTCTTATTTTTCCGGGTATGACGATTATATGGGAGATTTTCAGTCCCGGTACACGGGATCATTGGTCTCGGACCGCCATGGACAGGCCGTGGCCTATGCCTTGTTCAAGCTGGAACCCAGGGGGCGGTTGTTTGTGATCCCCAACAATCCGGTGTATGAAGGCATGATCGTGGGGGAATACAACCGTGAAGTGGATCTCAACGTAAATCCCTGTAAGGAAAAAAAACTCACCAATATGCGGGCATCGGGCAAGGATGACGCCGTCGTTTTGACTACGGTCATGCCCATGACCCTGGAGAGGGCCATCCACTTCATCAAAGCCGATGAAATGGTGGAAGTAACCCCTCTTTCAATCCGGTTGCGAAAAACTATTCTGACCGCCCATAACCGTCCCGTGGGTAAGGGACCGATCCACTAATCTTAGATCCATTCTAAGATTAGTGGTTTTCTTTATTAAGCTCTTGAATAGTGTGCCTGAAACGGGTGACCTTATTCTTAAAGTTTCAGATTTGGGATATATAACGTTTGCCTTACCATTTTGCCCGTGTTACAATCTTTTATTTTATAAACATTTAAAATTATTAGAAAGACAGAGAAAAAATATGAGTTTCGAAAATTTGGATTTAATTGACGAGTTATTAAAGGCAGTTAAAGAACTAGGGTTTGTTGAACCCACGCCCATCCAAACAGATGCAATTCCTGAAATTATTGGAGGGGACAGGGATCTTGTAGGGCTTGCCCAGACCGGAACAGGTAAAACAGCAGCTTTTGGTTTACCTATGATCCAGCTAATTGATTTTGATCTGACACATACTCAAGGGGTAGTGATTTGCCCAACCAGGGAACTTTGTTTGCAGATTTCCGATGATATTAAAAAATTATGCAAATATGTAAAAGGTGCAAAGGTTGTTGCCGTTTATGGCGGCGCCAGTATTGAAGATCAGAGGAATCAGATCAAAAAAGGTGCTCAGATTATTGTGGCAACACCAGGAAGATTGCTTGATCTTATTAACAGAAAAATAGCAAAACTTTCTAAAGTCTCATATGTGGTTCTTGATGAAGCGGATGAAATGCTCAACATGGGATTTCAGGAAGATATAGATGCCATTCTTGAAAATACACCGTCTCAGAAAAGAACCTGGCTGTTTTCCGCAACAATGCCTAATGAGGTTGCAAGAATTGCAAAAAGATATATGAAAAATCCGGTTGAGATAACCATAGGAAAGAAAAATAGCGGCGCGGAAAATATTTTGCATGTAAATTATATAATTAAAGAAAAAGACAGGTATCAGGCGTTAAAACGGATTATTGACTATTACCCGGATATTTATGGCCTTGTGTTTTGTCGCACGCGAAAAGAGACACAGGAAATAGCAGAAAAACTGATCAAAGACAGCTATAATGCTGAAGCCCTTCATGGCGACCTTTCTCAGGCGATGCGAGATAAAGTCATGAGCAGATTTAAAACCAAATCCATTCAGATCCTTATTGCAACAGATGTTGCTGCCCGCGGGATAGATGTTCAGGATATCACTCATATCATTAACTATAAACTCCCGGATGAGGCTGGCAACTATACTCACAGGAGCGGCAGAACAGCAAGAGCTGGCAAATCAGGAACATCTATCGTCATCATCAATTCCCGGGAAAAAAGTAAACTTCAGTTTATAGAAAAAAAATCGGGGGTTAAATTTATTTGTGCAAAAGTCCCGGAAGGATATGCAATTTGTGAGAAACAGCTCTGTGCCATGATTAACAAAATGGTAGAAGTTGAAGTGGATCAGAAAGAAATCGTGCGTTTCCTGCAACCGGTCTATAATACACTAAACGGTCTTACAAAAGAAGAACTCATTTGCAAGTTTGTTTCAATTCAATTTAACCGCTTTCTTAATTACTATAAAGATTCCAAGGATATAAATGCATCCTTGGAAAAAAAGGAAGATGCTCATCATCCTGTAAAAAAAGATCGGCAACAAAAAAATTTAGAGCATGGAAGATCGAAACGGTTTTTCTTAAATGCAGGCTCTATGGACAATCTAAAAAAAGGCACTGTGATAAGAACTCTATGCAGCAATTCTGGAATCAGCTCTGAAAAGATTGGTCCAATAGAAATCATGCGGGAATTTTCTTTTTTTGAAGTTGAAACAAGTGTTGCGGCTAAAGTGTTAAAATCAATGAAAGGTGCGAAAATTGATGGTCGAAATATTCGGGTTCAATATGTCGAAGATAAAAAACCGCAAACCAAACAATCTAAAAAAAGTAAAAATAGAAAGAAAAGTTAAAATACAAAGCAATCGATTAAAACAGCGCTGTACTCCATCACCCTGATCGCCAATTTCCAGACCTTTTTTATAACCCTTTATCCTAAAATTGATATTTCAAAGATATATATCAAATTTTTTCTGTCCAGCGGAATCCATTGTGAGACTTTTGAACAGCAAAAGCGCGCGCTAACCCCGTAGCTTTCCGGAGCAAAACGGATATCCCGTTCCAGCGGGGCTGCGGGATTAGCGAGCGAATCTAAAAGTGGCCGACTTACTTACAGCCGAAGATTCCATGTAGTTTGGTCCTATCTACCACCGCCGTATCCCCCTCTGCCACCGCCTTGTCCTCCTCTGCCACCGCCTTGTCCTCCTCTGTCGCCGCCTTGTCCTCCTCTGCCACCGCCTTGTCCTCCTCTGCCGCCGCCTTGTCCTCCTCTGCCGCCGCCTTGTCCTCCTCTGCCACCGCCGTATCCCCCTCTGCCACCACTACTTTCGGTGCGAGGACGAGCCTCATTCACATTAAGCGCTCTTCCTTTTAGCTCTTTGCCATTTAGGCCCTCGATTGCAGACTGCCCTTCAGCTTTAGAGGCCATCTCCACGAATCCAAATCCTTTTGATTGACCACTATCCTTGTCTTTTATAATGGCGGCAGATTCAACCTGCCCGAATTGTTCTAAAGCCAGCCGTAAGTCCTCTTCGGTGACCTCATACGACAAATTTCCTACATAGATCTTCATTCTAATCTCCTTTTGTAATAAATTATAACCCTAAATGAGCCGTTAAAATCATTTGGATTTAGTTGTTGCTATCACATTTTAGACAAACTTAGAAGGTAATTCGTGTTTTCAAAATAAAAAATGTGACAAATATTATTTTGACTTATTATAGTTTCATAGCACTCACTTATTGCGGTTCAGCCAAGCTCAAAGGAAGTCACACCAAAAAGACGATTTAACGGCATATCAGGTTTTTTCCCCGTATACATTCTGGCAGTTTCGAACACAACCTTCATGTTATATCGCTCTGCCAATGCAACAGCCGCTCGATTGACTTCTGGTGTATCAAGATAAAATGGTTCTGCTGGTTTGATCCCGGATTTTAGAGCTAAAAAAAGCTCTTCCGCTAATTCCGGACTGTCGGCAAAAAGAGGACCTGTTTTATATCCAGAGCGGCACTTGCGAATAACGCCATAACCTGCAAGTTTGCCGTTTTGCATGATTCCCAGAGCATTGGAGCCGGCTTGATTGATCCAGGATTTGATAAGTTGTGTTCGGTTTGCAGGAAAGAAAGGTAGATCGTATAAATCAATAGTTTCAAACGGCAATGTGGAAAGCCTTACAATTTCTGAACATTCAGGAAATTCGCCTCCACCGCGCCCTTCATAGCGTATATTGCGATAGGCCAATTTGAAACCGGATTTTTTGTAGTTGTCCTGTTGGGCAACGACTCCGTCAAGACCAACATTTCGCCCTTCAAGATATTTTAAACCGGCGTTCCATATCTGAATGCCGTAACCTTTGAAACGATATTCTGGTTTGACAATGTAGAATCCAAGAAAGCCAAAAGTCTCACCATATTTGATCGCAGAGATTGTAGCAATCGGCTCATCGCCCAAAAGCCCAATTAGGAAACCATTCGGATCGGCTGAATAAAAACAATCCGCATCGTGAACACCAGGGTTCCAGCCCTCCTTTGCTGCCCATTCAATGGCTAAGTTAACTTCCTTTCGGTTCATTGTTCTGATTCTGTGGTTTTTGTCTTGCATAGTAAACTCCTGAAAAAAATATCGCCATTTGGTGGCTAACGCGTCTGTGTCGGTTAACTGGTTCGAGTTGAACCGAATGTTAGGCAGACGATTCATTCTAAGTTAGGTTGTCCTCAATATCTTCACAAACATCATTCGAAAACCGAGGTGTGCAGATAGCTAAGAAGACCAAATCCTCCGAACCGGTATTGGTGATGCGTTGACGACACATCGGCGGGATGAGCACGACATCACCGGCATTTACTTCCTGCGGCGGTAGTTTCCCAACCTCCACACGACCTCTGCCATTGACAACATAGTAGCGCTCAACGGTTCCTGTAAGCCGATGCCAACGAGTTGTTATCCCAGGCTCCACTCTTGCCAGCGCTATTGATGCATCCGGATCGTCAGGCGTGTTGGACAATTCAGTAATGTAACACTTTTCGGTGGTATAGAACTCATTGCTAAGATTTTGTTGTTTAATGACTTCTTTCATCTGGTCCTCATATTCTGAATTGTCCCTAAACTTGTTGATACCTTGAATAGCTAATTTAATTTATAGTATTAGGAGGTTTCAAGCAATGAGAAAAAGAAAAACCTATTCAAAAGAATTTAAAGAGGATGCCATGTGGTAAAACACGAGCTAAGAGGCTGATGGAATAAGCCGGTCTGGAGCCCAAAAGACATAGCTGCTTGCGGCGGGGAGCTTCAATTATTTTATAATCGTAAGCAGCTACACAGTTCTATTGATTATTGTTCACCTGAGGAGTATGAATGTATTGAAATGAAAAAAGCGGCTTAATTAACTGTCAACATTTTTAGGCCCCGTCCAGTGTATAAAAGGAGAAAACATAAAATAAAAAGGCTACTTTGTGGAATATGCTTGGTATTATTGTTGTTGAGTAATGTTTTTGCTGAAAATGTAGATGTTGTTGAAGTTAAAATATTAGCGAAAACGAGTTTAAGCTGGGACAAAAGTCCTCTGCCAAACTATCTAAAAAGTAAACCTGAGATAACAATTCTAAGAATCAAAATTCCGGCCGGGGTGGAATTGTCACCACATAAACATCCAGTGATAAATGCGGGTGTATTGTTAAATGGAGAGTTTACTGTAATTACAGAAGACAATAAGACGTTACATCTAAAAGCTGGTGATTCAATTGTTGATGTTGTGAATAAATGGCATTATGGAAAGAACGAAGGTAATAAACCAGCGGAAATCATAGTTTTTTATTCCGGTGTACAAAACATGCCGATAACTATTAAGAAAAATAGTCCGGCACATAACAAAAAGTAATAGGGTCAAATCGGCGAAATATGGAAATTAAAGACCTTTCAAATGAACAGTTGGCCGGGCAACGCCTGATGGTCGGGTTTGACGGAACCGGACTAAATGACGACCTTAAGTTGCTGATCAACACAATAAAGGTTGGAGGAATAATTCTTTTTGCCAGGAATTTATCTTCTCCGGAGCAAATCAAAGACCTGTGCTTATCCGCACAGGAATATGCATTAAAATGCGGACAACCGGCGCTATTTATATCCATTGACCAGGAAGGCGGACAGGTAGCCAGGCTGACCCCCCCTTTTACTCAGTTCCCTGGCAATCCAAAAATGAAAGGGGAAGAAGACGCCATTAACTTTGCACAGGTTACAGCAAAAGAGCTTAAAGATGTTGGAATAAACATGAACATGGCCCCTGTTCTGGATGTGGCTCAAAAAGGGATAAACAGTGTAATGGCAGACAGGGCCTTTGGCAGCGATCCTGCCTGGATATCAAAGCTGGGCATCAAGATAATAGAAACTTTGCAGCAAAATAAAATTATGGCTGTTGCAAAACACTTCCCTGGGATAGGACGCACCACCTTGGATTCGCATCTTGATATGCCGACTCTAAAAACAGATTTAATTTCTATGGAATCTGTTGATCTTTTGCCGTTTAAGGCCGCTATAAAGCATGAGGTGGCCGGTATTATGCTGTCGCATATACTTTACAAACAAATCGATCCTGATTGGCCTGCGAGTTTGTCAGGCTGTATCGCCGTCGACATTTTGCGAAAACAGATGGGGTTTAACGGAATTGTTATTACAGACGATCTGGACATGGGAGCAATAAAAGGGCGTTTTGACATTAAAACAATAATCAGGCAAATTCTGGCGGCTGATATAAATATTGCCCTTATATGTCATAAAGGTCCAAATATTGAGCTTGCATTTAATGAAATATTAAATGGGCTTAATTTTTCTGATCAACTAATGGAAAAAGGCAGGGAATCTGTCAGAAACATATTGAATCTTAAAAGAAAGTATCTTAATTAAAGCTCTCCGCAACCCGCTAAAGCGGGACAGGGCTGGCACTCGTGTTTGCAATTCAAATTACATTTTAGGAGGTTTTACTAATGCGGGCTATCATAACCGGAGTCGGACATTTTGTTCCGACTCAAAAACTAACAAATAAAGATTTAGAAAAGATGGTGGAAACAAGCGATGAATGGATTGTATCGCGTACAGGGATAAAGGAAAGGAGGATCCTGGGAAAAGATAAAGGCACCTCCTATATGGCTGTAAAAGCTGCGAAGAAAGTGCTTGAGCAGACAAATACTGCGGCAGATGAACTTGATTTAATCATTGTTGCAACATCAACTCCAGATATGCTTGTACCCCCGACAGCGACAGCTGTTCAAAGCAAACTCAATGCCACTAAATGCTGGGGATTTGACATCAACGCTGCCTGCTCAGGATTTGTTTACGCTTTAGCAACCGCTTCACAATTTATTGAAACCGGAAAGCACAAAAAGGTTATGGTAATCGGGGCAGATAAAATGAGCTCTATCCTTAATTATGAAGACAGAAACACCTGTCTTATATTTGGAGATGGCGGCGGAGCTGTTCTGCTGGAAGCATCGGAGGAGAATGATCTTGGAGTAGAAGATTTTATTTTCCATATTGACGGTTCAGGCATAAAATACCTTAATATGCCGGCCGGTGGTAGTTTAATGCCGGCTTCTCATGAAACCGTGGATAAAAAAAAGCACTGTGTTTATCAGGAGGGTAAAAAAATCTTTAAGTTTGCTGTAACCGAGATGGCGGATATTTCTCTAAAAATTATGAAAAAAAACAAACTCGAAAACAAAGATATCAAACTGCTTATTCCGCATCAGGCCAACCGCAGAATAATTGATGCTGTATCAAAAAAGATAGGGCTTAGTGATGATCAGGTAGTAATCAATATTGAAAAATACGGCAACACAACAGCAGGCACGATCCCGATTGCCCTGTCGGAAGCTTACCAAAAGAAAATGATGAAAAAAGGTGACTGGATAATTATTTCAACATTCGGTGCTGGCTTTACCTCGGGAAGCTTGCTGCTTAAATGGGCTATTGACTGATAAATAAGTACGCATAAATAGAGTCACTTAAATAAAAAACCCGGAATCAGTAAATGATTCCGGGTTTACAAATAATTTTTCGGCAGCGCCCTACTCTCCCACACAGTCGCCCATGCAGTACCATCAGCGCTGAAGAGCTTAACTTCCGTGTTCGGGATGGGAACGGGTGTTTCCTCTTCGCTATCGCCACCGAAAAAAATATACCTGTTTTCAGTAAAATAGAAGTTTATCCATTTTGCAACTCAATTTAAATATAAGTACCTAAAAGCTTTCGTCTAATTTGTGTCAATTATTTTGTGGCTAAGCCTCACGACCTATTAGTACCAGTAAGCTAAATTCGTTACCGAACTTACACACCTGGCCTATCAACCTTGTAGTCTTCAAGGGGTCTTTAGTCCTGATGTCTCCATCAGGAGGGATATCTTATCTTGAGGTTGGCTTCCCGCTTAGATGCTTTCAGCGGTTATCCATTCCGAACTTAGCTACCCAGCAATGCCGCTGGCGCGACAACTGGAACACCATTGGTTCGTCCATTCCGGTCCTCTCGTACTAGGAACAGCTCCCCTCAAATATCCTGCGCCCACGAAAGATAGGGACCAAACTGTCTCACGACGTTTTAAACCCAGCTCACGTACCACTTTAATTGGCGAACAGCCAAACCCTTGGGACCTGCTACAGCCCCAGGATGTGATGAGCCGACATCGAGGTGCCAAACCGCCCCGTCGATGTGAACTCTTGGGGGCGATAAGCCTGTTATCCCCGGCGTACCTTTTATCCGTTGAGCGACGGCCCTTCCATACAGAACCGCCGGATCACTAAGACCTACTTTCGTACCTGCTCGAAATGTCTCTCTCGCAGTCAAGCTCCCTTATGCCTTTACACTCCACGACTGGTTTCCAATCAGTCTGAGGGAACCTTCGCGCGCCTCCGTTACTCTTTAGGAGGCGACCGCCCCAGTCAAACTACCCACCAGACACTGTCTTTCGCCCGGATAACGGGTCGAAATTAGAACCCTAAAATAACAAGGGTGGTATTTCAAGGGTGGCTCCACCGAAACTGGCGTTCCGGCTTCAAAGCCTCCCACCTATCCTACACATGTTATTCCAAAATTCAATGTCAAGCTGTAGTAAAGGTGCCGGGGTCTTTCCGTCTTTTCGCGGGTAGACGGCATCTTCACCGCCAATACAATTTCACTGAGTCTCTGGTTGAGACAGCGCGGAAGTCGTTACGCCATTCGTGCAGGTCGGAACTTACCCGACAAGGAATTTCGCTACCTTAGGACCGTTATAGTTACGGCCGCCGTTTACTGGGGCTTCGGTTCCGAGCTTCTCCGTCCGAAGACAGATAACAAGTCCCCTTAACCTTCCAGCACCGGGCAGGCGTCAGACCCTATACATCGTCTTGCGACTTAGCAGAGTCCTGTGTTTTTAGTAAACAGTCGCTACCGCCATTTCTCTGCGACCCCCTTCAGCTCATCAAGTAAATTGAATCACCTAATGAGGGCACACCTTCTCCCGAAGTTACGGTGTTATTTTGCCGAGTTCCTTAACCAGAGTTCTCTCAAGCGCCTTGGGATACTCTCCCTACCTACCTGTGTCGGTTTAGGGTACGATCACCTTGTTATCTCGCTAGAGGCTTTTCTTGGCAGTATGGGATTAATCAGTTTATTCCCGCAAGCGGGATCCTCATCACCTCTCGGCTTTTATAATAAAAGGACGGATTTACCTATCCTTTCAGCCTACAAGCTTGAACCACCTAATCCAACAGGTGGATGATCTACCCTTCTGCGTCCCCCCATCACTCAAACGATAACACGGTGGTACAGGAATATTAACCAGTTTTCCATTACCTACGCCTTTCGGCCTCGGCTTAGGGATCGACTAACCCTGAGCAGATTAGCTTTACTCAGGAAACCTTAGGTTTACGGCGAGCGGGTTTTTCACCCGCTTTATCGTTACTCATGTCAGCATGGTCTCTTCTGTTTAGTCCAATTGTCCTTACGATCAATCTTCAACCCAAACAGAATGCTCCCCTACCAATTTTCCGATGAATCGGAAAATTTCGCAGCTTCGGTAATACGCTTAAGCCCCGTTACATTTTCGGCGCAGACTCACTTGACCAGTGAGCTATTACGCTTTCTTTAAAGGATGGCTGCTTCTAAGCCAACCTCCTGGTTGTCTGTGCATTTCCACATCCTTCTCCACTTAGCGTATATTTAGGGACCTTAGCTGACGATCTGGGCTGTTTCCCTCTCGACCACGAAACTTAGCTCCCGTAGTCTGACTCCTGCAATAAAAGTTGACGGTATTCGGAGTTTGGTTAGGTTTGGTAATCTGATAGGACCCCTAGCCCATCCAGTGCTCTACCCCCGTCACTTAATTTGCAAGGCTATACCTAAATATATTTCGGGGAGAACCAGCTATTTCCAAGTTTGTTTGGCCTTTCACCCCTATCCACAGCTCATCCGAGCAGTTTTCAACCTACACCGGTTCGAGCCTCCACGCAATTTTACTTGCGCTTCACTCTGGCCATGGATAGATCACTTGGTTTCGGGTCTACTTCACGCAACTAATACGCCCTGTTAAGACTTGCTTTCGCTACGACTACACCTAAGCGGCTT
>JAUSPN010000064.1 GCA_030656555.1 Candidatus Desulfaltia sp. | reverse complement strand
CTTGCTACAGGGAATCTTCAATCCGACTTTTTTTTCGAGTTCATTATTTTTGATATGTTTAGAGATATTAAAATTTTGTAGATTTTTACTATAACCGTATAATGTTTTAAAGACAATTGGATTTTATTGTATTAAAGGGTCAATTGGTGTATCAACCGATTCAAGTGAGATCGTGACAAAACGAATATCCCTTTTTAGTATTAGATGCAAAGAAAGGATAAACAATGACAATAGAGATAATTCGCGATGCCTTACTTTGGTGTGCAGTAATCAACATGGGTTTGCTGTTGTGGTGGTTTTTATTATTCATGTTGGCACATGATTGGATGTATCGGTTTCATGGTAAATGGTTTAGTTTGTCAACCGAGAAGTTCGATTCAATCCACTATACAGGTATGGCTCTATTTAAAATAGGTATATTCCTTTTTAATCTAACGCCGTATTTAGCCCTGCGGATTGTCGGTTGAAGCGCGACAATGGAGGCAACATGGATATTAAAACAGTAAAAATCGAAAACCCGGACGGGTTGAACATGATTTTAGGACATTCTCATTTTATAAAAACCGTGGAAGATATATATGAAGCCATGGTAAATGCTGTTCCCATGGCAAAATTCGGCCTGGCATTCTGTGAAGCCTCTGAGTTATGTCTTGTGCGTTATGCAGGCACAGATGATGAACTTATCGAACTGGCAAAGAAGAATGCATATAACCTTTCAGCCGGTCATAGTTTTATCCTTTTCATGAAAGATCTATTTCCTGTAAATGTTTTGAATTCGATTAAAAATGTCACAGAAGTCTGTCGAATCTTTTGTGCAACCGCCAACCCTGTCGAGGTAATTGTTGCAGAAACAGAACTCGGGCGGGGGATACTTGGTGTTATTGATGGGTTTAGCTCGAAAGGCATAGAAACAGAAGATGATATCCGTACACGAAAAGAATTGCTTAGACAAATCGGCTATAAGCAGTAACTATCAATTTAAAAAGTCCCTTTGGTCTGTCATTTCGAGTGAAACGAGAAATCCTTGTTTCGACGACAAGAGAAATATTACTGCAACCCATTGAAAAGATAAGATTTCTCCTTGCGGTCTAAATGACACATTCGATGAAACCGACTTTTTGCGAGACCATCATATTTGATATATGAAAACAGGTTCATAGCCAAAACGTTTCTTGATTTGTATCCGCTGCAATGGTTCATACCCGTCGATTTCAAATCGACGTGATAATATTCTGCATCCTTTTTTCAACCCCTTAAATTTTTTCCTCAGGATTGGCATTTGATCCGGCACAAGATAAAAGAAAATTACATCGGCATCCAGGAAATCATAAGTTTCAAAATCCGCACACCGTATGACAACATTCGCACGTTTTATCCAGACGGTTAGTTTGGCCAGGCCGCAAACTAACGGAGAGATATCAATGCCGACGGCTTTCGCACCGTAAATTTTATTTGCTTCAATCAAGAACCTGCCGTCACCGCAACCAAGATCATATACCCGCTCACCCGGCTGAATTTTCGCAAGAGCTACAATTTTTCGCGTAAGGCTCTTTGATGTAGCAATAAATGGCGCACCAGTTATGATAAAACTAATCAGGCTTATAAGGGTCATAACGAGAACGGCAACTCCAAAAAAGGAAAGACATGCAAAGATAATAATGGAAGTGCGTGACAGCTCTCCATAAAAGGTTATTGAGTCACTAAATAATGCATCTCCTGTTAACAGTTCAATCATGATGAGGGTCCTATTTGGTGATTTTCTGTTTATACTTATACGCTTTTCCCCTTAAAAAGGTATTTTACATAACAAAAACGCCCTTTTAAGACCTTATATGACGCTACATCTAAACGATTTGTTCACAATATCAATATGTTTCTATGGCCCGACCCCCAGGGACACGACCCCCAAGTATGCTTCTCTGACTTTTTTGAATATGCTTGTCCAGGTATAAGAGTCAAGTTTATCCTGAATTGGTGATAAATCAATTTGCGCACATTTGGATGCAGCATTAATCTGTTGCTGAATCGCTTTTTTCAGATTTTGTTCAAATGAATATTCATCTTCCCTGTATGGCTGATCGGTAAAACGTAAACGTGGCGTCCTGACCAACGAAATAAAATCTGTATCAGAATTGCCTAGTATTTCCTTAATTCCCGGAAGATCAGTGGCAACAATTCGGCAACCGCTGGCCAGACCTTCTAAGACAACAAGGGGTAAACCTTCGTAAAAAGAAGGTAGTACCAAAATATGAGATTGTCTCATTATCTTAGCCAAACTCTCTTGGGGAAGTGCACCGTAGATACGAACCTTTTCCCCCAATTCCTTTCCCAGCATGAGGCAACACTCTTTTTCTTCTCCGCTGCCGTTTCCCAAAAGATGTAATTGCCATGCAGGAGAATTGATTGATTGTAAGGCACGCAAAAACCAGGGGACGCCTTTGGCGTTACTCAGCTTTCCTGCATACACCAATTGCACCGGACAAGGATTTGGTTTTGTGTCTAAATAAAACAGATTGTTATTATAACCGGCACCGGCAACAATAATTTTTTCAGGAGCCAGATTGTAAAAGCGGATAATTTCATTTTTTTGTGCCGCACTTAAAGCCATTACAACGTCAATTTTCCGGCATCCGATTAAAACTCTTTCTTGAAGGTGCGGACAATTCTGAAATTGCCGCAAATCCGAGCCATGGCAGGTAGTTATCATCGGAATATTCGGGAAAAGCTGGCGAGCCATAGAGCTGACAATCCATAGATGGTGGCTGTGAATGATATCTGGTTTAAACTTGTGAACAGCATTTTGAAGTGTTTTGGAAAAAGCCTTTTCATATTCGCAGAGATCTTCTTCGGAAAGGTCACAAAATCTGGTACTTTCATAGGGCATTACATTACTCATGCCGGGGATATGATAGGAAACATCAGCATTATGAAAAGTCACAAACATGGATTTGTCTTGCTCAATATAGTCTGTGTCATCACAACAATCCGAACGAACACCTGCGACCAGATAATTGTCATAGCCACAAGCGGTTGCTTCCCGAATCATAGCTTGCACATATATACCACTACCGGTTGAGTCCGGTCTTTGACTGAGCAAGTGAAGAATTTTCAGTTTAGCCATAAGCCATTCCGATGTTGATAGCGATATACACAGCTACCAGTTATATAGTTTCTGACTATTCCCACTTCGGTACAGTTTTCTAAAATAATTGCAATATTATCAGTTGGTAGCCTTGATGTCAAATTTTTAAGAGTTAGGCAATTTTGATGAATTCGTAAAAACTACCAATTTTGAAGATCAAGATAAAAAAGGAGTGATATTAAAATAGGGGGGATTGGTGAGTATTTTTTTGGTACGCCCGGCAGGATTCGAACCTGCGACCTACGGATTCGAAGTCCGTTTCCATGCCTTTCCCACACTTCTTCACATAATATCACTTGACATAATTTAATATTGAATTTAAGGTAGTTACGAAGGCCTTAAAGAGAAAACATCTTCACTGGATATAACGCAATATGATGGTAAGGGGTAGCTATAGGGTAGCAATATGAGGTTATGCGGGCTTTAAAAAGTTGTAATAAAGTGGTCTGGGAGGTGTGAAAAATGAAGAGGGCAAAAACAAAATATCAAGGTGTTTATGAGCGCAAGTCTGATTCAAGGACTCATAACGGCAAACTGGATGTATGTTTTGATATAACCTACAAGTATTACGGCAAAAAGGTTTGGGAAAAGGCAGGTTGGACAAGCGAAGGATACACAGCGAAGCTTGCAAGCCAGATAAGGGCAGAGCGGTTGAGAAACAACCGGCATGGTGAAGAGTTACCACAGCAGAAAAAGAAGGCTCCTTATTTTAAAGATATAGCCGCTAAATATCTTGAGTGGGCCAGAGATAGCAAGACACGTGGAGGCAGGGATGATATTTACCGGTACAGGAGTCATTTAAGCGCACGCTTTGATGATAAGAGGCTAAACGAAATATCTTCTTTTGGTATTGAAAGGCTAAAGGCCGACCTTATGAAAGAAGGGCTTGCGCCCGCAACAGTTAAGCATTGCCTGGTCTTATTCCGACAGATATTTAATAAGTCTATTCTGTGGGGTATGTACAAGGGGGAAAACCCAATAAATGGCGTCAAGATGCCAACCGTACAGAATCAGAGACAACGTTTTTTATCCCATGAAGAAGCGGACTTGCTTTTAACTGAACTGCCAGGGACTTCAAAGCAACTTCACGACATGGCTTTGCTAAGCCTTCACTGTGGGCTTAGAGCCGGGGAAATATTTAACCTGAAAGGCCAGGACTTGGATTTTGAGAATGAGCTTATAAACATTTCAGATCCGAAGAACAAAGAAACCCGCAAAGCATACATGACCAAGGCCGTCAAAGAAATGTTTCTTGAACATATGCCACTTTTACCTGACGAGTATGTATTTAAGGACAGAACCGGTATTAAGATTAAAGCTGTATCCAAGTCGTTTCGAGAGGTGATACAAAAACTTGGTTTTAACAAGGGCGTAAAAGACCGCAGGCAGAGGATAACCTTTCATTCATTGCGTCATACCTTTGCATCATGGCTTGCCCTTCAGGGTGAACAGATTCTCACAATAAAGGAGCTTCTTGGGCATAAGAGCCTTGGCATGACAATAAAGTACGCACACCTAATGCCGGATCAGAAAAGGAAAGCAACGTTAAATTTAGAAAAGGCGTTCAAGAGGAATGGGACAGTAATAGCGATGAAGTAATTTCAATCCTGGTATATGCAAACTGGTGCTGACAAGCGGGACATCCTCACCCGTTTCCCAGGATCAACTCTTTTGTTACTATTTTTACAATAGGAGGTTGAAATGTATAATTATATTGAGAAAACAGCCAAGATAATAAAGGAAGTGTTGAAGGTTTTAATTCTGTTTGTTGTTTTGGTTGGAACAAGCGCTTTTGCTTGGGGAATGCTTGAAATAGCAGCCGACCCTTTCGAATCTTCAGGATTTACACGGCTTGTAGCTATTATATGCAGCTAAATATTATTAACAGTTGATGGTCTTGTTTGGGAGGAGTTTGGAGAGGATCGGACAATGAACATATCGGAAGAAACAAAATGGCTTTTATCTTTTGTTAATGTAGGAATAACAGCAGGCAAGTTAGCGCCCCCTCCTGACAGGTTTTCTGAGTGGAAACGCAGACCAGCGGAAGATGGACATAGTGATCACGCCGTAGGTGCATTGTTGCCGCCGCTCTCTGATTTTGTAAGTGACGATGGGTGGTGGTGGGATAAGACCACAGGGAAATGCTTGGGCAGGGACTGCTTGTGTTTGACGGATCCCCACACATATTTAAAGTTATACACGGACTTGTTAGGGGATAAAATTAAGCTCTCCGGCACACCGGATTATTTTCTAACGGAGGTGGAAACGAACGGAAAACCATCCATTCGGATGGTCGCCTTTCGACTCGAACGAATCAGGCTGGCAACATGGTTTGTTCTTTATAATTCTACAAAAACTAACTATTGGTCAGTAGGCCACAGGATACTTAACGATCCGATCATTAAGCCCGTTATAGACATCGGGAAGAATGGCAATATGATATTTGGACATGACGATGTTTTTCCCCAGATATCTACGGCGTATCTGCTGGGTTTCATTGTAAACCAAAAGGAGTTACACCCACTACTTAAGATATGCGCAGGATGCGGACGATTCTGGATAGCAGAGAAAAAAAGAGGCAGACCTCGAATATTCTGCACTCCTGAGTGTAAAAAAGCTTTTGACCAGTTGCCTAAAAAAATACGTGCGGAAAGGATGAAGGAATACAGGAAAGGCCAGAAGAAATCTAAACAAAGGAAGGAGTTCAAAGAATTAATTGAAATGTTGAAGGAGTGGGAAGAAAGCCCCACTGAAGCCGAGAAGCAAGCCCATGAATGGATTTACACACAGGGCAGAACCTTGAAACAATACAAGGATGATTATGGCGTATAATGTAGCAACGTAATTCACGCAAAATAGCCGAATAAAAAAGTCACGCTATCGACCGGCGTTAACATAAAAAATCACTTATGATTAGCCCATACACTAATAATGTATGGGCTTTTTATTTTTTAAGGAGGTTTTGAAATGCGTGAAAGACAAAAGACTGCGACAACTAAACAGATATCTGAAATTTATGGGATACCGGTGGGCACACTTGCAAACTTGAGATATCAAAAAAGAGGTCCCAAATATTATCGGGTGTCACGCAAAGTGCTTTACGCGATATCTGATGTTGAAGACTGGATAATGAGGAACCCTGTCCTTACAAGTGAGTCCTTGCCGGAGGCCATTTAATGAACGTTTCAATCCTTGGCAAGAATGGCCTTAAAACTGTTAATTTGAACAGAAGAAAAGCGAGCCGGGAAAAATGCCTTAATTGTGCGGGCTGGTCACTCAAGGCGGTAACTACCTGTGAATTTACCGATTGCCCCTTGTATGCATTTCGATCCGGTAAGGGAAAACAGAACGCAAAGGCCAGGGCAAAGGCTATTCGGAATTATTGCCTATGGTGCATGAATGGGCAGCGGGCGGAGGTTTCAAAATGCACCTGCCCGGACTGCCCCCTCTTTCCATATCGGCAAGGAGGGATCGACCGCAGCGCAGAAATCGACCCTACGCAAAAAAAAACAGCATATAGAAGCGGTTTCGGAAGCTATCTGATGGCAACCCGAACCACGGGTCATTGACCATAAATTTTAACAAATAAATGGGGGAAAGATAATGGAAAGGAATAACAAAACCGTCAATGAATTTGAGGATGCTTTATTTGTCGCATTCCTGGCCTTACAGGGTCATCAGATTACGCCTTGTAAACAATCGAACGGGCGAGTCATCTTTGAGGTAACCGGAGATATTGCCAGGGATATAGAAGCGTTTTACCTCAACAATAAGGTTGGTGTTTTGGATTATAGCAGCATGGTAAAATCTGT
>JAUSPN010000073.1 GCA_030656555.1 Candidatus Desulfaltia sp. | reverse complement strand
CATGAAACTCTATCTTCGTAATCTTCCATGGCGATTCCAGCTTCAGCGCTCTTGCAAACAGTGACTCCAAAACTTCCATCAAAAAGACCTCCTCTTTTTCCCCACAGTATACCTTACCCACTCAGTTTGAGAAAGAGCCATAATTTTACATTAATTGGTTGTCGCGAAACGAAAAATAACGTTCATTGTCTATATTAACAATAATGTGATCATAAACTATTATGCCCAACAGATCACCGCCTTTAACCAATATTTTAGTAATAGCTTTATCCTCATCCGAAGGGTTAATGTCTCCGCTGGGATGATTATGACTGATAATGACACCCGCAGCGTTCATTAAAATCGCAGGTTTAAAAACTTCTCGCGGATAGACTGGCGCAGAGTTTAAGCCGCCTTGCGATATAATATTTATTCCATTAATTTCGTTTTTTGTATTAAGAGCAATCATAATGAGATTTTCTCGATCACTCTGACCAATTTCAACTATTGTTTTTCTTGCTATTTCTGCGGCACTTTTAGAATTACTGGTTTGACCGCCATAGCCAATTTGCTTTTCTCTCACAAGATTAATCCGATATACGTATATTGGATCATGCCTTAATGAGAACTTGAATTTTATCTGGGTCATTATGTGTCCTCCAGAATAAAAGAGAGGACGCAGTTTTACCCCATCGAGGGGATATAACCATGTCCCCTCTAAATGGGTTTTTTATCATTTATTTTTATTTAGCAGTCTGTTCCGAGACTCACAATTTTGTATGGCAACTCTATGTTATCACACACATATTCGTAAGCCTTGTCATAATCATCAAAAACCCTTGCTGAAAAAATATCCTTGCTAACCAGCCGGGCAGTCTTTTTATCCGGATCAAACTCTATAATTACATACATTTTATTGCTCCTTGTTTGCAGGTTGGCGGGCAATCATTCCCCCTATTGCCTCAACTGATTGTCGTAACAATTCAGAAATCGGTATTCCTGTTTTTTCTCTCCAATCAGCCAGGGCTGCCATTTCAACTCCTGTTAAGGCAGATGCAGGCCAGGGGTAACCACGCCGCTCTGTTATTTGCATATAGTCTTGTTTTGCCATGATTCACTCCTTTAAAGGTCTTTTCCTTTAAGGCTTTTTTGTATATTCTATTTGTTGGCTATAATATTTGCACAACGTAACCAAGGGCTGTGTAAATATTGATTTTGGATTTCACGCCATAATCAACGACTCTCCATTCGTTGTCTATAAACTTCAGTAATTTAACCATGTTGGCTCCTCCTGAATATTAAGATAATACACCCAGGGAGAGTCCTCTTACCCTGTCTGCGGGTGTATTTAATCCACCCCACAGACTGGGGTTTGATTGCGGCATAAAAAAAGCACAATTTATGAAAAGCATATAAATGCTTAAATTGTGCTTTTTGCCTGAACAATGTTTTTGGTCAGTTAGAATGGCATATCATCGTTTATTTCACCATCTGGATTATTCTCCGGAACTTGTTCCGATTGAGATTTATCTTCTGATGAAGCGCCGTTGCCCAGTATTTGCATGCTTCGGGCACGAATTTTTGTTGTAAGTCGTTTCTTGCCATTTTGGTCTTCCCATGTCTGGGAAAGAATGCTTCCTTCGATGTAAACCTGGCTTCCCTTGCAGAGGAGTTTTCCGCAAATTTCTGCAAGCTTGTCCCATGCTTCGATACTATGCCACTCTGTGTGAGATTTTTTCTCACCATCTGTGGTCCATTTGTCCGTAGTTGCAACGCTAAAGTTTACAACTGCTTTTTGACTTGAGGTGTAACGCACCTCGAGATCTTTACCTACATAACCTATTAATTCTACTCTGTTTAAACTTGCCATGATTGACCTCCTTTGTTTTTTTGCATCGGCATCGCGCCTGATGCGTTTTAATGTTGTTTTCGTCCGGCATCACGCCTGGACTTACTATAAAAAAACCTCAATTGAAGCCTGCTTCAGTTTACTTATCCTGAGTATAAAATAGCTTCTATCGAGGTGTTATTATGAATAACTAATTTTTAGTTGTGTCTTTGTCTGGACGCAGTTATAGCGTCAGTATTATAGTTGTAAATCCTTCAAACACCGCATGCGCCGGTTGCCCTGGCATCCACCAGTAAATCACCACATCAGGCATCGCATTATCCAGAAGATTGGATAAAAAACTAAATGCGATCCGTTGCCACGCTAATTGCTATCGGGGCGGTTACAGGGGTGATCCTGCAAACTCCGTTGTTCCAGCTCATTCTGGCTATGAGGCGGACGAACACCATCGGCATTCAAAAATGCCAGAGAATAAAAACGATGGTTTATCTAACTATATAATAGCAACGGGGTGAAATTTTCAGTTATCGTTATTATAGAAATAGAATGTTTACACAATTTATCAAAGAAACCGGATTACAAGAGAATACAGTAAAAACAGCTCTAAAAGCAGCAATTACGCAGTCATTATCAGACTGTCTTGGAGCATACGACTGTATTGTGTCCCTGGAAGAAAGAACTGTAACCGGGGTATTTCGGGTACCGTTTGATATGGCTGTAGAAGAGGCTATATTTTTCAATACTGCCGTTGTCGAAAATGATGTTGTTACAATCAGATTCAGCTTTTTAAATCTTCCTGATCGTGTCGTAAAATATTGTGGAAAGATATTTCCTCGCATAGTACTCGATATGGATGCATCTCAAAAATACAGCGAGTGGCAACCAAAATGCGGCACTGCAGTCGAAGGAATTGTAAAAGATAAGAATGACGAGGTTGTCGAGATTGATTTCGGGCAGCAGGATGGCTTTATGTTCAAAGCTGAATGGGTGTATGGAGAACATGATAAATACAGACCAGGAAAGCCTCTTTTGGTTTATATACTTCGAGTAGAACGTAATGGCGCTGATGTAAAAGTATTTGCTTCACGGCATTCACGAAACCTTGTGTCCTGCTTGTTCAGGCAGCGACTGCCCTGGCATAAGTTTTTCTGTGTTCGCAGAATGCCGGGAAAGCACTCTGTGATTTTAACAGATTGTCCGCTTGATGACAGTTCGCTTAAGGCTGTAAAACAGGAAATTAAAGAAGAAGTTGGAGAAAAATTGGTTTTGTCAAGATTCAGTGCATGAAAACCTTACTGGCAAGCCCGTGTACTTTGCAGATACGTTCTTTTGCAAAGTACATATCTTCAAAGTTGATTTAAACTACCCTGCCTGATTAATCCGCACGATTTCGCCATTATTGAGTTTTCGCCTTACTTCACCTGCCGGCATACAAGTATTATCAGGCATAAAAATACAGCCGGCCACACTGTCTATTCGGAGTATCTGTTTTTTGTACTTGACGAGCATGTCCGGTTTCTTGGTCTGATTGTTTGCCTTTTCCGGTTTTGTTTTTTTTGTATGCTTAACAGCATCTCCCCAATCCTGTTCTAAGGCATGGGTAAGATAGCCGCAATAGCCATCCTTTTTGTTTGAGTGCTGGTTTGTGTAAACAATATTTCGTTTAACGTAATCAATTTCTTTTTCGTCAAGCCAGTATGCAATCAGTTTTTTGACTTTATCCGAACATTGCTCTTCAGGCACAAGGGAAATAAGCTCTTCAGGGATTAGAACCGGAGCAGATTTTTTGACGTTAATATTGCTGTTTTTTTGTCGAAACACAATGATTGCCTTCCCTTTTTCAGGGTGACGCACAGTCATGGATATTTTGAGTGATGTGTGGTTGTTTATCTGGTTTAAAGCAATTTTAATCTTTGGTATTATATCAGATGGATATTTTTGCGCCATTGGTATCTTTGTCGCCAGTTTCAGCGCATTTATCTCCCATGTATTGCGGCTGCGGAAAGCCTTGATTAAAATTTCATACAACCGCAAAGCTAAAGGGGAATTGAGGTTTTTAATGTCCTCAAATTTTATGAGCTGGAAAAACTGCGACTGCTTGATGCAAAGAAGCCACTTTGGATTAAATCTGACCCTTAACCGCTTCGTATGTTTTTCAATATCCCAATCGTCTATAATACCAAAATTCATGATCTGGTACTCAACGCCGTCGAAAAAAACACCCTGGAATTCCAGGCCAACCATATTCCATCTGTTTAAGCTGTCTTTCAGGCGATTGTAGCTTTTGTGCCCTTTATCCAGATCACAGGTTTCTAAGACTTCATATCTGGTTAATTCGATTTCTTCTTTCCAGACCGCCTGTTGACATTTAAGTAAGAGACAGCACAGGAAAATATAATCTGTTCTGGTCGGGGGTTTGTATCCGGTTCGAAAGGTAAAACCCTTCTTGTCCTTCCAGACATAGCCCTCATCACGCAATTTAGCCATCCTGCTGTTCTGAAACCACAACGGGTGTTCAAGAAAGTTTATATCCTGCTTTAGCTCGTTTTCCATATTATTGCCTCCTGTTTTTATAATAGCAACAGTATGAAATTTGGAACTATTAAACTATCGGGTCTGTGGGAGAGACTATCGGGTCTGTGGGGGAAAACTATCGGGTCTGTGGGGGAGTTTTATCGGGTTTGGAGGAGAGAACTATCGGGTTTGGAGGGGAAAACTATCGGGTCTGTGGAGGAAAACGGGGTTTCTACCATTATAGTGACAATAGTTAAGACAAAGTAAAGACTAACAGCATATAATAATATTATATACATAATTACGTGCGCGCGCGAGGCTGCTGCTGTTTTTCTTTTGTTTTTTTAAAAAGCGTTTCCAGTATTTCAATGAAAACAAGACACACTTGTGAAAAAATCAGAGTCTGGTAAATTGGACTGATTGATTTTCATTCTTAATTTAAATATTTGCAATAGTGAAGATAATAAGTGAAGATAATAAACGAGCGCTTTTGGATCGGGATTAAAATTTGGATCAGGAGTAACGATAGATATGTAATCGGGAAAAATCCACTTTTGTTCAAGTTAAAGTGCGTGAGGTGAGGTGTTTTCTAATGTTGCAAAAACCTCAAACAGCGTTTTTTTTGTAATTAATCATCCTGTGTTGGCAACAGTATCAGGTGAGGTGTTTTGTTCCGATAAACTTTCTTCATTTTTTTCGAGCCACAGGGCAAACTCAGGAAACTGACGTTTCATTTCAACCATTAACCATACCTTTTTTTCTTTATCCAAGTCATTCCAAAAATCATCTATCCATTGTTTTATCTGTTCCCGCGGTATGTCAGCAATATTGACAATGCCATTGGACGGCCTTTCTTTTTCCTGCCTATACATCAAGCCTTCACCAGTCAGAAGCCAATTTAGATTTACCTTGAATTTCGCACTCAGCGACATAATTAAGTTTAAACTTAAGGACTTTTTTCCATTTTCAATCTCAGAGATGTAACTACTTGATGTGTTAAGCAATTCCGCAAGTTTAGACAAGGTTAACCCTTGGTCTTGTCGTATTTTCCTGAGATTATTTCCTATAATATTATCGCTCAAAGAGAAAATTCCTTGACATTTATCGCAAATAGAGAACATAACCCTTTCGCAGGTTGTAGTACATACTTAATTAAAACCATATCACAGTTAGAAATCAATGCAATATTAAATGTTTCATAGTTACGAATGGTGAAAAGGAAATGAGAGATTCAATAGAGGTCCGGGTCTGGATGATGCGTCATAACATCCGGCTTGCAGATATTGGCAATACTCTAAAAGTTAGCCCTAATTTTATAAGATTTTGGATTAACAATGAACGTGAGAGCCAAAAAGTTAAAGAGTATTTTCTTAATGTATTGAAAGTACCACTTTATCTAATTGAGGTCAAAAATGAAAACCATTAATGTAGCCGTTAATAAAGTTACACATAACCAGGGAATCTATCCTCGGTTCAGCACAGACATCGACCGTATCAGGCTTTTTTCTGAACTGATTGAATGTGGCGCTCATTTTCCGCCCATTAAGGTTGTTCAGCATGATGGTTTTTATGTCTTATTGGATGGCTGTCACCGCCTCGAAGCTTATAAACAGTTGGAAAAGCCTAAAATTCCTGTTGAGATATGGAAGATCGACCAGCGCCATTGGCGGCTGGCTGCGGCCAGGTTTAACAATCTGTCGTCAAAACCTCTAAGCCGTCAGGAACTACAGAAAACAATCCGGGATGCGTGGGAAATTGACGATCTTCGGGATATGAACGAAATAGCGCACGAGCTTGGCTGTTCAGAGCGGTATGTTAGAAAAATACTGAAACCTGTTCATGATACAGAAAAAGAGAAGCTGAAGAAAGAGGTTATTTCGCTGAAAAAAGAAGGGTTGTCAAATAAGGAAATAGCTAAAAAGACAGATACACCACGCACAACGATACGTCGGGTTATTTCAGAGAACAAGTTACCAAATAGGGAAGCTATTTCAGACGAAGATAAACATACAGGGGGTGGCCAAAACGGAACTGTTCCAAAATGGCCACCCTTTAAAGATGCCGAAAATCCACGAGAAGACGAGAATCCACCCCTTGAGTCCGCTGTAGGTTACTGCTATCGGAATAAACCGGATGAAATTGCCAATAATGACTGTTTCATAAAAGAGCCACGTTCGATTATCCCCGAACTTGAAAAATTAGACCAAAAAAAAGTGATCCGAAACGGAACGAGCGCCCAGACGAACCAACCATGCCTGACTCTTTCTGAAAAACAGGCTCTTCGGGCTATGGAACTTGCCGGAGCAGGATGGAATGTTGAGCAAATTACAAAACGGATTGACCGTACAGAACAGTTTGTCAGGAATGTTGCAGCCAGTGTTATTGCACTGTTCCAGAACCAGTCATCAAAACACCCTTTGGCGGGCAGGTCGCATGCAGAAATAGCCGAAAGTCTGGATATGGACACATCAGTCGTAGAGTTTATAGATGAAATCGTGACTCACCTTCCGGGAGTAATTCCTGAAAGAAAAAATATCTGGTGGTGGCTGAGAGAAAACTTCCCAAAATATCGGTCAGGGGCCGTTGGGGGAGGCAGCCTGATAGATATTGTCAGATATGAAACCATTTACTGGAAAGCTATTGCCGATAACATGCTGCCTTCCTGGGAGGAAGAAAAAGAACAAATGAAACCACTTGAGGAATTGCCGCAGGATATTGAAAAAAGATTCCTGAATTACATGGATCTGATTGATGAGCTGATTGATATAGCAAATAAAGGGGGGTTTAAAGCAGATAAAATAACGCAGGCGGTACTTCAACGATGCAATATGGTTGTAACCATACAAAATAAACTCAGAGGCAAGTTGGGACAGCGGAACATATCGGCGGAGGATAATAAAAACCGTGAAAGTACTGGATGATATCCTTCGAGAAACTGAACCGCTGGTACAGGCAATTATCAGATCTTTTTGGAGTCGGTACAGTTCAGATGCAGCATTTAACCACGATGACCTCCTACAGGAAGCGAGAATGGCGATAGTGCAAGGATTTCCGCGATTTAAGTCGAAACCTGATTGCTCGTCTTCGGCAAGCCTGTCATCATGGGTCTTTGTTTGTGTAACTAACCATTTGAGAGGGCTTAACGGATATAGGCCGCATATAGAAACAAATGAAGAAAATATTTACAGTGAAGCCGAATGTCACAATGATCTTTCTGATAATATGTTGATAGCTGAATCAACTTTATTGGATGAGCGTTATAATACCGCCGTTCGCATACAACGGACGCCTCAGCGGGTAATGCAGTTAAGGAAGCAGATCGTTAGTTCATGGAACAATGGATTGCAGGATATATTATTTAAACAAAGAGACAGCGAAACAACATTACTAATAGACAAAAGCAATAAAAAAACAACTACAACAAAGGAGAAGTGAAATCATGACACAAACACAACAGACAAAAACAACTGCAACTGAAGGATTATCCCGCTGGCAAACAATGGCAGGGGAAAGAAACGCCAGGGTAGTTTTATGTAATACACCTGACACGTATTGTCTGGCTGACTTGGCACGTCATGCTGACAGAGCAACCCGTGCGCTACGCAGTCGTTTGATGGTGACTATGGAACCCGATGAGGTATTGCCACTTTTAGCTGAGTACAAAGATGTCGTGATTCGACTGCATACGGTGATTGAAAAAATGTCTCAGGCTTGCGGTCTTGAGTATCGAGTACCTCGATCTATTAAGAGGATGCTTGGCGATAAGAGCGATGAAAAGCCGACCGCTGAAGTAGAAGAACTGGAAGAATCGAAGGTAAAACAAAAAAAGAAATAACCACCAGGGCTGTTCCTGAACTGCCTGCTGGCATGTAACGCTATAACGAGCATATATATCAATACGACCTCCTTGTTTGGGAATGGCCCTTAATTATCACGATAATCGCAGGTAAGAAGTTGAACATGACCGACTTGCCAACTATTTAGAGAGATGAAATCGCTTGGAACAAGTGAATGAAACTAACACATAACGACATAGAATCTCTTGCAAACCTGATTGCCAATCAAGTCGCTGCCGCTATATCAGTACAGGAAATAGTCGGTCGCTGGCTTAAAATACCACGGGCATGCCGTTACGCGAAAATATCCAAGAACACTCTCATGAACTGCATACTCTCTGGAGACATTAGAGCAAAGAAGCGGGGAAAGGGCGGCTGGATAGTAGATCGCCTGAGTATTGACGAATATAATGGACGCAGTGCCGAAGAATTATTATATAATGATATTGCACGGAGAGCTGGGCTGTGATAATCAATTTTGGCATGAGACTGTATCAAAAAGCATCCGGCGTCTGGTATGTAGCACTTACCGGCAACGTCAGACGGTCGCTTAAAACCAAAGACAAGCAGACCGCTCGGAGATTGTTTGAGAGATTAAAAAAAGAAGCCATGCTCGGCAACATCATCGCTCTTGAAAGAAAAAACAGGATCAGCCTTGCCGATTTCATTGTTGAGTATAATAAGTTCTGCGGAACACACAAGAAGCCATCAACTATCAAACGTGATAAGTATAGCTTAGAGAAATTAAAAGCATGGATTGGCAACGTATCACTTCAATCCATTACAGCCAAACAGCTTGACAGCTTCCATGCCGACTTAATCAATTCCGGCCTGAAGAAGTCCGGCGTGGCTATCACATATCGTCATTGCAGGGCAGCATTTTCCCAAGCGGTAAAATGGGAATATCTCAAATCAAATCCGTACAGCCGGACAAAAGCGATCAGAGTTGAAACAAGGCCGCCACGTTTCTTTACAAAGGACGAACTTACACGAATATTTGAGGCTATTGAAGAAGACCCTGACTTCCACGACCTTATAACGTGTTATTTGTTCACAGGGATGCGCAGGTCTGAGTTATTTTACTTGCAGGCCAGAAACATCGACTTAGACAACCAACTAATTACCGTGATAATATCAAAAACCAAATGGCGCTCAATCCCAATGGATAGCCTGATATTTGAGATCATGCAGCGCAGGTGTAAAAAACACTCCGTTGGCCGCCTATGGCACAACTGGAATCATCCAGACCGGATCACCAACAGGTGGGTAAGGTTAATGAAACGACTCGGAATGACAGGGCGATTACACGACCTCAGACACTCTTTTGCAAGCCATTTGGCAATGGAAGGAACTGACATCAGAACAATACAAGAATTGCTCGGTCATTCTGACATCACAACGACACAAATATACTCGCATCTGTCACCTGAACATATAAGAAACGCTATTTCAAAACTCGAAAAATTACACTTAAATAGCACTGTTCAAAAACCGCAAGTTGTAAGTGGCGGAAACTACAGGAAATAATACATACTGAAATCTGTATTCCTAATCCATGCGCCGCAGGTCCGATTCCTGCCGGGGGCACCATATTAAACCACGCCGCTAATAATCCCGGAATCATTCGGCCCATGAAAAGAAAGGCGCTGAATTTCCTTTACACCCGCTCTGGCGAGCATATCGGTTATCTGTTTTTCAGAATACGACTGGCCGGCAGGTGTTCCTAAAAGCATGTTAAGGGAAAAAAGCGCGGGAAAAAGGGGACCGTCCATTGTATTGTTTAAAATAAAATCGTGCACGATTATCATACCTCCGGGCTCCAAGGCTGAAACAGTTTTTTCGATGATCCGCCGACAGTCTTTTTGCCCTTCTCCATGGAGAATGTGAGAAAGCCAGGCCACATCATATACCCCTTCAATGCCCTCTTCCACATAGTTGCCGTCCATAAAATCTATCCGGTCAATTAAACCGAATTTTTCAATGGTTTTTTCCGCAAAAGGCCTTGTAGTGGGAAGATCATAGACCGTAGCTTTAAGCCCTGGATTTTTCATACAAAAATGGATGGCATAGGTTCCGGGCCCACCGCCCAGGTCAAGCAAATGACGCCGCCCGGAAAGATTTATTTCATTAACCAGGACAGGAGCAAGGTTCATTGCCAGATTAAACATGCCCATAAGGAAACTTTCCCGCCATTCCGGACTTGCGTGAGACACTCTTGCTCTGACAGGCTCTCCGGTACTAACAGCCTGATCCATCTTGGACCATGAGTCTACAAGGTGGTGATGGTGGGTGATGATATAGCCGATATACTTTGGAGAGTCTTTTGAGAGAAAAGTTTTGCCTGCAATGGTGTTGGAAAACTTATTATCTTTTTTCTCCAGCAGGTTCATGGCTGTAAGAGCATTAAAAAGCCTGCCTGCTCCTTCTTTGTTCAGATTCAGTTTTTGTGCGATATCTTTACCTGAAAGCTGTTTTTCACCTATTACAGTAAATACATCTAGCTTAACTGCGGCATGAAGCGTGCAGGTTGCCCAATACTGACCTGACAATTGAAGCAGTCTGCCTGAATTCCATTCCTGCTTTTCCATACCTGTTCTCCTTTTTTGCTTTATATAAAACGATGTAACAATGGGTTGCTTAAAAGAGCCAATAAACCCTTTAACATGCAAAAACAGACAATTCGCTTTCAGGAAGTATTCCTCTGCTTCTTGCCATTTCAAATAAGGCCTCAATAGCCTCTTTTCCTTGTTCTCCGATCTCTATGGTAAAATCATTAACATAAAGATCTATATGCCTGCGAATCACGGCAGATGACATCTCCCCGGCATATCTTTTAATATAGCCGTCCGTCTCGGTTCGATGCTTAAGGGCGAATAGCGTGCTTTCCCGTATGGCACCTTCCACCCTTCTTACAGTTTCATGCGCTATGTCTCTGCGTATTGCAATCCCCCCCAGGGGAATGGGAAGAGCTGTCTTTTCCTCCCACCACTTTCCAAGATCGAGAAGAGAGATTAAACCATAATTTTTATAGGTAAACCTGCCCTCATGAATTATCACGCCAAAATCCAAATCTCCCCTTTCAACTGCAGGCATGATCAAATCAAACCTCATGGGAACAGCATCCGGCTTTTTAGAAAGATAAAGACCAAGCAACATACATGCGGTTGTCCACATGCCGGGCACTGCTATCTTTTTTGAATCGATCTGATTTATATTAAAACCCGGTCTTGCCACGACAAGCGGCCCGCAGCCCCTGCCAAGCGCAGATCCGCTGCTAAGAACTCCATATGTATCAAGCAGGTGGCCTATAGCGGCAAAGGATAGTTTTGATATATCAAAAACCCCTGCCCTTGCCTGCTGGTTAAGTGTTTCAACATCTGCGAGTTCTATCTTAAATGCAAGCCCGGCGGTGTCAATCAGGTTGTGAGCAAGTGCATAAAATATAAAGGTGTCGTTTGGGCAGGTTGAATAAGCAAGTGTTAAGCTTTGTTTCACAAGGCATCACCTCAATATATTCTGATCAAGATCACGCACAAAAGCAAAAACAGCCATAGCTCCCCTCTCAAAGGCAAGAACAAGGTCCCATGCGCCAGGATCTCTTTTTCCGACCATGTTGCTTACGGAACGGATCTCCAGAAAAGGCAAGTTATAATGTATCGCAAGATGCGCTGCTCCTGATCCTTCCATGCCTTCCATGCAGGACTTGAAGTGTTTATAAAGCTTTTCCGCTCTCATGTCTGTTGCGGTTATGGTTGAAACAGTTATAAACACCCCTTTAATCAATCCGATATTTTTATCCGCATACTCTTTTTTAATCACTTTAAAAGCAAGATTTGCCAATTCATGATCAAGGCGGTAACGGTTTTTAATGTCAAGGCCATGACTGTTAAGCAAAGAAAAAGGAAGTTCGTTTAACGGCCCATCCACATTTTCCGGTTCAATGCCCAGATTTACATCTATCTCCTCGGTCGCAATGCCAATATCGCCGATTTTAAGGCCTGACTCCTTAAAGGCTCCAGCGCATCCGGTCTGAATAATTAACGACGGCCTTGAATCTTCTATGGCCGCGGTTAAAGCCTGCACAGCATTTACAAGACCAGGTCCTGTGACAAGAAGTTTAACCGGCTTACCTTCTATATACCCGGAAACAATTTTCCGGCCTCCAACCTTTGAAACAACAGGCTTTTCAACCCTGTCAATCAGAACTGACAATTCATTATAAACAGCGGCTGCAATGATAATATGGTTATGCATTATGGGCTGGAATAATAACATCACTTGATTCCAATTGTAAAGTCTGCTTTAAATACCAGTAATAATTGTCAGAAAATTCGGGAGGGTATCTTGATAAAAACAATCGAAAACAGGATTTTGCGACTCAGAAAATCACTTTCAGAAAAAAAGTTTGACACGTTTATGATTCTTGTAGAGGAAAACCGTCGTTATTTAAGCGGCTTTGCAGGTGAAGACTCGGCGTTTGACGAATCAGCAGGCGCTCTATTTATAGCTGGCTCAAGACTTATCTTTGCCACTGATTCACGATACGAACTGCAGGCCGGACAGGAAGCCCCTGATTATGAGATAGTTTGTTATAAAAACGGGCTTGTAAATGAGCTGCCAAACATTCTTAAAAGCCTTAAAACAAAAAAACTCGGTTTTGAATCAAAACGCCTGTCCCACATGCAGTATAATAAAATCACCGGGCAGCTTTTGTCCGACGGTTCAGGAGTTAAACTCGTAGAAGCGGAAGATATTGTAGAAAACCTTCGTATAAAAAAAGAAGATGATGAAATCAAAGACATCAAAAAAGCTCTTTTTGTTGCAGAATCGGCTTTTAGAAATTTTATTGCAAACAATATTATGCCGGGCATGACGGAAAAGGAGGCTGCATGGGAAATAGAAAAAGGGATGCGGGAAACAGGGGCCGACTCAATCTCCTTTCCGGTAATTGTTGCATCAGGTCCAAACAGCGCCATGCCCCATGCAATGCCTGGAAATCACAGGATAAAAAAGGGAGAGCCGATCCTCTTTGACTGGGGCGCAAGAATAAACGGTTACTGTTCCGACATCTCAAGAACAGTCGTAATAGGCAATCCGGATGAAACCTTCACAAAGGTTTATGAAACAGTGCTAAATGCACAGCGCATGGCTATTGATGCCATAAGACCGGGCATTAGTTCAAAGGCTGTTGACAAAATCGCTCGAAACTACATTGAAAAAATGGGTTTTAAAGATAAATTCAACCACAGCCTGGGCCATGGAACAGGGCTGGCCATCCATGAATATCCAGGGCTCAATCCTATTAAAGATACAATACTTGATAAAAACATGGTTTTTACAATCGAACCTGGAATATATATATCCGGATGGGGAGGTGTCAGGCTCGAAAACATGGTGGTTGTAAGGGAAAATGGAGCAGAGGTTCTAAACAGTCTCGATTGCGCCTTTGAACCGTGAACCGTGAATCGACAACCGTAAACGGTTACCTATTATGTTAGATAATCTTGTAGATCAATATATAAACTATCTTGTTGTCGAAAAGGGCCTTTCAGACAACACCATTGAATCATACAGCAGCGATCTTGCCTTATATCTCGAATTTCTCAAGAAAAATAGAATCAAGAATATTTCCGATGTAGACACTGCCGTTATATTAAAGCACCTGTCTGCCTTAAGAGATTCAGGATTAGGGGCAAAATCCAGAACAAGGCATCTCGTAACGCTAAGGGGATTTTACAGATTCCTGATGCAGGAAAAAATAGTTAAGCATAATCCTTCAAAGCTTATTGATCTCCCAAAAAGCGGGCTGAAACTACCCGATGTTCTGTCTGTTGAAGAGGTAAAAAAGCTTCTAAACATTTGTGACACAAAAAAGCCGAAAGGGATCAGAGATGCCGCAATGATAGAACTTCTTTATGCCGCAGGGCTGAGGGTCTCTGAACTTGTGAATGTAAAACTTCAAAATATAAACATGGAGGCAGGCTTTGTCAGGGTCTTTGGAAAGGGATCAAAGGAACGGATTGTTCCAATAGGACTTTATGCAAAAGAAAAAATAGATTATTATATAAAAAGTTCCAGGCCTCTGCTTTTAAAAAATATGGTCAGCAAATATCTGTTTATTGCAAGAGCAGGAGAACCAATGACCAGGCAGGGGTTCTGGAAGCAGTTAAAAAAATATGGTCAGATAGCAGGCATAAAAAAAAGGCTCACGCCACACAGCCTGAGGCACTCCTTTGCCACCCATCTTCTCGAGGGGGGCGCTGATTTAAGGGCTGTCCAGATAATGCTTGGTCATGTCGATATCTCCACAACCCAGATTTACACACATGTAACCACAAAACGCCTTAAAGAAATGCATGAAAAATATCATCCAAGAGGATGAATCTGCTCCCGCTCCATGGGAAGAAGTTGTTGTTTTTTGTTGTTGCAGTCCTTGCACGATGGAACCACGTTGCTTTTTGTGCTCCTGCCACCACGTGCTATCGGAATAATATGGTCCATGGTAAGCTCTTTTGGCGAAACAGTATGGCTGCAATAATAACATACTCCTTTTGCGCAGCGGCGTTTCCACCATTGAGACATCCTAAGCTCTCTTGCTTTGCGGCGTTCCCTTTTTATGTCCGCCTCGTCTAAATCGTATGCAAACGGTTTCACAGGCTCTCTATCCATCCTCTTATTTCCGCAACCAGCAACTTATAATATTTGTCGGATCCGCCAAGGCCCTGCCTGCCGAAAAAGTAATTTATCTCAAGAAAAAGCGGCTGTTTTATCTGAGCATCTGATGAAAATAAAATATCAATTCCAGCAAGGTTGATTTTTGTCTCTCTGCAAAAACTTTTTACCGAAAAAGCAGCCATTTCCTGCAAGTCCGGATCCGAATCGAAATCTATAACAGCTCCTTGTGACAGATTGGAGCAAAACCCTTCTCTGTTTTTCAAAACGCGCCAGTAGGTAATTATCTTCCGGTTTATGACAACGACCCTTAACGACCTGTTTTGACAGGGGATATACTCCTGTATTAAAAAACCAGCCTGACCTGTGTTTTCATAGATAGCGGCTTTTTGCAAAACATCCTGAAGATCTTCAACCGACTTTATCAAATAAACATTTTCCCCTTCTCCACCCCAGTCAAACTTGAATACAAAAGGAAAATCAAGAGATAATCGCTCTGAATATCCGCCATAATTATTGATAAAAGAATCTGTATTGCGAAATGTCAGTGTTTTGGGAAGTGGAACCCCTTTATTCTGAAACAGCTTTGTCTGGCCGATTTTGTCTGGATATTTAAACCTTGCATCATAATTGGGGAAGACATTTGCGCAATTGTCGCGGGCCATCTCATACAGGGATTTATAGCATCCCTGGTTCAGGATTACTGCATCAGCGGCTTTTATGGCGGCAAGATCACCGCTATCCGGATTTCGGCCGGCACAGATAATATTTTTATCTGCTTCAAACCATGGATGAAATGACAGAATCATTAGTAACCAAAATTCCTAAGCGCTATAGTGTCGTTGCTCCAGTCTTTTTGCACACGCACAAAAAGCTTAAGAAACACTTTGGAGCCAACCATTTTCTCTATATCTTTGCGCGCCTGTTCGCCGATCTCTTTCAGCTTACTGCCGCCTCTTCCAATTATAATTCCTTTTTGGGATGCCCGCTCCACATGAATAGTAGCATTAATCATTACAAGCGCTCCCCCTTTTTTTGTTGAAAAAGAATCTATTGTTACAGCTGTAGAATAAGGTATTTCCTGACCTGTAAGACGGAAAACTTTTTCACGAATCATTTCTGCGGCAATAAACCGCTGCGGCATATCTGTTAAAGTATCTTCCGGGAAAAAAGGCGGGCCCTGCGGCAAAAGGCTTTCCATAGAGTCAAGAAGCGCTTCAACCTGATCTCCGCGTTTTGCTGAAACAGGTACTATAGCCTCAAAAGGATGTGCTTTTGACCATTTGTCTATGGCAGCAAGAAGCATGGATTTATCAACAAGGTCTATCTTGTTAAGCACAAGAATAACTCTTCTTTGCTTTTTTTTAAGCTGCTTAATAATAAAGTCTTCTGAAATTGGATCCTGATTCGACACATCCACTAATACAAGTACGATATCAACATCGCCCAATGATGAAAGAGCTACATCCACAATTCTGACGTTCAGCTTTCCTTTTGCCCTGTGCATACCTGGTGTATCGATAAAAACAATCTGAGAAAAAGGTCTATGAACCACTCCAATTATGCGGTTACGTGTAGTCTGGGGCTTTGGGGATGTTATGGAAACCTTTTCGCCGAGCATTTGGTTTAAAAGGGTGGATTTTCCTGCATTAGGCGCGCCTACAATTACTACGAATCCGGATTTAAAGTCAGCAGAGCTATTGTTTATATTTTTCATTATTGATTTTGTAATAGTTCGGCCACAAAGGCACTAAGGCACCAAGGTTATAATATAATTCTCTTGCAATTCATAATTTGGGAATTGATTGAAGAACATCGAACGTCGAACGTCGAATAATGATGTCGCTCCGCTCCTCAAATTATTCTAAAACCGAACGAAAAAACAAACACACAATGAAAACCAAAGGTTCAGGGGTTCATGGTTGCTGTTTTTACGACCTCTGACATCTGGCATCTGATCTCCGGCATCTGTCTCTTCATCTTTTCCCATTCAACATTCGATGTTGGACGTTCGATGTTCGTCTTTTAATCCGTTCGATGTTCATTTTTTTTCAATCTTTCAATTCCTCAATCCCTACCAATTTCTCAACTGCATTCCAAATATCGTTTTTCCCAAGGCCTGTTTTTGCAGAAAAAAGGATCAGATTATCTTTATCCACATTAAGTGTTTCCGCTATAGCGAGCTGCTGCTTTATCTGTTTTGTCTTTGAAAGCTTGTCCGCCTTTGTAAGTATCAGGATTAGCGGAACACCAATACTGCTTAGCCATGCAATAAGTTCCAATTCTTTCATGCCGGGTGTGCGCCGAACATCCATGATCAGAACAACCCCTTTTAATGTCTCCCTGGTCAAAAGATATGTTTCAATCATAGGTCCCCAATTTTTTTGCACGGATGCCGGGACCTTGGCATACCCGTATCCTGGGAGGTCAACAAAACAAAAGGCGCTGTTTACTAAAAAAAAGTTGATAAGCTGGGTGCGCCCGGGTGTAGAACTGGTTTTTACCAGACGTTTCCGGTTTAAGAGTGTATTAATAACAGAAGATTTACCCACATTGGAACGTCCTGAAAAAGCTATTTCAGGAAAATCAGCTGGAGGATACTGGGATGGTTTGACAGCGCTTTTAACAAATTCAGAAGACTTTATTTTCATATTAAATAAGATGCGCCTTTAAAAAGTTCTTTTTACAGGTGATTGCGAATTTAGGAATTTAGGAATTGAATAAATTCTATCTATTTTAATTTATTGATTTTATCCTTTAATCCCTCAATCCCTCAATTCCTTAATCCCTCAATTTGGCGTTAATAAATATAGATAGTGTCAAAAAAATTGACTCATTCTAAGAGTAAGTTACGAGGTCTGAACTTAGATATTTCTCCAGCCTGTTCATTCCTTCGGCAATGTTTTCCATGGAATTTGCATATGAAAATCTGAGATATCCTTCACCGTTTTCGCCGAAATCAATCCCTGGAGTTACGCCCACGTGCGCCTTTTCCAGTATATCAAAGGCAAGTTTATATGAATCGCCGGAAATGTGTTTTGCATTGGCAAAAACATAAAAGGCTCCGGTTGGTTCCACGGTTATATGAAAACCCATCTCTCTCAAGCGACTGATTATATATTTTCTTCTCTTATTATAGGTCTGTTTCATATGCGCTATATCATCTCCGGCCTCTTTAAGCGCCGCAATTCCCGCTCTCTGAATCATTGAATTGGCGGAAATAAAAAAGTTCTGCTGCACCTTTTGAATGGGCCGCATGAAAAGCTTCGGCGCAATCAGATATCCAAGCCTGAGACCTGTCATGGCATAGAGCTTTGAAAAACCGTTTAACACAAAGGCGTTATCCGTGAATTCCAAAATAGAATGCTCCTTTCCCTCGTAAACCAGGCCATGATATATTTCATCCGAAATAATATAGGATGATCCAGGTGTTACAAGAGAAGCGATATCCTTCATGCGGCTTTCAGACAGAAGATTGCCGGTCGGATTTGATGGAGAATTTATAAATATCGCCCGCGTCCTTTCTGTGATTTTTTCTTTTATGGCTTCCGGTCTGAGCTGAAAACCATCTTCTTCGTATACAGGTATCATTACAGGCTCACCCTGCACAAATCTGATAAAATTAGGATAACATGCATAATGCGGATCTGAAATAATGACCTGATCGCCGGGTTCTAAAAGAACTGAAAACATAATAAACATGGCTGGAGATGTCCCGGAAGATACCAGTACCTGGTCCGGGGCTATGGACACATTGTATTCGTTGAAATAGTGCTCACAAATTGCTTCTCTGAGCTCAATAAGACCAAGACTGTGCGTATAATGAGTATGCCCGTCATCAAGAGCTTTGCAGGCGGCTCTTTTGATGCACTCGGGTGTATCAAAATCAGGCTCTCCAACCTCCAGGTGAATTATATGAATCCCGTTTCGCTCCATCTCGCCGGCTTTTTCGAGGACATCCATAACAATAAAGGAGGTCATCTCTTTTGTCCGTTTTGAAATCATTCTTTTTCCTTAATAATAACTTTTTTATCACGAAAACACGAAGACACGAAAAGATTTTCATTTTGTGCTTTCTTCATTTCGTGATTCTTTTTTTTCATTTTTTACAAATGTATCAACCTTGAACCCCTGAACCCCTGAACCCCTGAACCGTTTCTATTCATACAACTTTGTTTAGTGGATATTCTATTATACCTTCAGCGCCGCTTTTTAACAGTTTTGGGATAAGCTCCCTTACTTTATCTGAGCTAACCACGGTCTCAACCGAAAACCATTTTGACCGGTAAAGAGGAGAAACCGTTGGAGCATTAAGGCTCGGCAGCAATGATACAACATCTTCGAGAAGCGTTTCAGGAACATTCATTTTAAGACCGACTAATTTTCCACCTAAAAGAGCTCCTTTCAGCAAAAGAGCAATCTGTTCGAGCTTTTCTCTCTTTTCGGGGTTCTTCCATGCATTATGATTTGCTATCAACTGAGTATTGGTCTGCATTAATTCATGGATAATTTGAAGACCATGCGCCTTTATGGTGGCTTCGGTTTCCGTAACCTCTACAATGGCATCCGCAAGCCCGGAAACAACCTTTCCCTCGGTTGCCCCCCACGAAAATTCAACGATTACATCGATCCCACGCTCGGCAAAATATCTTCTTGTAAATTCCACCAGCTCGGTCGCTATCTTCTTTCCTTGAAGATCCTCGATTTTCTTGATCGGAGAATCATAAGGAACCGCAAGAACCCATCGCGCAGGCCGCGCGCTAACCTTGGAATAAACAAGGTCGCTTATAACATGAACATCGGAACTATTTTCAGCTATCCAGTCCTTGCCGGTAAGCCCTGCATCAAGAGTTCCGCTCTCAACATAACGTGACATTTCCTGAGCCCTGCATATGGCACACTCTATTTTATCATCGTTGATTTCAGGGAAGTAACTTCTACCGTTGACATTAATCGTCCACCCTGAGCGCTTGAACAGCGCAATTGTAGCATTTTGCAGACTTCCTTTGGGAATGCCTAATTTTAATTTTGTTTTCATTTTTTATATACCTCCTCAGGGTCAAACAAAGGTTCCCCAATAATCTTGATCGACCCGTGTTCGATCTTTTTAAAGAAACAGCTCTTATATCCCGTGTGACATGCAGCTCCGCCGATCTGCTCAACCTTCAAAAGTACAGTGTCATTATCGCAATCGATTCTGATTTCCTTTACAATCTGCATATTTCCTGATGTTTTGCCTTTTACCCATAATTCCTTGCGAGTGCGGCTATAATAAGTGGCTTTGCCGGTGGAAAGTGTGGCATTCCACGCTTCTTTATTCATAAAGGCGAGCATCAGAACTTCGTTACTTTGATAATCCTGAACTATGGCCGGCAAAAGACCGCCCAGTTTGTTGAAATCAAGTTTGATCATAATATATTTTTCCTCTATAAAAAAGTCGAATTTGCAAAATAACTTCGATATGAAACAATGTCAATAATATCAAAATAAAATCAGCGGTTACGACCCGAATATTCTATAATAGATACTATTATTGTAATTAAAAAGGCTTGAACCACGAGGAGTACGCCATCTATTGGCCTTGCATAGCGAAGGGTTATGGCGCTGATACCGAGTGTTGCGCATAAAAAATATATAAATAAAACCGTCTTTCTTTTATCGCCGAGAAGGCTATATAAACGGTGATGGATATGGTCGGTGCCCACATAATCTATCCATTTCTTCAGGCTTTTCACCTTGCCTGTCACTATCCTTTCTACGGTAATGTAAGCCATATCATATATAAGAATCCAGAATATCAATACAGGCGCTGAAAAAGATACAATCCGGCTGTTGTCCGCCCAGTTTCCCTTAATGGCAAGAGCAGCCAGCATAAAACCGATAAAAGTACTCCCTGTGTCACCGAGGTATATGGAAGCAGGTCTTTTTAAACCAAAATTAAAGGGGAGAAAACCAAGACAGCTTCCCATCATGGCTATGGCAAGCCACCCCATTAAAGGCTGATCTGTCTGAAATGCCACTATCCCCATTAAAATGGCTATGATAGCGCCTATTCCCGCTGCCAGCCCGTCCATACCGTCAATGAAATTCATGGAGTTTGTTATACCGACAATCCAGAGAATCGTAAATAAAACATTTAACCAGTATCCCCATATGGTCCGTGGAAACAAATTCAGCACAATACCAAAATAAATCATGGCGAGAACAACACAAATCTGGATAAACAATTTTATTCTTGCCGAAACCTCTTTCCAATCATCTATCAGACTAATCACAGCAACAATAATGCCTCCTGAAAGTAATATGATCATTTGCCTGTCAATAACCATATTCGCCAGAAGAGATATATTAAAAGCAATGACGATTGCAACGCCTCCCAGAAGAGGCGTGCTTTTTTCATGGATCTTCCTTCCTCCAGGCGCATCAAGAATCTTTAATTTCAGGGCAACAAGCCGCATTATTGGAGTCAGTAAAGCTGAAAGAGAAAAGGAAAACAGCAGGATATAAAGCCATCTTATGCCGAAATCGGTAAAATATAAGCGGGACGATGGGAGAACAAGCACAGCAAAAACAACACAGGAAACACACCAGACAATACGCCTGAATGATATCCTCGTAAATTTTGAATTAAACATCGTCTTTCCTTTTCGCCTTGAGCTCACTTTTCACTTTGAGCTTTCAGCTTTGAGCTTCTATTCGCTCTGACACCTGACTTTTCTTTTCGCCTACAGCCTAAGCCCCTTCAGCCTATCCACTATGCCTGCGGAAATTTTATGCGTCTCTTCATCTCCCAATAAAGGATAAACAGGGATGGATACCGCACGGTGCATTACTTCCCGTGTAACAGGGTACCCTGACAATCCGAAATATTCGTGCAGCGGTTTGAACACCGGCCTTCTGCACTCAATCCCCATCTTCAGCATGTTTTCTATAAACACGGAAGAATCGTCGAGGAGCAAAACATACCTGTAATATATATGCTCTCTGCCTTCAAAAGTCGCAGGAACCGGAAAGGATATCTCATTTAAAGCCCTGTTATAAAGGCCTGCAATCTCTTTTCTTCTCTCAATAAATGAGGGAAGTTTCTTTAACTGGCTGATCCCCAGTGCAGCCTGGATATCGGTCATCTTGTAATTATACCTTACAGAATAGCCGTCCTTTTCATCATAATCTCTTAAATCCCTTAAAATTCCGGCAAGCCTGTCATCATCCGACAAAATCATCCCGCCCTCGCCGGTAGCAAGCATTTTCGTTGCATAAAAAGAAAATATGGAACAAACGCCAAAGCTGCCGGTATAACGGCCCCGATATTTTGACCCGATGGATTGCGCGCAGTCCTCAACAACAGGAATGCCAAGGGATAATATTTCGTCTATATCTGCCGGAAGACCGAACATGTGTGGAACGATGATTGCCTTTGTTTTGCCGGTTATCCTTTTTTTTATATCACTTGTGTCTATATTGAACGTAAACCGATCAATATCGGCAATAACCGGAACGGCATTTACATATTTAACTGCATTAAGAAGGGCACAGCAAACATAGCTTGGGATAATAACCTCATCACCATTCCCTACTCCAAGAGCAAGAAGGGAAAGATGGAGGGCAGCCGTGCCGGAACTGACGGCAACACCGTTCCTGACGCCGGCGAAAGAGGAAAGGGCCTCCTCAAATCCTGCCACCTGTTCGCCTTGGGCAAGATGGCCTGATTTAAGAACATCAAGGACACTATCAAAATCATTCTGATCTAAGGTTGGTCTGGAATGAAAAATCATATATTCACAAACAATCTGAGCGGCACAAACCCCTCCGCCAGATGAACCCTTCCCTGAATGCCTCTAAATACAGCCATAGACCTGGCAATATCCACTATTGACAATCCTTCAATATTTGTTCTTTCCACCTGGGATTTATGGGCTAAAAGGGCGGTTATTTTTTTATCCATTGTATCCTTAAGATCAATAAATAAAGCAGGAGAAAAATTATTTGTAGTAGGTGTTTCATAGAAAATTACATTTTTTACATATCTTGTGGCGGAAACAGTAGCTCTGGATAACGCCCTGTGATCCTGATGTGTATCATCGCCATAATTTACAAAAACAAAATCCGGTCTTATTTTTTTTATAATGGCTTCGATATCTGAAATTATATCATTAAGGTGTGTTTCAAGCTGAGTGTCTTTATATTTACCCCGAAACAGGTCTCTAACTTGCATGATTTCCGCTGACCTGGCCTGCTCCTCTTTTCTTGTTTCAGCCTCACCACCCTTTTCACCGGGCGTCATAACAAAAAGATACACATCATGTCCTGAAGCAGCATATTTCAATAGACTGCCCGCACAACCGATTTCAATATCATCAGGGTGCGCTCCCACGGCAAGTATTTTCATGATTCCCCCTTTAATATCTCAAGACTCTTTTCTCCATGGTTGTAAATCAAATCAACAACCGACATAAATGGCTTAAAATCCCCAAAGAGCTGATTGTAAACAGGATGCTTATATTCCTGAAATATGACCTTTACGCCACTTTGGGTGTATTTCTCCATATCCATATATCCCTTTCCACCGCCTCCAGAGAGATATATATCTGCATCAAAATGCTTCGTCAATGCAATCAATCTGTCGTCCGGGTCTTCAGGAAACTCGCCAAGCTCAGAGGCAACATGGATGGGCGTCGTAATGCCCAGCAATCCGGCAAGCCTCTTCACCACGTGAATATTCAATTGAGAAATATATTGCCACTCAGAGGAAAATATCTCCTCAAAAAATTCTTCAAGCAAAGACCAGTATAAGGCCTTTTTGTAATTCGAGATAATTGCCTGCCTCTGCCGGTGCCGCCATTTATCTTTGTTGTTAATCTCAACCTCGTTTATCAATTGAGGATATTTGTACATAACAGGAACGGTCAGCCATTGCCAGCCATTTGCGGTCTTAATCCTGTTCCTGTTCTGCCATTCATTCTTCTTAAATTGGACATTATCCAGCAGGACAAAGATATCCGCCCTGTCAATCTTATCGAAATAACCAATCCACGGCAGATACTGCGGTTGATGGGCTGAAACAATCATCTTTGCTTTCCTCTTTTTTATCCCTCAAACTTCACAAAGACAGGATTGGAAACAAGTGTACCACATCCGTGCATATCCATCCTGTAAAAAACCTTCTCACCAGGCCAAAAACATTTATCTTCATACTCAATATGCAGGGGTAAAGTCCCTTCAAAGATCTTAATAAGTTCTCCCGACCTTATCAATCGAATTTTTACTTTATTTTTCGAAGCCTCAGCCGCTAAAAGGGAAATATTAATCTTGGGGTTGCCTTTTAGCACGATTTCATCACCTGAAATTCCTTTAATTCCACCATCAGATGAACAGACAGAAAACTCATCAAGCCTGACACCCCGCAGATAATTTCCCTGGCAGGCGTACATCTTTCCATTCCTCAGCGCTTCCAGCACGCCTTTCCTGCTTTTTTCCCGAAGGAGAAAAACAGTAGGGAAATCCCCCAGTTTTTCCCCTGCCCCGCCTTCCTCATGAAAATCCGCAGTAGATATTCCCCAGACCGGTCTGCTTCTTGTCCCATTGCAATATGCAGTTAAAACCCTATCCCAAATATTCCCCGGTTCTGTAACGGTTATATTGTCTCCGTAAAGAGCGGCAAATCCCGTATAGCCCCCAGACTCCTCCAGTACCTCCGGATGAGAGGGCGTATCAACCATAATTGGCCCCAACTTTCTGATGCCGGATTTCGTTTCAGGATAGTTCCAGAAAGTCAGTCCGCCTCTCGAATTTACATAATCTGTCAGAAGCCGGTAAGGAGCCATTCCCTGGTCGCCGTGATACTGATCAAAAGGTGAACTCCTGAAGGGATTGCTGTTTATAATGCATACAACGCTCAAAAGCGCAATAATTATGCCGGCGATTCTATAAAATCCCCTCCATTTTACCAACAAAAGAGCAAAACCAAAGCTGATTAAAGAGAATAGTATTCCGGGAACCGCAATGCCAATATATTTAGTAGAAAAACCATTGTGAAGGATGGGAAGATTTTCGTAGTCTTCGGGGGTTTCCATCCCTATGGTCAGAATACGCCTCTCGTGATTATGGGCGGTAAGATTTTTTTCGAAATACGAACCGGTCCAGTAATAAAAAGCGGCAGTCTCTGAACCGGGAATGATGACCATATCGGGGTACTTTTTCTGCACTTCTCTGATTAAATCCAGATAGGCCTTTGCGCCATTCTTGTTGATGGAAGGCAACTCTACCCTTTTTCTGAGTATATTCCTGAAAGGGGGCACACCGTATTCCATGGCCACCCTGTCGTGATCATTTATAACGAGAACCTTAAATCCCCTGTCCTTTGCCATTTTTACAAGGGTTTCTATATCATATGCCCCGTCACTGAACGTACTGCGGAGGTCAATCAGACCGGAGACTTGCTGATATTCGGCACAAAAAGATTTTGTCACGCAAATGGTAAAAAAGACCATTACGAAGATTATACCCAAAGCCACTCTTTTAAATAAACGAGGCCTTTGTAAAATTGCGCTTTCGGTCATTGCTAATTCTCTTCTCTGTAATTTCGAACACTCTCTCTGTCGTTTCGAACGAATGTGAGAAATCTTGTTTCTTAGCCTATTACATCGTAAAGATTTCCCGTCGTTTCACTCCTTGAAATGACAACACGAAACCGCCAACTCCCGGTACAACCGATCAATCTTTTTCATCATCTCCTCTGAACTATACTTAAGAGCATATCTTTGCCCTGTATTGCCCATCTCTTCCCTTTTCCCGGGATCATCAAGAAGCCTTCTTATCCTTGCGGCCAAGGTCTCTACATCACCAACAGGGACCAGATACCCGTTTTCACCGTCAACGACAAGATCAGGAATTCCGCCTATATCACTTGCCACGATCGGCTTTCCAAGAGCCATGGCTTCAACGAGTACTCTCCCCATTCCTTCATTAAGCGATGGGAGCGCGAATATATCAAATGTGGACATAACCTCAGCCACATCAGGCCGCCAACCGAGAAACTTTATATTCTCCTCTATGCCCAAGCTGAATGTCATTTTTTTGAGTTCATCTGAAAGTTCGCCATCGCCTAAAAAGACAAAAGTTGTATCCGGCCTGGTCTTTACAATCTTCCCTGCCGCCTTAATCAGGTACTTGTGCCCCTTCACAGGCGTAAGCCGCCCAACTGTCCCGACAACCATATTGCCTTCAGGTATCCCAAGCCTTCTTTTCATTGCCGCGAAATCAACAGACATTCTGGAAAACCTGTCCAGATTAATTCCGCTATGCACAACCGAAAACTTATCCTCAGTGGCAATGCAAAAGTGAAGATGGTCTCTTTTTTCCTGCTGTGTAAGTGCGACAATCTTATCTGTAATGCGGGCCGTTATTTTTTCAAGCATAATATAGAACGAGGTCTTGCGCCTGCCGGAGTATCCCCAGAAAACATGGCCGTGCGGCGTGTGTATAATTACTGGAATCCCGGCCAAAAACGCCGCCCACCTTCCCAGAATACCTGCCTTTGAGGTGTGTGTATGAACAATATCCGGACGTTCATGGCATAGTATTTTAATTAGGGCAAAAAATGCCTTCAAATCATAAAAGGGGTGAATCCTTCTTACAAGGTCTGGAATCGTAATGATTCTTACGCCTTCTCTTTCTGCTTCAGCCAAATCCTTCTCTACGGTCCTGACTTCATCTTCCGCCATATTTGACTCAACAGAAAGCCCCTTGACTAAAACCACGTCATACCTTTCTTTATCAAGACCCATAACGGTCAAAAGGGTATTCTCAGCAGATCCGCCCTTATCAAGGCGTGTAATGATATGGATGACTTTTATCCTTTTCAACACCACTAACCTTCCATATAATTGGAGTACCAGACCTGAAAGACTATCAAATTCCAGATCTGCCAGGATGTATCAGAACGGTTTGAAATAAGATTATTGATCAAATTTTCAATAACATCGTAATAAAAAAACCCCTGCTTAACAATTAATTCCTTCGATAAATATTCATCGATTAAATATTTCAAATCAGATTTTAACCACCTGCTGATCGGCATTTCAAATCCCCATTTAGGTCGATCATGCAAAGATTTAGGCAAAATATCCTTAAAGGTTTCCAGCAGGATATACTTTCCCTTTCCATTTTTAATCTTCCAGCGGCCGCTGATGGAAAAGGCCAGCTCACATACCCGGTGGTCAAGAAAAGGGACCCTGACTTCCAGGGAATTGAGCATGCTCATTGCATCTACCTTTTTCAGCATGTCCCCTGGAAGAGATTCCTTTACATCCGCATAGAGCATCCGGTTAATATCATCGGCATCTATCTCGTTTAATCTTTCTGACAATATTTTCTTTCCAAGGTCGTGATCTACTTCTGCAGCCCCGGCAAAAATGCTTTTTCTTAAATCCCTGGAAAATATCTCATTCCAGGCACAGAATCGTCCTTCGAGGCTTTCTTTTCCCGCCCCTCTTAAAAATTTCTTTAACCTTCTGATATGCTCAGGCAGTTTTTGATCTCGCGATTCAGGAAGAGATAAAAAAGCAGGCTCTATAAACCCTTTACGTATAAATGAAGGGATCTTTCGATATCTTGAACTCCACCCCTCTCCTATATACATCCGGTAACCGGCAAAAAGTTCATCACCCCCATCACCGGAAAGGGCAACCTTGACATCATAACCCGTCTCTCTTGATACAATAAACGTCGGAATTGCCGAAGAATCAGCAAACGGCTCGTCAAATGACTCCAATACTTCAGGAATGGCATCAAGAATATCTTTTGCCCCAAGCTTGAATTCATGGTGATCTGTGTTATGAAAGGCGGCTACTTCCCGGGCATATGCGGTTTCATCAAACATGGGCATATCTTTATAGCCTATTGAATAGGTTTTTACCGGCAGGCTGGAATTTCTGGCCATAAGCCCAACAACAATACTTGAATCAATCCCGCCGCTCAAAAAAGCGCCCAGAGGAACATCTGCGATCATCCGCATCCTGACAGCATCTTCCAAGACTTCAAATAATGCATTCTTCAGGAAGGCAAAATCTTCTTTTCCGTCTGTTTCTATCCGGATATCCCTGTCTATGTTCCAGTACTCTTTCTCCTCTATTTCTCCTTTGCTGAAGATCAGAATATGCCCGGGTCTGAGTTTTTTTACGCCTTTAAATACGGTATAAGGCGCCGGAATATAGTTAGAGGTCAGGTAAAGACCAAGGGCATCCCAGTCCATTTCTCTTGGCACATCCGGGTCCTGGAGTATCCCCTTTATTTCAGAAGCGAAAACCAGAGAATTTCTGCCGCTGTAATAAACAAGAGGTTTTATACCCAGACGGTCTCTGCAGAGAAAAAGCACTCGGGATTTCTCGTCCCATATCGCAAAGGCAAACATACCGGCAAGCCTCTTTATCCCTTCAATCCCCTCCTCTTCATAAAGATGGATTACAACCTCGCAATCCGTCTGCGAACTGAAGCTGTGTCCTTTCTTTTCGAGTTCCGCCCTCAAAGACTGGAAATTGTAAATTTCTCCATTAAACACCATCCAGACAGTCTTGTCCTCATTGGACATCGGTTGTCGACCAGCCTCGGACAAATCGATAATACTGAGCCTCCGGTGTCCCAGGCCTACTTCCACCTTTGAGCTTTGAGCTTTTTGCTTTGAGCTCAGGTACACCCCATCGTCATCCGGCCCGCGATGAGAAAGGACAGAAGCCATTTTACGAATTAGATTCTCTTCTATCGGTCTGCCATCTATTCTTAATTTTCCGCAGATTCCACACATAGCTAATAACCGTGAGCTGTTACTGGTTCCCTTTGATCCAATTCAAGGTTTCCGATATTTTATGAGCCACCCTGTCAATTTTATACTTGCGAAGATATTTCCAGGAACGTTTATCTTTAAAAAAGAGATATATTTTAGAAATCTTGGTGAGAAAGATATTGTGGTCATCGTCATCAATCTGGATTCGGCCAATGCCGGACAGACCGGGTCGCCTGTTTGTAGGACACTGCGTGAAAACTGCCTGAAATCTTTGCTTCCGCAAAAAATTCCATAATGGCTTTTCAGGAACGCCTTCTTTAAAAGCACAATACTGGATCTCAGAATCGATTTTGCTTTTTAAAATTTTCATCGCGCTGACGATGCTTTCCATAACTGCAGATTCATCGTATTTCCTCTTAATACTTCTTCCATTATAAGCCAACAGGCCCACATTCATTCCGCTTTCAATTATTTTATTAACTTCGTCCCAGGTTAAGCATTTGATTAGCTCACCCTTAATCTTTCTTTCACCACCGATACATTCCGGAATGATAAAAAATGTGGCATGAAAGTTATAGCTTTTTAAAACGGGAAGCACATTGGTGTAAGCATCTTGATAGCCACCATCAATGGTAAGTGCTACGGATTTGGGGGGCAACTTGTCACGACCGGCAAGATGCTCACGTGCCTGATCCAGCGTTACGATATTATAACCATTCTCTGAAAGGAAT
>JAUSPN010000069.1 GCA_030656555.1 Candidatus Desulfaltia sp. | reverse complement strand
CTTCTGGTAGACTCTGACACGCAGCAATCAAGTATGGACTTCAGGTCTCTCCGAGCGGGAAAAGATCTTCCTCAATTCCAAGCTGTGGGAATAACAAAAGGGACACTTCATCAGGATTTAAAAACTTTTAAGGATTTTGATTTGATTTTAGTGGATGCCGGTGGTCGGGACAGCCGAGTGTTCAGGTCCGCAATCATGGCTGGAAACATTGTCATAATACCTGTGCTTCCATCACAGTATGATATATGGGCCACAGAAACCACCATTGATGTATTACGCGAAGTTCAGATTGTAAACGAGGACCTTCAGTCCTATCTTCTCTTAAATCAGGTAATCCCGAATACCATCGTCAGCAGGGAAGCTACCAAAGCCTTGGGCGGACTTGGAGTACCCCAAATGTCCACCGTTCTCCATGCCCGCGTTGACTATAAGCAATCGGTATCTGATGGTATGGGCGTAACGGAATATAAAGCTGCCGGCAAAGCTGCCCAAGAGATAACTGCACTGTGGAAAGAGGTGTCAGCATGGTTATGAAGACGAAGAAATCAATGACCCAGGCAGAAAAAGCCCTGGAAGAAGAAAGAATTTTGAGTGGCGCCACAGCAGAAACCAAAGAAAAGGCTTTCAAAACTTTTCCCCTCCGGATTCCGCTCGATCTGCACAAAGCGGCCAAGGAAACAGCCTGGAGGAACAGGGAGTCTTTGCATGAGTTTATTTTGAATTCAATCTGCAAAAATTTATATGATAACATGCAGAAAATGTGATATCAAATCGGCTATTGTAACATTTGATGCTTAATCTCATATTTTTACCGAAGGGACAAAATGACCGAAAAACAACCCAGTCAGCAACCATATCCAGAGAATTACCCGCCTTACGAAGACGAAATTAATCTTATCGACTATCTACGTGTTCTGTGGAAATGGAAATGGTTCATCATAGCCGGCACAGTGATCTGTGCTGTTGCGGCGATGGGAATAACAATGGTGAGATACCCGGCAAAACATGTGACCGAATGCACGATTTCCTTGAATTTTCCAGGAATAGAGAAACACAAAAATCCTGATGGCACTCTGTTTGATAAAAATCAGATTATTACCCCGGCGATTTTATCCAAAGCAGTTGCCTTCCTTCAAAAGGGAAACAAAGCACTTCCTTTAGAAAATATAAGGGAAATAATAAATATAAACGCCGTGATACTGCCTGAAGAGAAAAAAGGATCATATACGGTTTTTCCCAATCAGTTCAGTTTAGCCCTTACTCTGGAACAAGACGATATTTTTTCGATAAGAGAAAGAAACCAGATATTGCTGTCAATAGTGGACGAATACAGAAAAGACTTTGAGAAAAAATACGGAGAAGAACCGTTGGTAGTGATTGAATTTCCCGTCAATTTTCTTGCAGATGCCGACTATATTGATGTGATCAACACCTTTAAAGTCAGAACAGATAACTGCATCAAATTTTTGGATTCCACGATAGCAAAGGCCGGGTTTTTCAGATCTCAGAAAACAGGTGATTCATTCATGGATGTGAAAAATGATCTTGAATTGCTTAATAATATTAAGATTTCCGAAACAGAAGCAACTATTAAAACACTGAAGCTTACCAAAAATAAAGATAATCTCATTAATGTATACAGGCAAAGGATAAGGACAATTGATGTCGAAAGAAAAAAGAAGGAAAGTGAGGCTCTGATTGCCAGGAAACTGTTGAGGGACACGAAGCAGTCAGGAAGATATGAGTCACCAAAGAGCACAGCCGGTGAAAAGGGAGGGACAAGCCTGGTTCTTGACACTTCTTTTATCAAGGACCTGGTCAAGGAGGATTCCTCCGCACTTCTTTTAAAAACAGCCCTGCAGGCAGAGATAAAAGCAAAAAATCTAGAAGTTGACAAAGAATTCCTGGAAGAAGAGATTGCTCTTTTAAATGAGAATGAGAAGGAGAAGGAGAAGGAGAAGGAGAATATTACCTATATACAGACAGGGCTAAAGGATATAGAGGGCAAAATTATTGCCCTGTCAAAAAGGGCAAATGAACTGAATGTGGAATATCTCGGCAGGCTGGTAAATAATACTGTACAGACGATCAGTGATCCTGAAACAAACGCGACAAGATCGAAAAGTATCAAAAAAATCGTCCTCCTTTCCGGAGTCGTAGCACTGTTCATGCTCATCTTCCTCGCCTTTTTCATTGAGTACATAAAAAACACTGTCCAATCTACCAAACAGACGAGATAGCAAAATGCTTAAAATGATTATTCGTCATATTTGTTTAGCTGTTTTATATACACGAAAATACCAATTTTCGTGTAAAAATACCGGCCAGGACCTCCAAAAACCCTGTTCTGGACATCATTATCAGCATTTCACTCAGCAGAATTACACGATAACCTTTAGAGAAATCGTGTAGTTATTTAAGGTAATGTTCGGTAATATCCGCCCTTTCATGGCCCATATCCCAACTGGTCTGCGATATGGCCTGATCATACGTCAAACCTGCCCTCTGAAGCTCAGAAACCCGTTCCTGGGCATAATTCCAGCGAAGGCCATGACTACCACCTGTGTATTCCTGATTAGATTGTCCTGCTGCCTGTTTTAGAGCGTCTCGGTATGAATTACTGTCAGAGATACGGAATTCTCCGTGCTGGGCAATGTGAGCCTCCAGCTGGCTATACGTTTCAGGGCTGATGCTAATCGTTCGGCCCTTTCCGCCTTTTGTATCGGCCGGATCGAGGCGGATGAAGCCAACTGCTTTTCCGGTGTGAGGGTCTGTTCCACGTCCGGATAGCTGGTCAAGGTCAATTTTGGAAGTCTCGTAAAGCCGGGTGCCGCCTCCATGCTGTATTTGGGCGCCTAATCTGTAGTTGTCATTGGATATATTTTGGGCCAGTCGGTCCGGATCTGTGTAGGCCCGGGTTCCTTGGAACCTTTCGAGGATCTGTGCTGCTTCCTGCCGGACATCCGTCATCGCTGAGCGAAAATCATATGTCCGCTCTGATCCGGTATTCACGGCAAACTTGTTTATGGCATTTTCAAATTTCGACAGTGCTGCCGCTTCTTTCTGAAACGTGGAAAACCGTACCCCGTCTGCGATCCGCGACTCAAGAAAACTTTTTACGTGTTCTCCTGTCAGACTTTTTTCGAGATCACGTACGCCTAACTCCTGCCGACAATAATGGCCAAACTGGTGCCAAACATCTTTGTAGGTTTTTGCGGTGTTGTATGAATAGACGTTCAGGAATTTCCCCAAGTCCGCCCAGGTTTGCGCTCCTGATTCACGCGCAACCGCTTTTTCAGCATGTTTGCTGACCCCCGGCGTAAAAATTTCAGACTTCAGGAAAATTTGGTTGACCTGATAGTTAATCGAACCTCTCATGCTTGCCTCTCAAAACCACCATAAATGTTAAACCAAACCTGCTTATCCCTAATAAGGGTTGGTAATCATTGCGATTAACCAGTGCTAAGCGAGCACTATATATCTCCATTGCTGAAGATTGAATCAAAACAGGAACGCTTTATCCGGAAAATTCCGAGACCTGTTTTTGATGTGCAAAAAGAAAAGCCAAATTCATGGCTTAGCGGCATTTCGCCGTCTTTCTGGGATTGCTGCCTAGAAATACATCTAGTACCGCTGAAACCACGTGCAATCCGTTTTGTTTTTCTGGCTGGGAACTCCGGCTACAGAAGCACAAAGTTGGCTTTGGTAAAGCCAAGAAAAACTCACGACAAGACAAACAATTCATTAATATACGATCATAATACTCCGCCACTGAACGAATGTCAATAAAAAAATAGTTTTTTTATTGCCTTTTGCTCTGTTTCTGCGTGGCAGAAACAGAGCCTGCAGCCTTCCTAAAACTGTAACGGTCACGTTACAGTTTTAGGAAGGCTGCATTGTGTGTAACCCTCGCGGGTTACACACAATTTTGAATTGTAACCGGGGTAATTAGTGTAACATTTCAGGTGATATTTCTTTTGCAATCTTAATTCTCGGTTGCAAAAGAAATTCTTGACCGGGAATAATTATTGTGGTAAAAAAAATATCATGAAAAAAATATCTTTGAAGCAAAAAAAACGGTTGTTAGGGTGGTTCTCCCAACAACCAAAATCAGTTCTTTTGGAAATTCTGGAGGTGGCTAACGAAACCTTTTACAGATTCCGCGAACGAATGCCCGGTGCAGCGCGCCCGGCAATCAGGTACGAGGCTTTTCTTGACGGCATCAAAAGCGCCTATGATCTGGAATACAGCACGGCCATGAAAAACCCGGACCATGACCTGCAGAAAGTTTTGGCTCTGCAGGAAGAAAAAGTTAAACGTTTCGCTGAAAAACGAAAGGAAAGATTAGTCCGGAAAAGAAAATCCAAGAAGCGCGATTTGATATTAAGGCATCTGCCCGACATACAATTAATGCGGGCGCAAGGCCTTTCATACCCCGCAATCACCGAATACTTTAAACGATACCACATAAGTGTACACCCGAGCTATATACAGCAACTATGGAAGGAGCACTGTGATGGAAAAGATAAATAAAATCCAACAGTTAAACAACGAAACAATATACATTGGAAGGGGCTTTGAGGTTGTGATTGCCCGAAGGCTCGAGACATATGACTCTCCAGCCTCAAGTGGTTACACAGAGCGAGAAATCCGGCCCCTGTTCCGGTTATTGCTGTTCCGGCGTAAAGTTGTTACCGATAATATCCTTGATGTGCTTGATTTAATTGAGATTCTACGAGGGTTTGCCGGCAATCGTATGATCACCGGTAAAATATACCATGTACCTCACACTTCCCCCGACCAGCCAGATCAGCCCAACGCCCTGGTGTGCGAGACCCGGCCCGAGAGAGGTTTAGTATATCTGTTTATTTTTCGGGGGGCTCGTAAAACAAATGTCCTGTTGGATAAAGTAGAGTGCTCTCAACTAGCCGCCAAAACTAGCAAAATCATCTCTGCATGTGCGTATCCCGATCCTGGACCGGTTCAGGATGATGTATAAGCATATTGGTTGAGTATTTCCTCTATTACCTCTGTTATTCTTTGGTTTTTAAAAGAGATCTCATTTATAATCTTTACTCTGGGGAGAGTGTCATTTCCCAATCTTTTCCTGGGAAATGACGAGCGCTTTAGCGCGATAGGTTTTTTCCAGAATCGAAAAAAGAAAAGAAGAAAAAAAAGAAAAGCTAATTTCTATCGGCTTTTTCTTTTTTTTCTTCTTATTATAACTATTATAACTATTATAACTATAGAGGGGCCGCAAAGCCAGTGCCGGCGTGGGTTTGCGGGGTGTTCGCATCCCCATTAAGCGGGTTTTCCATCCCCATTAAGCGGGTTGCTATTTTTCTGGCAGTGATTTCGGGGACTTACTGAGCACATCAAAAAACATCATATCATTCTTATAGACCCTTGTTTTTGAACCGAGTATTTTTTGTTCCTTCAGCTCTTGAATAAACCCTTTTAGCCGGCTTCGAAGTCGAAACATAGGTTGATTGGTATTATAGTTAATAGCGTTGAGCACTGTCAGAATGTGCATCTTGCCAGGGTGGTTATGAGTGGAAATAAATCTCAAGAGAGCTTTAGAACCATCTTTTTTTAACCGTCGCCGAATAGTCAAATTTATATTCGTCAACATTGACTTAAGGAAAAATTCAAAAAACGCAGGGGCAAAATATATATCAATCTCCCACGCTCCAGTGTCCTCTCTGAGTTTCCAAGTTGATATAATACCACCAAAAGACATCCTCGTTTTAACGTGAAGCTTCTCTTTACCTTTCTTTCGCCATTGTCCCGTTACCAGTTCAAACCCAACGAGCTTGAAGCGATTCAGTGAGGCAAGAATGCGGTCATATGTCTTTTTTGTGTGGCTTTTGTTACCATATAGGACGTGAGCGATTTCCGGCAGGTTTGTTTTAAGTAAATACCCATAATCTACTTTTTGCAGATTACTATTTTTCCCGGCAAGTTGAAGCAACGCTAAAAAAATATCCTCTTCATAGATGGCCAGCTTCACGCCTTCCACAACAATCATACCCCAGGGCGTCTGATGCTCGATTCTGGTGATTTTCCGCGCTTCCTCGGTCATATCTTTTCGGGACATGGGAAAAAAGATACTTGTTTTCGCCATTTGGTGGGGTAAAAAGGAAAAAACCTGTTGCTCCGGTATCTGCCCGGCCTGGGCCACTTCATGGGCAAATTCATTGTAATCGGAGGATCTCCGTAGTTTAACCTGCTCCGTCTCCCATGTCCGCAAATCCGTCTCGGCAACAGGTGTGCCGTGTGATTGCGCTCTCTGGATGATCGCGAATAAATCGGGATCAATATTTTGTTGACTCGCTGCAGGTGATTTGCTATCATGACCCATGATGATAGTTTTGTTTTTGCCCTGGTCATTTGCTGTGGCCGGGGCGCTTTTTTTTGTAGTCACTTATTTAATACCTCCTGTTATTATTTTTAGCCTTGGTTTTCCCCTGTTGGGATGCCAGATGAGATCGGCGGCCTGTGGTCTGCCATTCTCTGCGATCTTGGTGAATAGTTCGTTGAAGATTTCTAATGTTTCATCGTCTATGTCCGGATCGTACATCCACACGTTTTCCCGATAACCACCGTCAACGACTTTCATAGTCCAACCCTTTTTTGTGTCAGTTGTATATGCTCTTGCGATGTCCAACCCGTAAAACTAAAACCACAACCTTGTCAATTTGAATTTGACAGATAACCCGATACGTGCCGACTCGGTATCTCCAAAGCCCGTGTTTGTCAGCTCCTAACGCCTTCCCAAATCTTTTAGGGTTTGACTTAGTTGCGATCCGCTTTCGCAAGTAACCTAAGATTTCCTGTTGTGCCGGAGGGTCAAGCTTCCGCAACTCTTTCCTGGCCCTATCGTCAAATTCAACTTTCCAGGTCATACTCTTGCTCCAGATCATCAAGTGTCCAATGTTTTCCGGGATGTTCAATACGGTCCAAAGCTAAATACTGATCTTCTAAATCATCCAGGTATTTTAATATAGCTTCTCTTGCATAATAGGTCTTTGTCCGTCCCGTTTGTTTTGCAAGAGCATCTAACCTGCCTTCAATCTCTGGTTGTAATCGTATAGCAAGCATAATAACACCTCCTTCTGCTATACAGATATAACCAAAAAGAGGTTTTGTCAATATAAATATTTTCAGTACATAGCAAGAAAAAAAGTACCCGAAAATTAGCAGACAGTTTCTTCTTATACTTCTTCTGATCATCCCCCCTCTCGATCCAAAAATGTCATTAAAGCCTTTTCAATAACCGCTGTTTTGGTTGTGCGGTTTTCAAAAACATACCTCCGCAATTTTTCCGATAATAATCTTCTGGGATTTTTCACTTGACATCGGGATTGTGCATGGTATGTATAAGTAATTATAACTAACCAGAAGTAACTATAAGAAAGCATAAGCGATGATTATTACAATCGCAAACCAAAAAGGCGGTGTAGGTAAGACCACTATAGCCGTCAACTTGGCCGTGGAAGCAGCTAAGGAGGGGTTACACATTCTTCTGGTAGACTCTGACACGCAGCAATCAAGTATGGACTTCAGGTCTCTCCGAGCGGGAAAAGATCTTCCTCAATTCCAAGCTGTGGGAATAACAAAAGGGACACTTCATCAGGATTTAAAAACTTTTAAGGATTTTGAT
>JAUSPN010000061.1 GCA_030656555.1 Candidatus Desulfaltia sp. | reverse complement strand
ACAGGATTCAGTATAATTTTGAGTTTTTAATTTTTAATTTTGAATGGGGACAACATTCGTTGGATTTAACGGGGTAAAGATTATTTTTTTGTATTTGAAATTTCCGCCTGCCCGCCATCGCGAGCCGCTCAGGTGAGGCGGACGGGGAAGAAATTTTAAATGAACAATCGGCTACGCCGAAAAGAGAAAGTTTGGTTGGCGTGGCATAGGATAACAGTTTTAAGAAATTTCCTGTTTATGGTCTCCAAATATTTCATCAAAAAAGGTATCCTTGTCCAAGGTCTGCTGCCAGTCTCTATGCCGTTTTACGCTTTCGACACGCTTCTCTCGCGGTATAGTTAGAAACCGAATGGCATCTACCTTTCCAAGTTCCCTGAAGAGTATTTCTATCCCCTTTTTCAAAAGGTCGTTATCAGGAACTGTCTTTGTTAACTTCATCTTAAACCCTCCTTGTCGCAAAAAGCTACAGGATTACCTGCCCAAATAGCCAAATCTAATGTGCGACATTTTTTGCATAACTTGTCATCGCATGTAATAAAATCAGCTTCAACAGCTTCTGCAAAGACCAAGTGTGCAGCATCTGCAACGCCCAAGCCTACAGAAACTAATTTTTCAGCTCGCTTTCTTGCCTGCATTTTATCAACGTTAATGAACTTGCCTGTCTCCTGAAGCAGGTGATAAAGTTCAAATCGTTCAATTTGATCTGATATGGCTGAAATCTCCTTTATATGAACCGGCGAATAAACCAGATCATACATATTTTGGTCTATTGCAGAAAATATCAATTGAACAGCAATTGTCTCCAAATTGATGCGCATATAAGACTGATCATCATATGAACGACATAAAGCACACACATCAAGATAAATTTTTTGTGTCATAATTGTCTTTACCATTTACTATATTTTTTAACAATATGAGAGTTATCAAAACATAGAAGCTGAAAGCTGAACATGTTCCAATTATGCGTTTCTTATCGGCTCAAGGAAGGAAATATCAGTACCATCTGCCGGAGCTACGGGGCAGGCAGGATCAACAGGATTTATAGGATTTTGTTGTTGTTTTTTTCCCTTTCCAGAAAAAGGGAAAAGGACAATCCGCCTTCGGCAGAAGGAACTTCCTTTTCCAATTTTGGGATGAGTGGGTTTTGTAATTTGCCTATCAGAACGCTATGACCCGACGACAGAGATCAGAGGTCGGAGATCAGAGCCTCAGAATGAATGATTCGGGATTTTTGAGCATGGAGCCGAGCATTTTGCCCACAGATCTGCATTTTTCCTTTAACGGCTCATAATGTTTGCCTTCCAGGTAACCACAATCTTTTGCAAAGTCGAGCCAGGTATCTGTTTCGCTGTTTTCACCATCTACATCTGTTAATTTGCTTACAAAGTGAGCCTCATATCTACGCTTTGCCCACACTTCTCTGAGGTTGCTGCATACTGACCGTGATGATCTCCTAATTTGATCTGTGAGAGAATATCTTTCTTCAGGAGGCCATGTTTTGCTGATTTCAAATATCTCCATGGCCAGAGCGTAAGCTTCTTTATATACTTTGAGATCTTTCGCAGAGTTTATTATCATAGACCCATCACTGAGCTCCGACTTCTGACCTCTGACCTCCGACTTCTGGCACTTTACGATCTTTATCATCCCAAAATATTTTTCGGCGTTCGATTCCTCGGGCCATTACATGTTGAAGGACACCGGGAGCATCAAGTCTGGCTTGGCGTGGCATAGGTTTTTTTATTGGACAGGATTTACTGGATTGTCAGGATATACTGTAACTCCGGGATGTTGGCACTTTGTCACTTTTCGCGTTGTCGGGGACATCCTATATCACAATTATGTTTTATAAATATTGTCATGGTGATCAAGATCAAGTAGCGTTACTATTTTTTCATCTTTGTTGATTTCATAAATCAACACAAAAGACCCACCTACGTGCACCCTTCGCTTGTTTTGCAAAGGCTTTCTTAAGGGCTTGAAACGGTAAGGATTATCAAGTATCTCCTGCACTTTTCTATCTATCAGCACAAGTAATTCTCTGTCTTTTTTCTTGAGCTTCTTAAATTTCCTGTCAAGATTTTCCTTGATTGCAAGTTTATACATTTAATCCATATCTTTTGCTGAAGTCTTCGACCATGACTTCTTTTTCGATATCAATATCTCTCATCCGTAAGATAAATTCATCGCGCAACTCAGGCTCTTCCATAAAACTTTTCTTTATCAGAGCCACGTCGCGCTTTAAATCAACTACCATTTTATAAATGTTTTCAAGAGTAATGTTTTGTTGAGCAAGCATCTGCTTAACCTCCTTTTATCTGTCCTTCCTAAAAATCAACAAATTTTAATCTTATAGGCTGACTTAATGTTGTACGTATACAAACAGACAGTTTTTCACAAATTCTGAAACTGTTTTATAATTCGGCGTATTTCTTTCGTCGAGATGTCTCCCTGATCGAGTTTAGAATAGATGGTCACAAGAATAATATCTTTCGAAGTCCTGAACCAGTAAATCAGTCGATAACCCGAACTCTTGCCTTTTTGAATGTCACTATTTTTCACTCTAGCCTTGAAAAGGGTATTGCCTGTTCCCGCAATCTGATCTCCAATAAGATCACCTGCCTGTAGTCGCTTAATGATAGGTTTAACATCGGTTCGAATACCGCGATATTTTCTGGCCAGCTTTCGCAAGCTGCGCTTGAATTCCGGAGTGTACTCAACATAAATAGATTGTGGCAAATCAGTCGGCATTAATACCATTCCATAATTCTGACACAGGCCGAGTTTCACCTGACATTGATTCTTTCCATCCTTGGCGAAAGCTATCTTCAGCAGGCTTTAATGTTACACTCTCGCGGAATAGACGGACAATCTGAAGAAGGTTAGGCAAATACTCTCCAGGCAACTTTTTTATTTCACAATCTAATTGTTCCTCATATCTCATTGGTTTTGTAGCCATAATTAGCCTCCTTACTCAAGTTTCGCACCCTTTTTGTGTGTCCAGGGGGACGTTATGTTGTCAGTTTAGTTATGTTGAGAGCTTTGCAAAGCTCTCAATTTCTTTATAATTTTATTTTCCCTATTAACTGAATGTTTTTTATTTTGACAGGATTTACAGGATTTTTTGGATATTTTTTCCCTGCCCGGACGGCAGGCAAAAAGACAATCTGCCTTCGGCGGAGGCTATTCAGTTTTCATCTTTGGCGCACAATATTTGCGCTTAACATCGACACACGACGGTCCGAAATTGATGAGAAGTCCGATATCTTTCTTCATACCATTCAGGTAGTTCACCAATTGGACCTCGTGGGCTTTGCTTAGATTTTCAACAGATTTCAGTTCAACGATAATCTCGTTTTCCACAAACAGATCAACAAAAAACTCGCCGACAACAGCTCCCTCGTAGTAAACTTTTAAAGGCTGCTCTTCTTTTACCACCATATTCTGTTTTCTTAATTCAAGTGCCATGGCTTTTTTATAGACGCTTTCCAAGAAGCCAAATCCCAGTGCATTAAAGACTGTATAGGCACATCCGATAATCTTGTGAGTGATATCTTCTTTTTCCATTTTTTATTTATTGGACAGGATTTACTGGATTTTACAGCCCCGGTTAAATGGCCAGCTTGCTGGATTTAACTGGGTAAAGATTATTTTTTTGTATTTGAAATTTCCGGAAGAAATTTTAAATGAACAATCGGCTATGCCGAAAAAAAGAAGCTCATCAAAATTTATTCCATTTATTACAGGGAATTTTTGTTAATCCCAAGCTGTCTGCAAACTGCTGTGATCGTGCCTGTTTTCAAATCCTTTTGGCCCCAATCCGGAATGGTTGTTCCTCTTCCTGTAGCTGGGTTAAACCATTTTCGATGCGATCCGCTGCCACGACGATTTATTTCATGACATCCAAATGCCCGCAGCTTTTTTGTGAACTCTCTGTAATTCATCCTTCAGCCATAACCAAAGACTCAAACCATACAGGAGCCTCAGCGTTATCGGCTCGTAAATTCGCAGGAAATTGTTTTCCCATATCCTGGTATAGTTCGATGACAGCGGCAAGGGCATCGTGAACACATGAATTCAGGTCATCGAGTTCATCGATCTCTGTCACCAATTCAGGAACCAAAGGACTGGTTATTGTCCAACCGCCTTCCTTTTGTGGTTCAAGAACCAGGGGAATTTTCATCATTGTTTTCATAGTAGGCATCCTTTTTTAAACTTATTTTTTATTTTGACCCCAGTTAAATGGTCTTCAGATTTAACCCCGGATAAATAGCCCTGCGGGATTTAACAGGGCAAGCGGGGCAGGCAGAATTAACTGAATATTTTTTATTTTGACAGGATTTACAGGATTTTTTGGATATTTTTTCCCTGCCCGGACGGCAGGCAAAAAGACAATCTGCCTTCGGCGGAGGCTATTCGGTTTTCATCTTTGGCGCACAATATTTGCGCTTAACATCGACACCCGACGGTCCGAAATTGATGAGAAGTCCGATATCTTTCTTCATACCATTCAGGTAGTTCACCAATTGGACCTCGTGGGCTTTGCTTAGATTTTCAACGGATTTCAGTTCAAGGATAATCTCATTTTCCACAAACAGATCAATAAAAAACTCGCCGACAACAGCTCCCTCGTAGTAAACTTTTAAAGGCTCTTCTTCTACCGCAGCCAGGTTTTGATTACGCAATTCTATAACCATGGCTTTTTTATAGACGCTTTCCAAGAAGCCAAATCCCAGTGCATTAAAGACTGTATAGGCACATCCGATAATCTTGTGAGTGATATCTTCTTTTTCCATTTTTTATTTATTAGTTTGACTCCAGTTAAATGGTCTTCAGATTTAACCCCGGATAAATAGCCCTGCGGGATTTAACAGGGCACCGCACGGCGGCATCTTCGACAGGCGGGGCAGGCAGGATTCAGTATAATTTTGAGTTTTTAATTTTGAATGGAAAAGGCTTTTGAACCGCCCCAGTACGATTTTCCGAACCTACCCCGGATGAATAGGCTTCGCATTCCACAGGGCAAGCGGGGCAGGCCAAGGCGCCCCAGTACTATCTGCCGGACCTACCCCGGTTAAATACGCTCCAGTACGATCTTCCGGACCTGCGGGGTAAACTTCGCTGTCCTTCGGAATTTAACGGGGTAAACCCCAGAGGAATGGCCTTCGCATTCCACAGGGCAAGCGGGGCAGGCAGGGTAGGCACTTAAGCTAAATTTTTTCAAGTTGTCGTTTTAATTCAGGGATGTCTTTCTGCACAGTATTCCAGACCTGATCAGGATCGACGCCAAAATATTCATGAATGAGGATATTTCTCATAGCGATGATTTCATACCAAGGGATATTTGGAAATTTCTCAGTAAATTCGGATTCCAATTTATTGGCGGCCTCTCCAATAATTTCCAGGCGCCGACAGACTGCATCCTGAATTTGAGAATTATTTAAAAATTGCTCCCGGGAAACATTCTGGGTGTAGGCCTCAATTGCTTCAATCGATTCTCGAATATGGTCGATAAAGACGTAGGGATCTTTTTTCATAATATACGAACCTGCTCATGTATTACTCTTTGCCGAATACGCTTATTCAAGTACTTAAGTGAAACGAGGTCCACCTTTCTGCCTAATTTCTCCTCGAGCTTCCGCTTCAATACAACAACATCGAATAAACTTATTCCTTCACTGTATTCAACTAAAAAATCAAGATCGCTTTCCAAGGTTTCTTCAGATCTTACAAAAGAGCCAAATAGCGCAGCATATGTCACGCCGTTTCGTTTAAGAATCGGTACAGAAAGTCGGGATACTTTATCAATTTTATCTTTAATATTGGGATACATCTTATATTCCTCCAAGGAAATTGCTATCAAACGGGACATTCTTCAAATTATAAGTTTTTAATTTTTAATTTTGAATGGAAAAGGCTTTTGAACCGCTAAGTCGCTAAGGCGCTAAGGTTTTTTTTGTTTTTTCCAGATCGGGACGAACGATCTGAAAAAGTAACATGCCCTACCCCGCTGGGCGGGATAAACTGGGCAGAAAAAGCTGTCATCTTCCCAGGTTGTTTACCATTCGTTTTATGCCGTCCTTCATCAATGGTACATTCCAGTTGAGAAGAAAGCCAAGTTTAAGATTGGTAAGTTTAAGATAAGTTAAGAGCTGGGCTTCGTGTATCGGAGCTATTTTATCAACAGTCTTGTTTTCTATGATTACAGTCTGTTGGATTATCATATCGATTCGAAAGCCCGCATCTATTGTAACGGATTCATACTTGACTGGGAGCGGGACTTCACATGCCACTGTTAATCCTGTTTTTTCCAGTTCGTATGCCAGGCATTTCTGATATACGGATTCGAGAAGGCCTGGGCCGAGCACTTTGTGTACTTTAATGGCGGAATGTACGATATTTCTTCCGATTTCTTCGATGTCTTTCATTTATTTCGTCTTTGAACCGCGCGAAGGGGTAAAACTGTTGAACAGCTAAGGCGCTAAGGTTTTCAGGGTTCAAGGACTGTGCGTTTTATGGTTAAGGTGTATGTTTTTGCCTCTGAGCAAGGAGTTGCATCGTGGCCCCATTTTATGAGCTTGAGGCTGGGGGTGCTATCTTCCATTGTTATTTCAATGCCTGTGATGCATCTTGGATGCACGCAGGAACCTGTGTTGTAGTAAACCGGCTCGGGTTTGAGCTTTTTTCCTCTTTCAATGGCTCTGCGCTCGGTAAGGGAGAGGTTTTCGTACACTGGGCGATGGGTGTGGCCTGCTATGATTGTGTCAATATTTTTGTCGTTGTTCATGGCCAGTTGATAGAACTTTTCGTCTATTTCGTCGGATAGACCCGGATTGGCGGCTGCCCTTGTGGGGTCTTTTATGCCGTATCTCTGAAGGCATGGCCAGAAGTTTTGCACGAAGAATTTGCTGAAAGCTGCCCCGTGGCCGCTACATTTGGGGTCTGCCTGGTGGCCGTGCCAGAGGAGAATACGTTTTCCCTGCCGGGTTGGGCTGTGGAGTATCGCGGCCTCGTAGATTCTGATGCCGGGAAAGATATCGCGCAGGATATTTGCGTTGTCTTTCCACTGGATGTCGTGATTGCCCCAGATCTTGATATAACGGGTATTTTTCTGATCAGGATCATGGAATTCTTTGATTTTGTCATAGACAGAGGTGTGGGTGATGTATATCTGCTCAAAGGTTTTGTTTTCCCAGAGTTCTTCGGCGTCGCCAAGTTCTATGTAGGTAAATCCCTCTTTGAGATAGTAATCGAGCGCGCATTTGTAGATGAGGGAGTTGTGGGCGAAGTCGTCGGAGCCGGTCCCGTCACCACGATGCATGTCGGACATAATGATAAGTTTTGTGTCGTGCTCCAGGGCTATGGATTTGATTGTTGCCATTCTTTATAAAGGGAATTTTGTCCCCCTTTAAGAACATCTTCAGAAATCAAGGCTAAAGAGCCTTGCGCCTGTTTCAGATCCGGTTGAGTTACCCATTTTATTGGGGTCAGGAGTTCTACCGGAAACTCTTTTATTATTTTGCTGACCGCAATCGGTTCGACCCATAAATCTTTATTTTTTGCTTCTTCGATAATATTTTCCCAAATAAATGGAAATTTTTTCGCAATAAAGAGTATGTCCGCATAATCTTTAGGTTCCATTCGACTTAAGGCACATATTTTATTTGAAAGAATATTTCTCCAGTTATCAATATTTGCAAAAAAATCAAATCGTTCAAAACCACCAAAATGAAAAGGAACATCATTTATAAAATCTATCTTTAGAACCAGTTGATCCTTGTTTATAAAAATACGCAAAAAGGATTCACTGGTTATTGAGACCATACACTGAGAAAATGTTTTTTTTAAATAAGTTACGACTATCTCACATTGCTGTTTGAATTTCGGATGATTGTTCAGAAATAAATCCAAATCATCGGAATATCTGTGATCAAGAAAACACCTGCTTAACACAGTTCCGCCAGACAGGTAAAAATCAACATCCAGACCCTGAATTTCCCTTAAAATTTCATCCTGAAACGGATAAAGCTTATTTAAATAATATTCCTCTGGCATACTTATATTTTTCCTTTAATTCCTTTGGATACAATCTGCCAAGGACATCATCAGTTAAGGCTTCTTTCAATATTTTATTTGGAATAAGTTTGATCAATGTATACCAATCGTAGGTAGACAACAGTCTACAAAAGATTATTTTTTTATCAAGAAACGGCAAAGTTTCAATTTTACCAGTTATGAGATCGTATAATTGATTTTCATCAACGTTTTTATCCCAAAAAGCATCTGATAATAATTTTTTTTTATCTTCCGGTGTCAATTGTTTCATAGAGACCTTTGAAAAATGCTTACGGGATCTCTTTTGAGGCAGCTCCGCTTCTTGGATTACATTAAGAAAGATTGTATAACTAATTAATTTTATTATAAATATGTTGCAAATATTGCGATAAGATTGCCGCGTCGCGCTGCTCCTCGCAATGACAATATGGGGGCTTTGGCTCCTCGCAATGACATGACAGGCTGTATGTCAAAAATTACCAGAGAGAAATTACTCTGTCAGAAGAAATTCCATTGAGTTTTGCTGTCTTTGTATTTTGGTTTGCGTTAAACTCAACAATAAAATCAAAGGAATTATCATCATATTGTTTGATAGCCTGCCGGTCTTCGCAGTGAGCCACAAGAACCAATGTTAAAGTTTTTTCATATATTATGGAATCAATAAACTCTTTTACTATTTCAGGGCCAATAAAAATAATGCGGTTACGGCCGTTTTTTGCAATGGCAATTAATCTTTCCTCCAGTTTGCCTCGGATGTTATTGTACTCTTTTAGTTTGTATACTATAAAATGTGCAGCCAGCTTCGATTTTGCCTCAATACCTTTTGGGGTTAAAAGATAGACATAACCTATCTTGTGAGGATTTTTATGGAAGTTGCCGATTTTGACAAAGCCTTTTGCTAAAAGATGCTTAAGGACATAATTGATCTGGCCCAGGCTTATTCCCGTAGAATCCGCTAATTGGCGCTGAGTTGAAATCTCCTGCCCGCCCAGGGTCTCTAATATTTGAAAGTGCTTTTCTGAAAGGAGCATGATGATTGCTGTAATTATTATAAAAAAGTCTGTTCGGTTTTGAACAGACTTCTTATATTGAACAGGCTGTTTAGTCAAGAAAAATAATTTTGGACTGGAAGAAGGGGCAAAACGGTTAAATAGCCTTAACGGGTACGATGCACGATCAGTTGCCGTGTTCTTCGTCTTTACCTGTAAAACCAGGTCTGTAAGGCATTGAAACGATCTCCCGTTTTGCGGCAGCTACGGCTCGGTTGGCTATATCCTGAACCTTTTCATATGCCTGTTCATGCTTTCTGGACAGATCTTCAATCTGAGTTGTCTGAAGTTTCACCATTGTTTCGAGCGACTCAATCCTGCCTTTAAACACGTTCTTTTCACCTTCAAATTTTGATTCCATAAGTAGTCGGTTATTTTCAAAATCGCTGGCAAGTCTTTCACTGACGCTCTCTTTTGCCGCTCGAACCTGCTTTTCCAGTGTCTGCGGGAAGGTTTCCACCTGCTTTTGCAACTCTGAAAAAACCTGCTCATGTTCGGAAATAACCTTTTCACGGTTATCCAGTTCGTTTCTGCGCTGCTGGAGTTCTTGTCCAAAAGCCTCGCGTTTTGTGATAATTTCCTTTTCAAGGGCTTTTAGTTGATCTTCAAGTTCGTTTTTACGCTGATCTTTTTCCCGTGCAAACGTGTATTCGTAATCTTCTTTTTCCCGCTGCCTCTGTTTTTTGAGAAACGCTGCCTGCTCCTCTATTTCCTGATCCTGCTCAGACTTTTCCCTGTCCCAGTTTGAGCGGGCTTCTTGCATTTCTTCTTCAAATTCCGTTCTGCGTTTTTCCATCTCGGTTTTGAATTCTTCCTTGCGGACCTGCTGGGAAGCAATCAAAGCAACAAGATCAGATGCAGCAGTCTCCACTTCGTAAATATTCTGAAGCTCCTCCTGTTTGGCTTTGACTGCGGTCTGAATCTTTTTATAAGTTTCGATTTCCGCTTCAAACTGTTCTGCAAGGCCGGTTAATTCACGGCTGAAAGCGCCCTTAAGATCATGCAGCCGCTGCAGCGGATCCTGCGAGGTCTGAGCCTCTGCGACTGCCTCTGCAGCCTTTTTTTCCATCTGCTTGCGAACCTTTTCAGCATCAAGCAACTGTTTCTCCGTGGCCTCTAATTGCTGCTTCGTAGCTTTATAAGCTTCTATCATTTCCTTTTTGGTGTTGCTCATGGAGACACCGGGTATTTCTTTTTGATCAGTCATGGGGTTACCTCCTTTTTTAGTTTTATGTAAGTTTTGATAGCTTCGCAAACGGTATTTTCGACTTTTTATGAAACCATCATGCTTGACCGCCTGTCAATTTATTTTTTTTAGCCTGCGGACTTTTCCCCCTTAGCTTGAGCAAAGACGCAACAGTGCAAGAGGCAAAGGCATGGTTGGTATATTTCTGATCTCCCCAATTTGTTTTGACCTGGTTAATATAAGACTATTCGTATATTTTGAAATCTGTTTAAGTTCCTTGGGGCGTAATTGTTTTGTCCACTTTATTTCAACCGGCCAGAACCTGTTTTTATCAATATAGGCGATATCGACTTCTCCTTCAGCCTTTATATAGTATGTAGGAAATTTTCTCCGATAATGTGTAACAACACAGGCCTCCGTTAATCTGGCGGCCCAGTCAGAATCGTTTAAGACAGGCATAGCCTGTTGATCAAAAGGGTCATGACATGGATTTAACCATGCTCTGACAGCATGGAAAATAAAAGGATCAGAGAAGATTAGTTTTCTTGCCTTTTTGGGGGCGGCTGCAAGCTTATCTTCCAAAAGAGCCGGCTGGATAAATACCGCTCTGACGGCCCCCGCTTATTGTATAAATCCCCGGGTTATGACATGGAAGGAGATCAAGCAATTCAGAACGATGGATTAATGATTGTTTCTGAAGATGTTGCAGATGGGGATCCCTGCTGGAGAATAAGCCAGGATCTTCAAGGTGAATATTGTGTGGCAAAAAGCGGATGTCCATGTTTAGCCCATTCTGTTGATTATTTATATATAATAGAGATTGACTAAATTTAGTCAACACCTATTATATAAATGATGTTTTTTGTCAACAAAAATGGCAAACTTCCTTACAGTCGCTTCGAAGCACTGCCGCCAGGCAGAACATTCCCCGCTGCTTGCGGCGGAGAGCTTCAAACTTAAAAAACCGGATAGATAAAGCGCGCTCTGGCAATCTGTGTTCATCTGTGTGAATCTGTGGCTGAATGGTTACTGCAAACTGGATCTGCACCGGACAGACAATTTGATAGATTAGTCTGTTGAGATTCTCGAAAATTCTTTGATGTTGTTTGAAATCAGACCATATTGTTGAATTATGATTTTTCTAAACTTTCGAATATCCTCTACATCGGTTTTTAGAAACTCGTATACAAATTGATCGTCAATCTCTCCATATAAATGGACGAGCCGATTCCTGAATTTTGTCATCTGCCTCAGATTTTGTCCAAGCTGCTGCTGAAAAATACCTTTTTCCTCAAGCACGGCAAAAGAATCTGCATAATCCTTTGGCGACCTGTATCGCTCCGAAGCAATGATATGATTCGCCACGTCCAGGCAGCACTCTATACTGGTCTGCAAATAATATTTTGCGCTGCCGATGAGAATTTTGTCTTCTAAAAAGGCTTTTTCAGATACTTTAGCAATCTCGTCTAAAAGTCCCATATATTCATCCATTTGAATAAATTTTTGTGATATTTTTTCAATTGAAACCATTTTTCAATCCTTTGTATTCGATTATAATACTATCTGTTCCAAATATGTCCTTTGATAATTGTGAATAAATGGTAAAAAATCAAAATATGCACTTCTGATGGCTGTTTCGTAATCGATCCGGGCTTTATCGTCACGGCAATAAAGTAGAACTCCTTCCGTGATAATCTTACCTGCAACAGCCAAAGGAAGTGAATTTATTATGCGGACATCACTCGCCGGCCCTTGCTTAAGCTTTTTGTCTATTTTCAATGCCAGGGCCATTTCTAAATTCAGTTTTTCTCTCCGAGACAACCGTGGCACATATATGCCAATATCCAAATCGCTGAATTGGTGAGCCTGATTGACTGCGTAACTGCCGTACAAATATGCAAAAAGAACTTGGGTATCTCTAAAAACATCTGTGGCAATTTTTAAAATATTCTTTTTTATTTTAGCTTGTTTCATTTTAGTTCATCGGGTCGAATCCCGCGTTCCGCTGGATTCGTAGGAATGACAGACACAATCTCTTCCGGTGTTTTGAAAGGTTCCACGTTCTCACGGTAGTCAATAATCCGCTGGGCGTATTTGGGCCCGATCCTGTCATGCCACAACCCTTATCATAAATCAACCAGCTCGTCAAGAACGCTCGGAACGAACGTTCCCTATCGCTCTCCCGTGAAAGGATTATTTCGATCAAGCAACTTGTTGGGTGAAATATATTGATTATCTTGCTACTTGCAAGGCTTCTTGCGCCTTGAGGGGTAATTGGATAAGCGTAAAATAGGGTTCAGGATAGAGATAATCTTCACCCGATTCGTCAATAACCCTCAGGTACCCTTCTTTTGAAGCCTCATCGTCCGGCAAGACTTGATATACCTTCCGCCTTTCCAAATCCTCACAATCCTTGTTGTCTATGCAAAGCATAAATATCCGTTTTGTGTTATTTTGTAACATAGTATTAATCCAATAAACGTTTAATTTTCATTTTCTTTATGCCAACGCCGTGGGCTTCATACCAATGCAATTCAGCCTTACGAATACTACCGCTCTGAAGCCGAACATCGGCAACCCCTTTCATTTTACGCCAATGACCAGGGCCATACTGCTTTCTAAGCCGCATGATATCTCGGATTTTTCCACCGACTGCTATTGTTTCGATATTCTCGATTTCACTTATTATCTTAAAAAACATACAAATTTGCAATTGTTTAATATCTTATTTTTTGTACCCAACGTTATAGATTGAATTTGTTGTACTTGGTATTTAAGTCCGTAGGTTGGGTTGTCGAAGATCCGCCTCTGTCCAGGAGAACACCCATGAAAAAGATAGGGGCCGAAAGACAGGGGACATTTTGCAAAGGTCAGTTTTGTTACCAGTAGAGCAAAAGAAAAAGTTCTACTCTACTGGTAAAATTTAAGGTGCTTATTCGACGATGATGCGGTCTTTATTTGCCTCCAGGGTTTTTGGACCGATCCCCTTAACCTTCATAATATCTTCCGGTGTTTTGAAAGGTTCCACGTTCTCACGGTAGTCAATAATCCGCTGGGCGTATTTGGGCCCGATCCTGTCAAGCTTTATCAGCTCTTCCAATGGCGCCGTGTTGATGTTAATCTTTTCCACGTCTTCGGCACATACAAAAGAACTCACGGCCAGTATCATTGCAACAGCCATCAGAACTGCGGCAATACTTTTTACTCTTTTCATCGTAATTCCTCCTTTTTGGGTTTTCATTTAGGTTTTATCTAAATACTATGGTTGTATGATTATGTCAACGGCAAAGCTATGCTATTTTGTTTGCAGAAGATGCTTTTGACGCATTTTTTATGTATTCTATGAAGAATGCAAGAAAAACAGCCATGAATAATGCAACCACAGTGGCAAGGAGAACAATCTTTTTCGCACTTTTTGACCGCAGTGAGCTGGTTTCAGTATCCCTTACAACCTGGACAGCATTACTTACTAACATGCCAAGATATTCCATGTTCAACTCATTTGCCCTTTTTGACAAGGCAACAATTTTGCCCTCTATATCCTTTAAATCTGTTACCACAAAGGCAATATTTTCCTTTTCCTTTTCCTTTTCCTTTTCCTTTAAAAGAGCGATTTCTTCCTCCAGGAATTTTTTATCAACTTCCAGGTTTTTTGCAATTACCTCTGCCTGCAGAGCGGTCTTTAAAAGAAGTGAAGAAGAATCTTCCTTGATCAAGTCCTTGATAAAGGAAGTATCAAGAACCAGATTTGTCTCTCCTTTTTTGCCAACTGCACCCTTTGATGGCTCGTACCTTTCCGATTGTCTCATATCCTTCAACAGCAAAGTAGCAACCAATGCCTCTTTTTCTTTCTTCTTTCTCTCAACCTCAATTGTTCTTATTTTATATCTGTATAAATTAATAAGATTGTCTTTATTCTTAGTAAGTTTTAATGTTTTAATGGTTGCTTCTGTTTTGGAAATGTTAATATTATTAAGCAATTCGAGATCATTTTTTATATCTATGAATGAATCGCCTGTTTTCTGCGATCTTAAAAACCCGGCTTTTGCTATCTTGGCATCCAAAAAATTAATAAAACTATCTACTCTGGCTTTAAAGGTGTTGATCGTATCAAGATAGTCTGTATTTGCAAGAAAATCGTCGGGAAATTCAATCACCACCAACGGTTCTTCCCCGTATTTTTTCTCAAAGTTTTTTCTGTATTCATTTACTATTGACAGTAAGATCTGATTTTTTTCTTTTATCGAAAAAATTTCGTCTCGTTCCATGGTAAGGGTTAAATTGAACTTATTGGGGAAAAAGGGATATGATGTTTTTGCTTTATCAGCTTTTTTCATCTGTTCCTGAATCTCAAGTGGTATTTCCGCTTTTATGTCTATTAACCCTCTTATATCTTCGAAACTCTTGTCTTTTTGAAGGAAGGCGGTCGCTTTCGTTAAAATAGCAGGAGTAATAACCTGCTCCTTGTTGAATAGCGTATCATCCGGATTTTTGTGTTTTTCTATTCCTGGAAAATTCAGAGAAATAATGCAGTCTGTTATCTGCTTTGCAGGATATTTCACAACCGTTATCCCCATGGCTGCTCCTGCGCACAGAATAACTATAAGGAGTATAAAAACCTTCCACTTCCACAGAACTTTCAGGTAGTCGATAAGGTTGATCTCGTCTTCGTAAGACGGGTGGTTCTGGGGATATTGTTGCTGATTGGATTCTTGGTTAGTCATTTTTTTCTCCGGAGAATTAAGGATTAAGGAATTCTTTTTTTATTAGCCACAGACATACACAGACGGACACAGACTTTTGTCCAGCGGACATCGCTGGACAAAAATAGTCATCGCTTCGCGGAAAAAACTAATGCTATTTTATCTGTGTATGTCTGTGTGAATCTGTGGCTAATTAACTCTTTTTTATTTCTTATTATAGTATTGTCTCAAAATATTTTATGGTTTTTTTCAGACCTTCATCCAGTTTTACCACAGGCTGCCATTTTAGTTTTTTTCTGGCAAGGCTGATGTCTGGTTTTCGCTGCATGGGATCATCCTGCGGCAGGGACTTAAACACAATTTTTGATTTTGAACCTGTAATTTTTATGATTTTTTGAGCCAGCTCAAGGATAGTGAATTCATCCGGATTCCCTAAGTTTACCGGTCCTGTAAAATCATCCGGCCCGCTCATCATGCGGATCATGCCTTCTATCAGATCATCCACATAACAAAAGGAACGGGTTTGGGTTCCATCGCCAAACACCGTGATATCACTGTTTTTCAATGCCTGAACAATAAAATTGGAAACAACGCGGCCGTCATTCGGGTGCATCCGCGGGCCGTATGTGTTGAATATTCTGACGACTTTTATTTTCAGACTGTGCTGGCGATAATAGTCAAAAAAAAGGGTTTCAGCGCACCTTTTTCCTTCATCATAACAAGATCTCGGCCCGATAGGGTTTACCCTGCCCCAATAGGTTTCCGGCTGAGGGTGGACATCCGGGTCTCCGTAAACCTCGCTTGTGGATGCCTGCAGAATTTTAGCCTTAATCCGCTTGGCAAGCCCTAACATGTTGATGGCGCCATGCACGCTTGTTTTTGTAGTCTGGACAGGATCAAACTGATAATGGACAGGCGATGCAGGACATGCAAGATTGTAAATTTCATCCGCCTCAATATACAGAGGGAATGTAATGTCATGGCGGATAAACTCGAAGTTCGGCTTATTTAAAAGGTGGAAGATATTTTGCCTTGTACCGGTAAAACAGTTGTCCACACATAATACCTCAAAACCCTCGGCAACAAGCCGTTCGCAGAGATGAGAGCCTAAAAAGCCGGCGCCGCCGGTGATTAATACGCGAGGCGTATTAAAATTTTGAATTTTGAATTTTGAATTTTGAATTTTCATAAGAATCCTTTTTTTTATTAGCCACAGACACACACAGACACACACAGATATTTTTTCTTGGGCAAATAACTACAAGCTTTTTAATCCTCAATTACATTACAAAACGTTTAATCACTGCTTTTGGGAATGTGAAATTTACGTAATTATTCAGCCACAGATTTACACTGATCATCACTGATATTTTTTCTTTTATTATCATATATAAATCTTTTGAATTCTGGTCTTTTGCCAAAATTTAATAATAGGCCAACTTCAATATTTGTTGCTTTCAAGTAATTGATTAATTGAGCTTCAAACCCATCACCAAGCTCATTATAAACTTCATAAAAACTTCTAAGAATAATATCTGTGATTTCTTTGTATTTAAAATTATCTGCGTTCATCTGTGTGAATCTGTGGCTGAATAGTTACGCCCGGCGAAGTCCGCTGGACAAAAGTCTGTGTCCGTCTGTGTGTGTCTGTGGCTAATTTATTTAAAATTTCATTAAAAGTGAGTTAACGCTGGTTTGCCGATTGAGTAAACATTGAATCCAATCTCAAAAAGTTTATTCCGGTCGACGATATTGCGGCCGTCAAAGATAAAGGCCGGTTTTATCATTGACTTGAATATTTTCTCATAGTCAAGATCCCTGTATAAATCCCATTCCGTCATTATTGCAATTGCATGGCTTCCGGAGGCTGCTTCATAAGGATCATCAATATAGCTTACGTTTTCGTCAATTCCTTTTAGATCAATTCCTGCGTTCTTTAATGCCTTTGGATCGGTAATCGCCAGGTGCGCTCTTTCCTCGATCAATCTTTTTGCAATGTAAATGGCCGGGCTCTCCCTTGTGTCTCCTGTATTAGCCTTGAAAGCAAAACCAAAAAGGCATATTTTCTTGCCCGCTAATGTATTAAACATGACTGTAAGCATGTTGATCACAAAACGATCCTTTTGAAAATCATTTATCCTGAGAACATGGTCCCAGTAATCGGCTACTTCGTTAAGGCCCTGATGCCGGCAAAGATAGACAAGATTCAAAATATCCTTTTTAAAGCATGATCCACCAAACCCGATGCTTGCATTCAAGAATTTATCGCCGATCCTGCTGTCAAACCCGACTGCCCTGGCCACATTGACAATATCTGCATCGGTCTTCTCACACAAAGCGGATATGGCATTTATTGATGATATTCTCTGGGCTAAAAACGCGTTGGCCACGAGTTTGGAGAGTTCACTGCTCCAGATATCGGTGGTAATTATCCGCTTTTTATCCACCCAGTTGGCATATATTTCAACCAGCTCATCTCTTGCTTTTAAACCGCCTTGTGTTTGACGGGAACCGATAAGTACCCGATCCGGATATTCCAGATCCTTTATTGCAGTGCCTTCAGCCAGAAATTCAGGATTGGAAAGAACCTCAAATTTTATCTTTTTATTATTTGTAGCAAGTATCCTCTCCATTGCCTGTGCTGTTTTAACCGGAAGCGTGCTTTTTTCAACAATGATTTTTGAAAACCTGGAATGCTGAAGTATCTGTCTGGCGGTTTTTTCCCAATACTGAAGGTCTGCGGCCATGCCGGCCCCCGCTCCAAAGCTCTTTGTCGGAGTATTTACGCTGACAAAAATGATGTCGGACTCTATTATGCCCTGCTCTATGTTGCTGGTGAAGAAAAGATTTCTTCCGCGCGTTTTTTTTACAATCTCATCAAGGCCAGGTTCATAAACCGGCAGGTCATTTGAGTTCCATTCATCAATGCGTATTGGATTGATATCCACAACCGTGACCTTGTATTGCGGACATTTATAAGCAATCATAGCCATGGTCGGCCCGCCCACGTAGCCTGCGCCTATGCAAAGGATGTTTTTTTTAAATTTTGTTTTCATATTAAGCCTGTTAAAGAAATTTTTTGACAGGATTAACAGGATGTTCACGATTAAAAGATCAAAATCCCTTCCCTTAATTGAGTAAAAAGCTCAATTGATAGTTATCAGGGGTCACCCATTAAAGGGCAGGTCATGTCTTATTTAAAATAACATCTTGTTCATCCTGTAAATCCTGTCAGATTTTTTTAAAACTGTCATAAGTAGCGCGGATTCCGGTTTTAAGTGAAATCTTTGGTTTCCATCCAAGAGCGGTTAGCCTGGAAACATCCAGCAGTTTTTGCAAAGTGCCGTCAGGCCTGGTTTTATCAAATACTACGTCCCCCTCAAATCCAACTATATCTTTTATAAGCAATGCCAGGTCCTTTATACTAATCTCCCTGCCCGAACCTATATTTATCAGCGCAGGAGGATTGGAGGCAAGCAGAAACGCAAAATTTTCCTCATTTAGATCCATTATAAACACGCACGCATCAGCAACATCATCCACGTGGAGAAACTCCCTGAAGGGAATTCCGCTGCCCCAGAGGTTTGCGACGGCAGTATCGGCCATGATATCTTCCGGAATAGAGCCAAAACGATCCTGATCCTTTTTTATTTCTTCCTGGTCGCCATTAACAGCAAGCTTGGCAAGATGAAACTTGCGGATCATGGCCGGAAGAACATGGCTGGTTTCCAGATCAAAGTTGTCGTTTGGCCCGTAAAGATTGGTGGGCATAACTGCAATATAGTTTGTGCCGTACTGACGATTATATGATTGACACATCTTGATACCGGCAATCTTGGCTACTGCATAAGGTTCATTGGTGGGTTCAAGAGGGCCTGTAAGCAGAAATTCTTCTTTCATCGGCTGATAACAGTCCCTTGGATAAATGCATGAAGAGCCTAAAAATAACAGACGCTTTACCCCTGCTTTCCATGCTGCGTGAATAATATTGGTCTGAATTGCAAGGTTGTTATATATGAACTCGGCAGGATAGGTATTATTGGCAAGTATGCCGCCGACCTTTGCGGCAGCTAAGAACACGTATTCAGGCTTTTCCGCCTGCATAAAGGCTTCCACCTCTGATTGCCGTGTAAGATCCAGCTCCGTATGACTGCGTGTAATAAGATTTAAAAAACCTTCGGCTTTGAGTTTACGCAAAAGCGCAGAACCCACCATGCCGGTGTGGCCGGCTATATATATTAAGGAATTTGGGTTCAATGGTTCAATGGTTCAAGGTTCAATGGTTCAATGGTTCAATGGTTCAATGGTTCAATGGTTCAATGGTTCAATGGTTCAGGGTTGGTTGACTTATTCTTTTCATATTTTTTGAGATAGTTGATAAATGCACGAACAGTAGTACGCGTTCGTCTGGCATGTTCGTAAACATCTTTAAATTCATCGGGCAATATGTACCCTTCATCCAAAGCGAGATAGAGTTCGCTCTGAACTTCTGTGCAAGACCGCTTAGCGTATCGTAAAAACCTTATGAACTCCGCATTCGTCTCGGAATCGAAACCTTCGGCGATATTATGCATCGATGATCCGGCTGCATCCTGTATCTGTCTCTTCAACCCGTAGTCCTTCGCAAATCTCGGTTTCTTTGTTAAACGGTACACTTTTCGAGCTAATTCACGTGCCAGCTGCCAAGCCTCAATATCTTCAAAACGTTCAATTTTCATCGCTCTCCAACCTTGAACCCGTGAACCGTGAACCGTTGAACCATCAAATTACATATTTGCTTCGCAACTTGACGGGAATGGAAAACCGTTTTTATGGCAGATGGCTTCCCGCGCTGCTTCGTCAAGATCGTGTTCAACCATTTCATGAATCATTTCTTCAAAAGAAATTTCTGGCTTCCAACCGAGTTTTTCACGCGCCTTTGATGGATCTCCAAGCAGTGCTTCAACCTCAGTAGGACGAAAGTAGCGTGGATCAATTGAAACCACAATCTGTCCCTTTTTCAGTTTTTGGAGCTTGCTGTATGCCTTATATTTTTCCATGCTCTGCGAAGGAACTATTTCAGCCAGGATGCCTTTTTCATCAACCCCCTGACCGCTCCATACAAGTTTAATGCCGATTTTCACGAAGGCCATTTCACAGAACTCTCTTACCGTATGCTGCTCTCCTGTTGCAATAACAAAATCCTCTGGTTCATCCTGCTGCAACATAAGCCATTGAACTCGAACAAAATCTTTAGCATGTCCCCAATCGCGCTTTGCATCAAGATTCCCAAGATACAGGCAATCATTAAGGCCAAGGGCTGTGCGCGCAACAGCTCTGGTTATCTTGCGTGTTACAAAGGTTTCTCCCCGTACAGGCGATTCGTGATTAAAGAGGATGCCGTTGCAGGCATAAATGCCGTAAGCCTCCCTGTAGTTCACCGTGCACCAGAAAGCATAGAGCTTGGCGCAGGCGTAAGGAGAGCGGGGATAAAAAGGGGTAAGCTCGGTTTGCGGAATTTCCTGAACCTTGCCGTAAAGTTCGGATGTGGATGCCTGGTAGAATCTGGCTTTTTTCTCAAGCTTGAGCATCCGAATGGCTTCCAGAATGCGCAATGCCCCAAGAGCGTCTGTGTTTGCGGTATATTCAGGGGTTTCAAAGGAAACCTGGACATGACTCTGCGCGCCCAGATTATAGATTTCATCTGGCCGGACTTCCTGGATGATGCGGATAAGGTTGCCGGCGTCGGTAAGATCGCCATAGTGAAGGATAAATCTACGGCCTTTTTCATGAGGATCCTGGTAAAGATGATCTATCCTTTGAGTATTAAAAATAGAAGAACGCCGTTTTATTCCATGAACCTCGTATCCCTTGCTTAAAAGCAATTCCGCAAGATAAGCGCCGTCCTGACCGGTAATTCCAGTAATTAATGCTTTTTTCATTTTTCCTCAATGATAAGACTAATAGTTCACCGCAGAGCCGCAGAGAACGCTGAGATTAAGTTTTTTATTGTTTTCCGTTGAGAGGACGGAAAACAATAAGAGTTATCTGAAAATTGGATTACTCGTCTAATTCGTTCACTATTCTTACTATGCCACACAAGGGACATTCAGTCAGTTAGCATGTTTTAAAAGGTTATGAAAGAAAAAGCTATCTTCCCTTTGCGTCCTCTGCGGCTCTGCGGTGAATAAAAAAACAGAGGACCTAATTAACTGTAATATAATGTTTAATGGCATTAAATGTACTTGAGCCGATCCCCTGCACTTTCCTGATATCCTCGATTTTTTCAAACAGGCCGTACATATTTCTGTATTCCACAATCTTCACAGCCAATACAGGTCCTACATCAGGGAGAGTTACCAGGTCTGTAAGGCTTGCCCTGTTGATGTTTACAGTGCCCTGCAACCCTTTTTCCATCACCTTTGCAATAAATTTATCGTAGTGATTTTCCAAATGCTTTTCGGCAACCTCTTCATTTTCAGGATCAAGCCATGTCTCACGGTCAAGGGTCCCCAGCACATATATCAGTTGTTCCTCATCGAGCTTGCCGTTTGAATCATGATGTGGGCAATGCCTGATTTTCTCACCGGCCTTTGCTTCAACAACTGCAAAGCTTGAGTCAGAAAGAAGGCGTATAGTGAGATCTGTCCATCCCTGACAAATGGCGAAACTTTCGCCAAACAAAAATAAAATAAAAAAACTGAACAGTAAGATGCAGTGATTTCGCTTCATAATAACTCCTGTAATTGGGGTGTTAGGTGTTAAGAAAAAAACACGGTTCACAGTTCACGGTTCACAGTTCACGGTTATTTAAGTGACTAAAGTTACGAGTGCCTAAAGTGAACTAAAGTGCCTAAAGTGAGCTAAAGTGCCTAAAGTGAGCTAAAGTTAATGAGTCGCTACGCTCCGAGACCATTGCAAAACGCCCCCTTTTGCCCAATTGCGGCGTCAGGCTCAAATTTTAATCCTCAAAATACTCAATGTATTCCTGCGGTTAAAGTTTTCGCCTTCCTTGAAATTGAACAAAATTGAGCATTTTTCAAAGGTCTCGCTCCATTTTTTTATATAAAATTGACAAGATACCTCAACTTTGACAAGCTCGTAAAAAGTCCCTTTAGCCTGTCATTTCGAGTGAAACGAGAAATCTTTATTCTGCAACCTATTGAAAAGATAAGATTTCTCCCCGTGGTCGAAATGACACATTCGATGAATCCGACTTTTTACGAGTTCATCAACTTTGCTTGTAATTTTTATTATAATTTATGATTTAAAGTCAAGATCAATAAGTTAGAATTAAGGATCAGGGAGCAGGAATTAATTTTGAGTTTTGAATGTTGAAAAAAGGTATTTTGGATTGAGTTGGCTCTGTTCCTTTTTTAAAAAGGGCTGTTGCCGTGTGTGTCGAATTATCGGATGCGCGCAGGCCGGTTACAGGATCGATGCGCACCTTTATTACATCATCCGGAATATCAAAATATTGAAAAGGGCTGTCTGCAAGAGACTGTGTCATGAACTCAATCCATATCGGAAGAGCTGCCATGGATCCTGTTTCCAGATCTCCAAGAGTTTTATTTACATCCCTGCCCACCCACACCCCTGTTGCAATTGAGGGAGAAAAGCCGATAAAAAGAGCGTCTTTGTACTGATTTGTAGTGCCTGTTTTCCCAGCGACAGGACGTTCGATAACACGTGCTTTCCTTCCCGTGCCCTCCTGAATAACAGTACTCAGCATATCCGTCATTATGGCTGCGCCGGCACGTGACATGACCGCTCTTTTTTGAGGTTTTACCTGCCAGACTATCCGTCCGTTGCCGTCATGCACTTCAGTTGCGCCAAACGGCTCTATTCTTTCTCCGCTGTTCGGGAAAACAGCATAGGCGGAAGTCAACTCGATAAGGGTTGTTTCCGATGTGCCAAGAGCCAGGGACAGATCCGTGGAAAGTGGAGATTCAATGCCGAGATTGCGGCTAAAACGCGCCACGGAATCAGAGCCCAGCATCTCTATGAGTCTGACCGCGGGTATGTTTTCTGAAACAGCAAGAGCTGTTCTTAAGGTTATTTCTCCCATATATTTTCCGGAAAAGTTTTCAGGAGTCCAGTCTTTTCCGTTTTTTGCCCCTTTAAAGGCTATAGGAGCATCGAGCATCATCATGTTTTGCGGAAAGCCCTGCTCAATTGCATAAGCATAAACAACAGGTTTAAACGCCGATCCGGACTGTCTTCCGGCGCTTACAGCCCTGTTAAAAGGGCTTTTAGAAAAGTCCCTGCCGCCGACCATTGCAAGAATGCCTCCAGTCCGCACATCCAGTGCTATAAGAGCCCCCTGAGGATAAGGATCTTTTACCCCGCGGCTTTTCATCCTTGCTTCAAGAGCAATTAAACCGTTTGCGACTGCGTCTTCAGCCGCCTTCTGAAGCTTAAAAGAAAGGGTTGTATAAACTGTGAGCCCGCCTTTATAGAGTCTTGCCGAGCCAATAACCTCTTCGAGAAAACCTTTAACATACTCAACAAAGTAACCTGCCCCTGATTCTTTTTTGCTTTGTTCCCCGGCAACAACCGGTTCTTTTAGAGCTTCGTCACAGGCTGATGCGGTAATTATCCCTGTATCCTTCATCTGTTTAAGAACGATGTTTCTGCGTTTTAATGCAAGCTCCTTATTAATTAAAGGGGAATACCTCGAAGGAGCCTTGGGCATGGCGGCTATCAACGCACATTCGGATAAACTCAGATCTTTTGCGGGCTTTCCAAAAAATATTCTTGCGGCAGATTCCACGCCGTATGCTCCGCTTCCAAAGTATACCTGATTTAAATACATCTGAAGTATTTCATCCTTTGTATAGCGTCGCTCAAGCTGAAAGGCCAAAACAGCTTCCTTGATTTTCCGCAAAAGGGTCTTTTTTGACGTTAAAAAAAGTGTTTTAGCAAGCTGCTGGGTGATTGTGCTGGCCCCTTCAACAAACTCTCCGGCCAGAATATCCTTTGTTGCCGCCCTCAGGATTCCTTTTAGATCAACACCGCTGTGTTTGTAAAAGCTCCTGTCTTCCGTTACAACTATGGCCTCTTTAAGGAAACAGGGAATATCTTTCAGCAGCACAGGATCCCTTTTTTCAACAAAAAGTTCTGCAAGAACCTTTTTATCAGCTGAATATATACGCGTTACAGCGGGTGGCCTGTATGTTTCAAGGGCTCGTATCTGGGGAAAATCGCTGGTTACTGCGAAAATCGCCCCTGCAATACCTCCGAATACAACCCCTGCAATCAGTATAAATAAAAAGATAAAGACTTTTTTTCTGTTTTTCGTTTCCAAAGGTCTCCTGTATCTATTCAGAGGATATTATATTACCGCCCATTCGCTCCGCTCATTAGAGGCGCAGAACACGCAGAGGGTTTCATCTGAAGCGAAGCTTCTGAGGGTTTCTGTTTACCGTCCTCTCAACGGTAAACAGAAAAATAAAATTCTCTTTGCATTCTTTGCGGCTTTGCGGTGAATAAATTCTTTGAGTTAGCAATATACCCCCTGAATAATTACGGTCTCCTTATTCCAATTTTCTTATCAGATCGTTTGGAAGGCATTTGGTGGTGATGTTGATGGTTACGCTGCTTCCGGGCTGAGCGTGTGATAAAGGCAGGCTGTTTTTATCAAAGATATCATTTATCTTATCCTGTTTAACCGGCCCTGATTTGCTTAAAATTTCGATATTATCACCTTTGTAAAATTTATTCCGCACCTCAATGTTCACGCTGCTGCCGCCATTGCTTTCACATACCTTGCCGAGAAACAGGCGTCCGTTTGACAGGTTGAGATTTTGATAATTCGGAGATGCCTGTTCCGGATCGCCAAAATAAAAGCCTGTGCAATAGCCCCGGTTATTAATGCCGGCAAGCTCTTTTATCCACTCATCTTTTACTTTGTAACCCATTGGATCATCATAATATGAATCGATCGCCTCCCTGTACACCTTTACGGCAGAGGCAATGTAGTTGATCCCTTTCATCCGCCCTTCTATTTTTAAGGAGTCTATTCCTGATTCGATCATTTCAGGAATATGTTCTATCATACACAAATCTCTTGAGTTGAAGATATATGAACCACGGTCATCCTCAAATACAGGCATATATTTGCCGGGCCTTAACTCTTCAACAACCGAATACTTCCATCTGCACGGGTGGGAACAAAGCCCTCGGTTGCTGTCCCTGTTAGTCATGAAACTGCTGAGAAGACATCTTCCTGAATAGGAAATACACATGGCCCCGTGCACAAAAGCCTCAACTTCCGCCAAACCGCTCATGGCGATCTCCTTTATCTCTTTTAAGGAGAGCTCTCTTGCCACATTTACCCTTTTCACGCCAAGATTTCGCCAGAACAAAACGGTTTTATAGTTTGTTGTGTTTGCCTGTGTGCTGAGATGTACCGGTACTTGATGCATGATGCGCCGCGCCTCAAGGAATATCCCTGGATCTGAAATTATGACGGCATCAGGACGGATTGCACCGATTTTATGAAGATAATCGCTAATCGCCTGCTGTTCGTAATTTCTGGAGTATATGTTGCATGCCACATATATTTTAACTTTTCTGCTGTGCGCAATCTTCACGGCTTTTTGAATTTCATCAAAGGTAAAATTCTCAGACATGTTCCTGAGACTGAAATCCTTGCCCGCAAGATAGACAGCATCAGCTCCATAATGCATCGCAATTTCAAACTTTTCAAAATTGCCTGCCGGCGCAAGAAGCTCAACCTTGTTTTTTTTTATTTTTTTTGTCATTTTTGTCATTTTCACCACTGAGCACACAGAGATCACAGAGAAACACATTTTTTTATAAAAAATCTGGGTGCAATACAGAAAAGTGACACCATGAAGATAATACAGTTTAGCCATTGAACATACTGATTGAATGTCGAATGTCGAACAGGGAATGTCGAATAATGAAGGAAGGAAAATCTATTCGAATTCCACTTGTGGGCATTATTTGCTCCAAAACAATCTAATAGAAACATCCGCACTTCGACATTCATAATTCCCTGTTCGACATTCGACATTGAAGCTCCCCGCCGCAAGCAGCGGGGAATCTTCGACCGTAAGGAAGTTTGCCATTTTTGGATTCGCTCGCTAACCCCGCCGCAAGCAGCGGGGAATGCGCTCGCTTTTGCGGTTCAAAAAAAATTGCCCGGTTTAATGTCTCATCACTTTTTTGTATTGCACCCAAAAATCTCAGTGGTCTCGGTGGCCTCTGTGGTAAGAGTTTTTAATTCTGAGCAAAGATGCGATCAATGATAAGCTCCAGGCTCTCCTCCCATGGTTTGGGTTTGATTCCAAAGCTCTTTTCTATCAGGGAGCAGTCAAGGGCAGAGAAAAGAGGTCTTTTCGCCAAAGTCGGATAGTCAATGGTTTTGATGGGTTCTATTTTTTCTATTTTCATTGCATCATGCCTGCAGGCAATTTCAAATATTCTTTTCGCAAACTCATGCCATGTTGTTATACCCTGCCCGCAATAATGATAAGTTCCCCAAATAATTTTTGGGACGCTTATTGTCAGACCGGCAATTGTCAAAACAGTTGCCGCCAGATCCGCGGCGCTGGTTGGACAGCCGTATTGATCACTCACAACCTTTATGGCCTTTTTTTCCCTGCCGAGCCTCAGCATGGTTTTTACAAAATTATTCCCATGCACACCGTACAGCCATGAGGTGCGCAAAATAATATGCTCCTTTGTTTGGAGGCGAACCATTTTTTCCCCCTGTTCCTTACTTTTGCCATAGACACCAAGGGGAGAGACCTGGTCCGTCTCAATATAAGGGCTCTTTTTTTGACCGTCAAAGACATAATCGGTAGATATATGAATAAACGGCAGCTTTGCATTTGCGCAAGCTACGGCAAGATTTTCAGGCCCGTCCCTGTTTACCGCAAAAGCGAGATCCGCTTCAGATTCCGCCTTGTCAACATTCGTGTAAGCAGCGGCATTAACTATAAGAGCCGGCTGATAAGCGGACAAAGCATTTTCCACCTGTATTATGTTTGTTATATCTACCTGGGGAAGATCAAGGCCGATTATCTCAAAACCAAAGAGTCGGCCCTGTCTTTGAAGCTCCCATCCAAGCTGCCCCTCTGATCCAATTACTAAAATTTTAATATTTTTCTCCTTCATATCTCACCGCCGGATGCTAAGTTTTATTTTTTTATAGTCAAAAAATGACGGCCTCGTAAAAAGTCCCTTTAGCCTGTCATTTCGAGTGAAACGAGAAATCTTTTCTATTGAAAAGATAAGATTTCTCCCTGTGGTCGAAATGACACATTCGATGAATCCGACTTTTTACGAGTTCATCATCTTTGGAGATAAAAAATGTCTGTAAAAAATATTTTGGTTGCAGACGACGATTATCAAATTCGTGACCTTCTTACAGAAGTAATTGAAAAAGAAGGTTATAAGGTTTTTCTTGCGTCCAATGGAAAAGAGGCGGTTGAGATTGCAAAAAACAACCCCCTGGATTTAGCCATCCTCGACCTGAAAATGCCGGAAATGGATGGTATAACTGCACTTAAACAGATCAAAGAGATCAATGGGAACATAGAAATCTTGGTTATTACCGGTTACGGAGATTTACAGAGTTTAAGGGAAGTCATTGAGCAGGAAGGAGTTTTTGATTATTTAATCAAACCATTTGCCCTCAGCGATATCAAGCATTGCATTAAGAGAGCTCTTCAAAGAAAGGAATTAAATTTAAAGAAAAATTTTGCAATTGAGGACCTGAAACATCGAATTTGCGAAATGGAGAGCGATTTCAAGCAAAAGACCATTCAGTTAAGGGGGTCACAACTCAAATACAAGAATATCATTAAAGACTCCGTTGATATGGTTGTTATCCTTCAAGGTGGAAAAATAAAATTTATAAACCCAAAGGTAATGGAACTGACCGGCTATACCAGCGATGAACTTTTAGGCTCAAAATTTATCGACATGATTCATCCCGATGATCGTACCCACGTGATGGACAAGTACGGGAGATGGCTACGAAAGGATAAGGAAACTTCCCGCATTTATACCTTCAGAGTATTGAAAAAAGATGGAGAAGCTTTATGGGTGGAATCAAACTCTGTATGGACAGAATGGGAAGGAACTGCGGCTACACTCAATATTGTTAGAGATATATCCGAACGAAAACAGGCAGTTGAAGAATTAAGGATTGCGGAAGCCGCTATAGCATCGTCAATTAACGGCTGTGCTTTTTTTGATCTTAAAGGGAGACTGACCAAAGCAAATAATTCTTTTCTCAAAATCTGGGGGTATGAAAATACTAATGAAACTCTGGGCAAACCGGCTGTAGCATTCATGCAAAAGGAGAAAGATGTGGCGGAGTTATTTAAGGCTTTGCGTGAAGATGGGGGATGGATAGGCGAAATGATCGGCATTAAAAAAAACAGCTCATTGTTTGATATCCAGGTTTCTGCAAGCATGGTAAAAGATGTGAATGGCAATCCTGTCTGTATGATGGCTTCATTTATTGACATTACCGACGGGAAGAAGTTTGTTGAAGGTATGATGCGGTCGGATAAGCTTTCCTCGCTTGGACAACTTTCAGCAGGTCTTGCCCATGAACTGAAAAACCCTCTGGCAGTAATAAGTTCATGCGCTCAATTCTGTATGGAGAATATGGTACTTGACCCCTCTTTGGATGAAAACCTTCATGTGATTTTCCGGAATAGTAATAGAGCGAGTAAGCTTATAAACGATCTGCTGGCATTTGCCAAGCCATCTCTCTTAGAATGGAAAGAGGTGGACGTTAATGAGGTCATCACAAACATGTTGAACATGGCCAAGCTTGAGACCACTCCTTATTATATCGACTTTAAACGCAAATTAAAAAAAGGGCTGCCGAAGATTATGGGAGATAAAGAGAAGCTTGGGCAGGTTTTCCTTAATCTTATAATGAATGCGATTCAAGCTGTTCCCAGAAAAGGAACAGTTATTCTCCAAACGAATATTCTTGCTCGTGAAAACCAGGTCGAGGTAAATATTATTGATGATGGACCCGGTATCCCGGATGACTACCGCAAATTTATTTTTAATCCTTTTTTTACTACCAAGGACGCGGGCACCGGCCTTGGACTTAGTATTTGCCATTCAATTATTGAGCAGCACAAAGGTAGTATCATAGCTGATAATGCTGAAGGGCTGGGGGCCAAGATTACGGTGAGACTGCCTGTCATACAAGATGGTAACTGCTCAGGTTCACGGTTCAATGGTTCACGGTTCAAGGTTAGAGAGCGATGAAGATTGAACGGTTTGAAGATATTGAGGCATGGCAACTGGCACGTGAATTGGCTCGAAAAGTGTACCGTCTGACAAAGAAGCCGGAATTTGCGAAGGACTACGGGCTGAAGAGACAAATACAAGATGCTGCTGGATCATCGATGCATAATATTGCGGAAGGTTTTGATTCCGAGACGAATGCGGAGTTTGTCCGGTTCTTGCGATACGCCAAGCGGTCTTGCACGGAAGTTCAGAGCGAACTCTATGTCGCTTTGGATGAAGAGTACATATCGCCCAACGAATTCAAAGATGTTTACGAGCAGGCCAGACGAACACGTGCTGCTGTTCGTGGATTTATCAACTATCTCAAAAAATATGAAAAGTGCAAAGTAGCCAACCGTGAACCGTGAACCGTGAACCAGACAACCTGAGTAGTTACGCAAGATGAAGGGAGTAAGAAAAATGTCTGTTGAAAATCGAGCCTCATTACAAAAAAATATACTGGTGGTTGATGACGATCAGGATTTTCGCTGGGCAATTGGAAATATCCTTCAGGCAGATGGATATAAAGTGACTCAAGCGCAGGATGGTGAAGAAGCGCTGAAGTTGCTGGAGAAATATGTTCCTGATTTAATTTTATTAGATTACCGGATGCCTGGACGTGATGGTATTTCTGTTTCTGCAGATATAAAGAAAATTATTCCGGTTTTACCGATTATTATGATCACAGCCTATGCTGAGATAAAGTTTGCCGTAGATGCTATGAGGATTGGTGTATATGATTATGTTACAAAACCGATAGATAACAATGACCTCCTGTTTACAATTAAACGCGCTCTGGAAAAGCAGGAACTTGTTTATGAGGTTGAGCGTTTAAGAAATGTCTTGAATGAACGGACATCACTTTGCAAGCTTATGGGTAGTAGCAAGCGAATCAGTGAACTTTTTAAGCTTGTAGAGAAGGTTGCCCCAACAATATTTACTGTTTTGATAGAAGGAGAAAGTGGTACCGGCAAGGAGCTTGTAGCTCGCTCGATTCACGAACTGAGTGAGGTAAAGAAAGGGCCTTTTGTAGCAGTGGACTGTGGCGCAATTCCTGATAGTCTTATTGAAAGCGAACTGTTCGGTTATATGAAGGGAGCCTTTACCGGAGCTTACACCGACAAACCAGGGCAGTTTGAACTGGCTGACAAAGGCACTCTGTTTTTAGATGAAATCGGCAATCTACCATATCAGGCGCAGCAAAAAATTCTTCGAGTAATGCAGGAGCGTTGCATTCAAAGATTGGGATCAAGAAAAGCTAAATTTGTTCAGGTTCGAATTATTGCAGCTACAAATCAGCCTCTGGAAAAAGATATAGAGTCCGGGAAGTTCCGTTCCGACCTATATTTCCGCTTAAAGGAATTTTCCATTAAAGTTCCAGCGCTCAGAGAAAGAAAAGAGGATATCCCATATCTTGCTTATAGATTTATGAATGAAGTTCAGCAGGAACTCAAAAAAAAATCTCAGGGGATTTCTAAGGAAGCTCTTCAATTGCTGGCCTCATATACATGGCCCGGAAATGTTCGTGAATTGCGAAATGTTATACGCCAGGCCGTGCTTATAAGCGAGGAAAATGTTTCAATTAAACCAATGCACTTTGTATTTGATTCTAATATCATACATTGCACTTCAGAAATAAAAGCCTCTGTTTCTGACGATGATAAGGGAAAAACCCTTTCGGATATAGTTAAGTCTATCTCCCAGACTGTGGAAAAAAAGATAATAACTCAGATGTTAACCGAAACAAAAGGGAATAAAAGCGAGGCAGCCCGCAAACTCGGCATCGATTATAAGACTTTGCTTAGAAAGATTAAGACCTGTCAAATACTATCCCACCCTTTCCTCAGTTAGGGTGGCAACGCCATACCACCTGTCATAATTCCAATCTTTATTTGTCACATTATTACATGCCTTTTTGTTAAATTTAGTTATAAATTCAGATAGATGTCAAAAAAAATCCATTATTGGCACGAGAAGTGCTTTGCATTGTATAGCAGACAAACATATTGAACGTAAAACACACACCCCTAAATCCTCTCTTATTATAGGGGACTTTAAAAATTCCCCTCTTGAGAGGGGTGGACGCGAAGCGGACGGGGTGTGTAGTTCCCGTAAGGTCTCTTTACAAATTATGAGTTTTCAAATTTCTGTTAATAGTAAAGAATCGATTTAAATGGAAAAAAGTGGTTCACAAGTACTCATTGTAGAGGATTCGGAAGAAATGCTTTGGTCTATTGCAAATGTTCTGGAAAAAGCAGGTTTTTCAGTTGACGCAGTTACGACCGGCAAAGAAGCCATAAGCATGCTTGATAATAAATGTCATCAAACAAAGTTGGCCATTATCAACTACATTCTTCCCGATATGAATGGTATTTCAGTTATTAATCAAATGAGATCAAATGGATGCAAGGCTGAGGCAATCGGTATTTCTGCATTAATAGATAAGCGGGAAGTTTTCTTGAAAGCCGGAGCTTTTGCGTTTTTAGATAAACCGTTTGATATCAGGGAACTTGTACATTTGTGCAAAATAGCCCTGAGCAAAATGGATGCCGCAGAAGGCATTCCTTCGTAAAATCATAAGGAAAGGAGGTGGATTTACATGGCAGTAGAAAAAGCAATAGCATCTTCAAGTTTGGTAGAGGTTGTCGATAGAATTCTCGACAAGGGCGTTGTAGTCGATGCATGGGTCAGGGTTTCCCTGGTCGGCATTGAGCTTCTCGCTATTGAGGCCAGAGTTGTGGTCGCAGGCGTTGAGACTTTCTTGAAATACGCTGAGGCTGTTGGCCTGTTACCCGAGGCCGCTTAATTAAGTAAGAAGGGGGATTGGCAGATATCCTTGGGATTGTTGAGGCGTTTTATAAAAACCCCTCAGCAGGCAATAGGATATATAAATGTTAATCTTAAGCATATCTGAAATCTCCGATAGTATTTTTTTAAAAGCCGTAAATAAATCTGACAATACTCCCTTCAAAAAATAGTGACAATTGAAGAATGAAGAATGAAGAATGAAGAATGAAGGAATTCTGCCAATTTTTTATTTTATTATTCAAAATGGCGGGCAGGAGCGACTTCATTCAATAGTCAATCGACAATATTCAATCTTCAATTTGGTTAGGCACTATAAAGGGAATTGATAAAATAATTGTCCGATTTGTTTACGGTTTTTTTCTTTAAAGAGGTGAAAAGATGGGATCTGGAGAGGACTTAAAGGCATTGGCCAACAGTATTATAGATTCCTATGAAATGCGTGTAAAGACGGTAAACACCTTGATGGGTCAGGCATATTATTTTCTTAAAAGCTTTCAGACGGAGCTTGAGGATATGATTGTCCGGCTGAGGGATAATCTTGCTAAGGCTGGAAGCCTGAGAAAAAAGGATTTTGAGCGCATGATTAGTGATGTCATCGAATGCCGCAGCCAGAGGGAGCAGGAGGCGGAACACAGCCTCAAGCTTTTCCAGGAGCAGGAAGAGGAAATGGTCAGCCGGTTGAGGAAGATTGTTTTAGGCGGAAGCCGTTCCGGTCTGGAAGATATTGAGGCCATCAAAGAGGATATTTCAATACGACAAAAAGAGCGGGAGAAAAGAGTAATTAAAACACTCAAATGCTTCCAGATCGAGCTGGAGGAATTCAGGGCCGGGCTTAAAAAACTTCTATCAAAAGGAGAGGAGGTTAAAGTTAAAGACTTCAAGGTCATGCTTAATTCAATGAGAGCACAGCAGAGCGATCGTGATGTCGAGCTGGCCAGGGTGCTGGATGACTTTGAAGTGGTCAGGGACAGAGTACAAACCCAGTGGCAGGCGGTATCCAGAGCCAGTCAGTAGTCACTGGTCATTAGTCATTGGACGAAACCAGTGACAAATGACAAATGACAAATTTTGCCAATCTACGTGAGTAAGCTGTATTCATGTCAGATTCGCCATCATAAACTTTCAAGGCATCCTTGAGGGTATAGAGGTGTAAGGTCACCCCTCTATAGGCAGGTGTGCATTCCCGGGCATGTCTTTAATAAGAAATTATTAATTTTAAGGAGGAAAACGACATGGCAAATGCAGACGATTTGAGAAGATTGGCAGATGAAATGGCCAGCGCCTATAGGGACAGGAAGGATTATGTGCAAAACCTGTTATCAGAATGCAAGGCATCGGGTCAGGAGCGAGTAAAAGAAGTATCAGATATGAAATCAGGTTTTCAAAAGGAAGGTCAGGAGCGAGCAGATGATGTAAGTCGCCTGATGGGTGAGTTTAAGGAAGGCGATACGGACCGAGCAGTTGAGGTAAGTCGTCTGATGGGTGAGTTTAAGGAAGGCGATAAGGAGCGAGCCGCCGAGGTAGTTCGCCTGATGGGTGAGTTTAAAGAAGGCGATACGGACCGAGCAGTTGAGGTAAGTCGTCTGATGGGTGAGTTTAAGGAAGGCGATAAGGAGCGAGCCGCCGAGGTAGTTCGCCTGATGGGTGAGTTTAAGGAAGGCGATAAG
>JAUSPN010000055.1 GCA_030656555.1 Candidatus Desulfaltia sp. | reverse complement strand
GGATATTGCCGAATTTATGCGAAAACTCGCTGGGCAGAAAGACACAGATATTGAAAAGTTAGTAAATGATTGGCTCAGAAGAAATATCGGCTTAATAGAGACACTTCGACAGTAATTTCAATTCGTCAGGTCGATACATATTACAGGCAGCATTTTGCTAAAAAGGTCGATAGACTATGCCTCTTAACATTGAACGAGCCAGAAGGCTCCTCCGGGAGTTTGACTTCAAAATCCTGTTTATTGAAGAGTTAGGATGGGATCATTACACCTTTACCCTTGATATTCCAATTGACGGCCAGAACTTCGCACTTGGCGCTATTGCAGAAAAACGCGGCATAGTCCTTTTTGTTTGTGAGCCGGCAAGCAATGGGTCAATGCCTGATTACTCGATCCGGCGAAAGATTGAACGACAGGTTACAAAATTCCATCACGAGCATCTTATCATTTATTTCAATGCGGATAAGACCAGGCAGGTCTGGCAATGGGTGAAACGGCAGTCCGGTAAGCCTGCTCAATGCCGCGAGCACACCTATTATGCAAACCAGTCCGGCGATTCGCTTATCCAGAAAATCGATAATCTGGCATTCAGCCTTGAAGAAGAAGAGCAACTAACCATTATTGAAGTGGGCAGACGTGCCAGAAATGCATTTGATGTAGAAAAAGTCACAAAGAAGTTCTACGATCGATTCAAGACAGAGCACGAAAAGTTTTTAAAATTCCTGCAGGGCATTCCCGAAGAAAAGTTTCAGAGGTGGTATATATCCGTCATGTTAAACCGCCTCATGTTCATCTATTTTATCCAGAAAAAGGGCTTTCTCGATAATAATACAGATTACCTGATGTCCTGCCTGCTCAAGAGCAAAGAACGCAGCAAAAACGGGTATTACAAAAATTTTCTCTGCCCGCTCTTTTTTGAAGGATTTGCCAAAAAAGAGGAAGACCGCACCCCGGAAACAAACAGGCTTTTGGGCAAGGTGCCTTATCTTGATGGAGGTCTTTTTCAAAGACACCAGATTGAAAAGTTGCACGGCAAAGAAATTCAGATCGAAGATGCGGCCTTTGACAATCTCTTTTCCTTTTTTGATGAGTATAACTGGCACCTTGATGAACGTCCGCTCAAGGCTGATAATGAAATCAACCCGGATGTCCTTGGCTATATCTTTGAAAAATACATCAACCAGAAACAGATGGGTGCCTATTACACCAAAGAGGATATCACAGAGTATATCAGCAAAAACACCATCCTTCCCTTTCTGTTTGATCAGTCCCAAAAGAAGTGCAAAATTGCCTTTGAAGGTGAGCAATCAGTCTGGCGACTGCTCAAAGAGGATCCTGACCGGTATATTTATGATGCTGTAAAAACAGGAGTAGGATTAGATCTGCCCGAAGAAATCGCTGTCGGGATAAAGAATGTTTCAAAGCGCATCCAGTGGAACAAGCCTGCAAGCCCGGAATATGCCCTGCCTACCGAAATCTGGCGGGAGGTGGTGGCACGGCGGCAGCGTTACGAAGAAGTCTATGGCAAACTTGCAAGGGGTGAAATCAGTTCCATCAACGATCTTATCACATATAATCTCGACATCCGCCAGTTTGCCCAGGATGTTATTGAAAACTGCGAAGGCCCTGAACTGCTCCGCGCTATTTACTACACCATAGCAGGCCGGATACCAGAAAAGTCGAATGAGCAGTTTCAACCAGGGATGAGCGTTTTAGACCCGACCTGCGGGTCCGGCGCTTTTCTCTTTGCCGCGCTCAACATACTTGAACCGCTGTATGAGGCATGCCTTGACCGGATGCAGGTCTTTCTCGAAGAACTGGAAAGCTCAGGAGAGAAACATCGCTCCGACAAATTCGGTGATTTCCGAAAAATCGTCAAACAGATAGAGGAGCACCCAAACCGCCGCTATTTCATCCTCAAGTCGATCATACTAAGCAACCTGTATGGTGTGGACATTATGGAGGAAGCAACAGAAATCTGCAAGCTTCGTCTCTTTCTCAAACTGGTTGCCCAAGTTGATAGTGTTGATAAGATCGAGCCGTTGCCTGACATTGATTTCAATATCCGGGCTGGGAACACACTCGTCGGTTTTGCAAACAAGGATGAAGTAAGAGAAGCAATTACCATGTCTGAAGCAGGCAAGCAAAAACAGGGAAGACTGTTGTTTCCTGAGCATCTTGACGCCTTGGGCCGGATAGAGGAAAAAGCCGATATTGCTGACAGGGAATTCAAGAAATTCCGGCAGATGCAAACAGGTTTCGGCATGGATACAAAGTATTTTTCAGATACTAAGCAGAATCTTAGCAGCAGCTTGAATGACCTTTCAGATGAACTGGATCGTTATCTTGCATCGGAATATGGGATTGACCGAAACAGCATACCTTCTGAGAAGAAATACAACAAGGAGTTCGCCAAATGGCGTGAAAGCCACCAGCCTTTTCACTGGTTCAGCGAGTTTTATGGGATTATTAATGAAGGCGGGTTTGATGTGATTATTGGAAATCCGCCGTATGTTCGCTATTATAACGTATCTAAAGATTACGAAATACTAAAAAAAGTTTTTTATACTTATGGTACAGGTAATTTATATGCTTATATTGTTGAACGATCTCTTCAATTGTTGGGCAACAAAGGTCGCTTCAGCATGATAATGCCTATTGCATCTGTTTCCACTTCTGGCATGAAACAACTTCAGGAGTTATATAAGAGTAGTTGCCAGTACATTTGGCATTCTCACTATGCAACTAGACCTGGCAAACTATTTGTGGGCGTTGATATGAATTTGACGATAACCACGATCTCTCAAGGGCATACCCACTCTAGTTCATTCTCAACCACTTATATTCGATGGTACGATGGGCCGAAAGGGAACCGCAATGAGATATTCGATATTTTACATTACACACGTTTAGATATACCAGATAGACATTCAAACATCTTTCCTAAAATAGGCACCCTAATCGAGAAGGAAATCCTTAAAAAAATGCATGATGCATCAATATATCTGAACAAATTTTATGGGTATAAGGCGAACATTATATACTATCACTCTGGCGGCAGATATTGGAGAAAGGCTTTGTTTGAAAAATTGTCTTCGCATTACAAGGGCATTAATGTACTCGATCAACACAAATATAAAACCTTATATCTGTTGAACAGCCAGCTATTCTATTGGTACTGGATTACAAATTCAAATTGCATGGATGTTGTATCTCGTGAAGTAGATTTGTTGCCAGTTTTCGATTTTTCAAAGCTTGATGATGAGTTGTTTCAAATGTTAGCGAATAAGCTTTTCCAAGAATATTATAGTTCAGCATATGAGCGTGTCCGGTCAGGTAATATTATTGAAACCACTGAGACAAACTTTGACGTAAAAGCAGCTAAACCGATAATTGACTTAATAGATTTGTCTTTAGCAAAACACTACGGCTTCACAGACGAAGAACTCGACTTCATCATAAATTACGACATTAAATATCGAATGGGGTTAGGCTGAAAGATGAATACAACCAACCTGAAGAAAAACGACCCGAATTATCCATCAGCATTGCAGCAGTACCTGGGCAAAGACGCTCCGGACACGATCACAGCCATCGGAAACCTCGACATCCTCCACAAAAATCCAACATCTCTTTTTTGCTCGACAAAATCTCCGGGCGATCTGATAGTAAAAACCTATGACATTGCGCAAATTTTAAGGGATGCCGGCATAACAGTTATCAGCGGATTCCATTCGCCAATGGAGCGTGAATGCCTCACAATACTTTTACGCGGCGCCCAACCCGTTATCATCTGCCCTGCCAGAAGTATAAACAACATGCGGATAAACAAAGAATATAAAAAGCCCCTGAAAGACGATCGGCTGCTTTTTCTCTCCCCATTTGATGAAAATCAACGACGCATTTCCGCTAAGAGGGCCAATTACCGCAATCTATTTGTTACGGCCTTGTCTGCCGTTATTTTCGTAGCCCATGCCGAACCATCCAGCAAGACCGAAGAACTCTGCCGGCAGATTATCTCCTGGCAAAAACCAATTTATACCTTTGAAAGCGATTACAATAAAAACCTTATTAAAATGGGAGCGCGCCCTGTAAACATGGACAATGTTTCTGAGTGGGGGATGATTTTGGGATGAGTAAAGAGCATATCTATCCTCTTTACTACTTTTAAAAGAAGAAAAGAACTTATGATTAAGAAAATTAGAATTATTAAACAAGTCGGTGTATTTTCCAATTTTGACAGCGGAAACGACAAAGAATTTGACAAGCTGACTTTTGTGTACGGTTTAAATACCTACGGCAAATCAACTTTATGCGATATTTTCAAGTCTCTTTCTGCTGGAGATAACGAAATAATTAAAAAACGCAAAACAAAACCAGAAGACAAAAGCAAGCAACAGCAAATTGTTTTATCAGTTTATGATAACGATAGTAATTCGGAATTACCCATAACCTTTCAGAATGATAATTGGAACAACAACATTATAGCTGAAAATTTGGAAATTTTTGATACCGCCTTTGTTTATGAAAATGTCTTTGACGGAATTTCATTATTAGACAACCGGGAAACAAAAGAGAATTTTTCCGACTTTATTTTGGGAGCGGAAGGCGTAAAGCTCGGGCATGAATTGGGAAAAAAGAGAAAAGATTTGCGGGATCAAAAAAAAGACTTAAAAAAGACAATCCCAGACTATGTGAAAAATGCAAATGATGCAGGAATACAGAAGTTTATAAGTTTAGAAGTAACAGAAACTCTTGAATCTCTGAAGGATGAGATTGCCTTATCCACACACAAAAAAGATAGTTTAGCAGAAAATATTCAAAATAAAGATAAAATCCTTCAATTGCCGGAACCATCAAAAATAAGCGTTCCAATTTTCGATTCGCTAACGAATGGAATAGATAATGCCAACACTATTTTGAAAACTTCTTTTGACGATCTTAAAGAAGAGGCAATTGCAAAGCTTCAGGAACACATAAAACATTGCCTGCAAAATGATAATGAAGCAGAAATCTGGATTAAAAAAGGGCTTACCTTTGTCAGCGATGACAGTTGTCCATTCTGCGGGCAGGATTTAACAAGCGCAAAAGAGCTTATCGGCACCTACCAGGCATATTTTAATCAGGAATATATAGAGTTTATCGCTAATATTGATGATAATCTTGATAGGCACATCTCCTGCATTTCGATGCCTATTAATTCAGAGAATGCAGCAAATCAGGCCTTACTTAATTTAAAAGAGTATTCAGGTAAAATTGATGTGGAAGAATATAAGAACGCTGTAAAAGCAATTGAAGATTCAAAGGTGAAAATTCCTGAATTAGAAAAGCAAATAAACGATACCATTTCAGTTATCAAAGCTTCTCTTGAAAAATTTTCTGAAAGCAAGAAGCAAAAACCTTACCATTCAATCAAAACGATAGAAAAAAACGACCTGATTGATATAATCGGTCAATATCAAAAAATTTTACAAGACATCAATGATAATATCGAGACCACAGTCAAGCACATCTCTACGTATAAAGATAAATTCAGAAATGATACAGTAAGTATCGAACTACAAGGCCTAAAAAATATAATTCAAGAATATGAAAAGAAAAAAGCTCGGTTAGAACAAGCCGAGAAATGCAATGAATACACAAAAAAAGAAGAGTTTATAGAGAACTTAACCAACAAAGTAGATAGACTCAGTTCCAGCTTGGAAAAGGACCAAAATGATTATCTTGAAAAATATTTTGATTCTATTGATTCCTTTTTCCAAAAATTAGGAAGCAAGGATTATAAAATTGAAAAAAGCCGCCCCTCAGACAGAGGTGACAAAAAAGTATATGGAATTACGGTGAAATTTAAGAACAAAAAAGTGTCTAATAATGATTTGCAATTTGTTTTCAGTGATTCAGACCGCAGGGCTCTTTCTTTATCAATATTCTGGGCAAAACTCAGTACTGCAGAGGATTCTGAAATGACTAATAAAATTATTGTATTGGACGATCCGGTTACCAGCTTTGATGATAATAGGATTATTAAAAACAATGACATTATCTGGAATTTTAAGGACAAGGCAAACCAGATTATATTGCTTACACATTATCCATCCTTCATTAAAGATTTCTACAAACGTTGTAATCCGAATGACAGATCCAATTTTATGGAAATCAAGCAAAATAATAAAACAAGTTCCCTTGAAAAAATGGATATGGAGTTTTTCTGCTGTAATGAAATGGAGCAACAGTTTTATAGTATTTCAGATTTTATTAACAAACGGTCATCAGCAGATATTAGGCAAAAACTCCGACCATATTTCGAAAACCATTTGAAAATATTATTTTTGAAATCCATGATTGAAAATAACTTGTTGAATCAAACGCTTGAAGTAAAAATTAATAAGCTCCGTGAAATCGGGTTAATCTCTGGTACAATAGAAAAGAGATTACATAAGTACAGACAGGAAACTAACCCCGAAGCCCATATATTTACATCAAATAATCAAGAAGATATACGGTCTTTTGCGGAAGAACTATTAAATTTTCTTTATGATATAGATTTAAAGGAACCAATTGTATAAGGCACCCATACCCACGACAAAGCGCCAACGCGAAACGATTAAAAATACAAATCGCACTCCCTTTCCGGAGGTAGAAAATGTTTAAGTTTATTCATGCCGCCGATATCCACCTTGACAGTCCTCTGAAAGGGCTGGAAGTCTACCAGGACGCTCCTGTAGACCAGATTAGGGGCGCAGTAAGACGTGCCTTCGATAATCTCGTGGATCTTGCTATCCAAGAAGAAGCGGCTTTCGTCCTTTTAGCGGGTGATCTCTTTGACGGAGACTGGAAGGATTACAACACCGGCATTTATTTCATAAATCGAATGGGCCTGCTAAGAGATGCTGGTATTCAGGTTTTTATTGTATCCGGAAACCATGATGCGGCCAGCCAAATCTCTCGCGCTCTCCACCTTCCCGACAACGTAACACTTTTTTCACACAAAAAGGCAGAAACCAGAATTCTTGATAACCTCAATGTGGCTGTTCACGGCCAGAGTTTCCCCTCACGGATAGTTTCCGAAGATCTGACACAAAATTACCCTCAAGGAGAATATGGTCTTTTCAACATCGGGCTTTTGCATACGGCCTTGACGGGTAGACCAGGACATGAGCCTTATGCCCCATGTACACTGGATGCACTGCGATCCAAGGGATATCAGTATTGGGCACTGGGACATGTTCATCAGCGCGAGGAAGTGTCCCGGGAACCATGGATCATTTTTCCGGGAAACATCCAGGGAAGACACATTCGCGAAACCGGACCCAAGGGTTGTACGATGGTTACTGTGGACGAAGGGCAGGTATTGGAAGTCGAGCATCACGATATTGACGTCTTACGCTGGGCAGTTTGTCGGGTTGACCTAAACGAATGTGAAACACATGAAGAATGTCTTGATCGAGTGCGACAGTCCTTGGAAGACGAACTTGGCCGGGCCGAAAGTCGCCCAATTGCAATTCGCTTGATTCTGGAAGGTGTAACGTCTCTTCATGGACACCTCCACGAAAGGACAACTCACTGGATCGAGGAGTTCAGGGGGATTGCAGCGAGCCTAATCGAGGTCTGGCTTGAAAAAATCCTTCTCCACACACGTAAAAAAGTTTTTCCCGATGAGGTTTCTGCTGACGGATCCCCTATATCAGTCCTCATTAAGGCAGTTGAAGATCTCAGACTCGGAAGCCCACGTCTCCTTGACCTCAAGCCGGAATTTGAACAGCTACGCAGTAAACTCCCTCCAGACCTCCTGAGCGATGAAGATCCCTTTAATATTCGAGAGGAAGAGATGGAGGCCTTGTGTGAAGATGTCAAAGAGCTATTGATGGGAAAAATGCTGCGACAGGAGGGGCGTTCATGAGGATTAAAAAGCTCGATCTCAGGGCATTTGGCCCTTTTGCCGATTGCGTGATTGATTTCTCTTCGGAGTATCCAGGATTGCACATTGTATATGGCTCCAATGAAGCCGGCAAAAGCAGTTGCCTCCGTGCACTCAATTCTCTTTTCTTCGGCATCCCACCGCGAACCAATGATAATTTCCTTCATCCTTATGACCAACTTCTGATCGGTGGCTGTCTTCAGAGAGAGGACGGCCATGAGCTTACCCTCTTCCGTCGGAAGAAAATGAAGTCCGATCTGTTCGATCAAAATGATAATCCGCTTGATCCGGTACTTCTCGCCCCATTTCTGCAAGGTATGGAACAGGAAATGTTCGAGTCTCTCTACGGGATTGATCATGAGGCCCTAATTCGCGGTGGTCAGGATATACTCGACCAGAAGGGGGATGTAGGGCAGGCTATTTTTGCTGCAGGTGCAGGACTTACATCCTTGCATGCGCTTCTTGAGGAACTTGAAAAGGAAGGAGATGACCTTTTCAGGCCACGTGCATCCACGAAGGCTATTAATGAAGCCCTTTCTCAATACCGAGATTTACAAACACAAATGAAGCAAGCTCTTCTCTCCAGCCGGGAGTGGCAGGAGCATAAAAGAGCTCTGCAAAAGGCGGAACGGGGCCAAGTAGAAAGCAAAGCCTTACGCAGAGAAAAAGATCGTGAAAAACATCGCTTTGAGCGGTTGCGGCGAGCGTTGCCTCATCTTAGCCAGCATAAGATCTTGATGGAAAAGCTGGCAGATCTTGGCGAAGTAATTGTATTACCGTCAGATTTTAGGGAGCAACGCAAGAACCTTGAACAGGAAAGAAATGAAACTGCAAACCGTCTCGATGCATCGACTTACAGGCTTGAGGAACTTCAGAAAAAAAAGGAAGGGGTTTCTCTTCAACAAGATCTTCTAAATCGGGCCGATGAGATTGAAGAAATGTATCAACGTTTAGGGGAATATCGCAAAGCCATGGGCGACCGGCCCAGGCTGGAAGGCATGAGGATCAGCCACAAGACCGATGCATCGGCGCTGTTGAAGCAGATTATTCCCGATTTAACGTTAGGCCGTGCCGAAACGCTGCGGCCCGGACTCTCAAAAAAGAAAACAATTTATAATCTTAGCACCCGATATGAGGCCCTGGTCCAAAACATCGAACAGTCAGATCGTGAAATCCGAAAACATGAAACAGTATTGGAGAAAACCCGTGAAGATTTTTCCCAACTACCCTCTGCACGTGATCCTCAGGACCTAGTTCAGGTGGTCAAGCTGGCACAAAAGGCCGGTGATATAGATGTCGAATTGAACGACAAAAGACGTGCATTGAAGATTGCAAATGAGAGTTGCAAGGATGAACTGAGCCAGCTGGGCCTTTGGAGCGGTCCCATAGAGCAGGTGGGAAAGTTGGCTATTCCCATGCAGGAAACATTGAACCGCTTTGAGGAAGAACTGGATTCGATCCATGATAATAACCAACAAATTCAAAAAGAGAAAGAGAAGTTAGGGAGTGAGTTCCATCAGCTTTCGACCCAGCTACAAGAAATACAGTATGCCGGAGAGGTGCCTGCCGAAAAGGACTTGATTCAGATTCGATCCAGGCGAGATTTGGGGTGGCAACTGCTTCGACGGCAATTGATAGAGGATGAAGATGTCGCCGAAGAAGCCAATGTGTTTTCTCCAGAGGCTCCGTTGCCCGACACTTATGAAAAGCTCGTCGACGTCTCAGACCAGACAGCAGATAGACTGCGCAGGGAGGCAGACCGTGTTCAGAAACACGCTTCATTAAAATCACAAATCGAAAATATTGAAAACCGTCGGTCGGACCTGGATATCGAGAGTAAGAAACTCGACTCCGATCTCGCCGATACCGATCACCGATGGCATGAACTCTGGGCAACCTGCGATATTATTCCATTGTCACCACGCGAGATGAGGCAATGGCTTTCCGGCTTCGAAAAACTCCGTTTCAAGGTCGCTGAGGCTGAAAAGGCCATCGGAGAAATTGTCGAAAAGGAAAAACACCAGCGAGAACTGCGAGATAAGCTGGGTGAGGAACTCCAAAAGCTGGGTGATAATCAGGACTTTAAAGGACATGGATTAACTCCGGTTCTTCTGCATGCTGAAACACTTTTGGATTCCGTTAAGAGCGATCAGGCTAAGCGGGAGAAGCTGGAAAGCAAGGTTGATGATCTCCAAGAGGCTCTGAGAATTGCTGAAAATGAGAGAAAAAAAGCTGAGCAGAAACTCGACCAATGGCGAGCCAAATGGGCAGAGGCTTTAGCTCCTCTGGGACTCGGCCCCGGTACGAACCCTGACGAGGCAAACGATTTTATCGACACCCTGCAAAACTGCCTTGATAAGCTGGGGGGGGCAGAAGATTTCCGTAAGCGTATTGACGGAATTGATCGGGATAATCAGAGCTTTAAAAAGGATCTGGCGCATCTGCTTGAGCAGGTCGCTACTGATCTTCAAGATATCGAGATAGTTCAAGCTGTTTCCGATCTCCAGGCTCGTCTTAATGGTGCGCGACAGGATCAAGCGGTTTTGAAACAGTATCTTGAAGAAATCGAAACCCTTGAAAAGGAAATCCTTCAAGCACAAATATCTTTAAACAGCAACAAGGAGCGGGTGGCCGCTCTTCTTTCGATGGCAGGTTGTGAAAAAGAAGAATATCTGGATGAAGCCGAGCAGCGCTCCCACGAATACGTGCAACTGAAAGAGAAACTTTCGGATTTGGAGTCCAATCTGGCGCAAATTGCCGAGGGAGTAACATTTTCAGAACTTGAGCAGCAGGCACAGGACGTTGATCCTGATGCCCTCCCGGGACAAATTCAAGCGCTTTCTCATGAGATTGAGGACAGGCTTGATCCTGAAATCCAGCAACTGACAGAGACCATAGGGCGGGAAAAAAATGAAATGGCAAAAATGGACGGCAGCGCCCGCGCGGCGGAGCTTGCAGATGCCTCGCAACAGGTCTTAGCCAAGATTCGACGCCTGACTGAGCGTTTCATCCGTGTTAAGCTCTCGACCAAAATCCTCTTGGATGTGATTGAAAGCTACACAGCCGAGCATCAGGACCCTGTGCTTAAGATAGCGTCCAGTTATTTCAAGAAAATCACTTTGAGCTCCTTTACCGTGTTACGCACAGATATCGACGACCAGGGAAAGGCAATCCTTATTGGAGTTCGCCCGGATGGAGACTGGGTCAAGGTGGAGGGGATGAGTAACGGTACCCGTGATCAGCTATATCTTGCCCTGAGGCTTGCAACCTTGGAATGGCGCTTGAAGTCCAGCGAATCCATGCCTTTTATTGTCGACGATATTCTGATTAACTTTGACGATGAACGCGCTACAGCTACACTTAAGGCACTGGCCGAGCTGGCCGAAAATAACCAGGTCATACTCTTTACCCATCACATGAGGATCGTTGAAATCGCCCGAACAATGGATTCTAACCAAAGGGTATTTATCCATGAAATTTGAAGCCTTTTTGAAGTATCCCTCTGAATTAGATAATAGGTTTGTTTCTTGGCTCCGGTTATTCAGATCATTTAGTGTCACATCTTGCTCAGCGCATTAGTTGGAAACAGATGCTATTGAAGCAGGTAGCATCCATAGAATTATAAATTTCTAAAATATATTGAAATAATTATAAAATATGACACATCAGCATGCAAAAACAATTCGTAAAAAGCTGCGGGAGCTGGCTGGTCTTGCGCATGAGCGCGAATTGAGCAGAGTATAGGAAGACGATTTTCTCGTCTGCAGAGCGGTCAGGCTGGGTTTTTTGTCCAAAGAAGATGTTCCGGAGAAAGTAGCTGAGGCCCCATGGATATAGTAAGATTTTGATACCAAGCAGACCCCCTTACGATAATTAGTCGTAAAACATACCTGTCTTTTATGATATTTATTCTCATAATATGCTTGACTTTTCTGACTTACAAGATATCTTCAAGGTTATGAAACGAGCAATTGACCAGATCCTAAAACAATGGAAAGACAGTCGCGTCAGGCAGCCGCTTCTAATAAGAGGTGCGCGGCAAGTTGGGAAGACTTATTCGGTAACTGAATTTGGCAGGACAGCATTTGAAAATACTGTTTCTGTGAATTTTGAAGAACAGCCGGAATTGAGCCGCTGTTTTTCGGACTTTGATCCCAAGGGAATCATTGACCGATTATCCATTCTGACACGCATGACAATCAGCCCCGGACGCACTTTATTATTTCTGGATGAAATCCAGGAATGCCCCAAGGCGATTACTTCTTTGCGATATTTCCTTGAGAAATTGCCGGAACTTCATGTTATCGGCGCTGGATCGTTGATTGAGTTTGCGTTGCGTGCTGAGGACTTTCGTATGCCTGTCGGCCGTGTGCAAAGCGTATATATGTATCCCATGTCATTTGGAGAATTCCTGATAGCAGTCGGTGATGAGAGATTGCTGAACTATATCCATACGGTTGATCTGCAAACTGGAATGGAACAGGTTTTTGCAACAAGACTTGAACAGCTATTAAGGCAATACCTGTTAGTCGGCGGAATGCCCAGAGTTGTTAATGCCTTTGAAAATAAGGTTTTGATGGAAGAATTACAGAGACTGCAATCCGGGCTTATTCGTACTTATACAGATGATTTTGCCAAGTATGCATCAACCGCAAAACATAAATATTTGAAAGAAGTGTATTCCAGTGCGCCACAAATGGCTGGTCGGCGTTACAAGTATTCGCATATAAATCCAGGCATCGAAGCTAAATTCCTGAAGGAGGCGCTTGGGTTGCTATGCGATGCGCGATGCCTGTCTAAAATATGCCACGCATCCGGTGCGGGAGTACCTCTTTTGGCAACTGCCAATGAACGTAAATTCAAAATAGCGTTTCTCGATGTCGGTCTTATGCAAAATGCTCTTGGCATGCAGGACTCTATTATTCTTGATAAATCTATTATGCAAATCAATACAGGCGGTGTTGCAGAGCAGTATGTTGCTCAAGAGCTGCTTGCCTGCGCGGATCCTTACTCTGACAAAAAATTACATTTTTGGGCAAGGGAAGCCCGAGGAAGCAATGCTGAAGTTGATTTTCTAATAGAAATCGAAGGCATGCCGATACCGGTAGAGGTGAAGGCCGGCGCGAGTGGTTCACTGAAGAGCCTGAGGCTTTTTCTTAAAGAATATCCCAAAACACTGCTCGGTGTCCGATATTCAATGCACGAGTTGTCATATTTTGATCAAATACTGTCTATTCCACTATACATGATTAGCCAGACACAACGCCTGGTCCGGAGTTGCATTTATTGCCTTGAAGAGAGGCTTCAGGGTGACACCAAGGGGACATCCGTGTAGAACGTTCACAATTCCAAAACAAGAAACTATCGGGACATGCATAAAAATATAAATTTCTAAAATATATTGAAATGACTATAAAATATGACACATCAGCATGCAAAACCAATTCGTAAAAAGCTGCGGGAGCTGGCCGGTCTTGCGCATGAGCGCGAATTGAGCGGGGCATAGGATGACGATTTTCTCGTCTGCAGAGTGGTCAAGCTGGGTTTTTTGTCCAGGGAAGAAGTTTCGGAAAAAGTGGCTGAGGCCATCAACCTTTTCCTCTGATTTTTTCGATCAGCTTTTCTATTTCCTCAGCGGTAGGCTTCTCGCTTCGAACAGTCCTAAAAAACATCGGTAATGCGTTAAGGGTTTCCTGATCAGACAGGAGATCTTTTGGGATGATCCCTGCATCAATAGCCGCTTTATCTTTAAGTTCGTTGTAAAGTTCCGAGCTTTTTTTGATGCCCAATACTTCAGCGATTTGGTCGAGTTTTTCATCACCTTGAGGCGGGGGCATAATTCCTCTTTCAACTTTGCTCCAATTACTTGCGTCAATAGATAGCTGACGGCAAAATTCCCTAAGGCCGATGTCTCTGTCGAGCCTAAGAGTTTTAATGAATTCTCCAAACATTGTTCCTCCTTTCTTTGGATTGTTTTGCGGAAGACAATAGATTTATTGATTTTTTCACTTTACGAGTTTATAAATGACATCGGAAAGACAAAGGGCTCTTTTAAGAACAGGCTGGCTGGCAATGACCATCCCTGACAAGCCGCGAAGCAGCAAACAGCGGCATATAACGACCGAAACAGAGAAAGAGGATTTAAAAACAGAAAAACTGTTTTTGGATGAGGGAGTAAATAAGGACAGAAACTATGAGGTTTAGAAAATATTTCGACATTGAAAATAGTTATCGCAAAAAGTTTCTTGATATTCTTGCTGTGGAAAAGTTAGACGAAGGCGCATTTGTTGTTCAGGAAAAGGCGCATGGCGCCAATCTTTCTTTCTGGTATGACGGAAAGGATCTGAAATCTGCCAAGAGGAGCGGTTTTATAAAGGATAACTTTTATGACTATATGCCGGTTGAAAGCAAAAACAGGGAAAGGGTTAAAAAGCTCTATGCGATTTTAAAGAAAGAAGGCCGCGATTTTAGTGAGTTGGCTGAGTTGGCTGTATATGGTGAATTAGTCGGCGGAACATATCCTCACAAAGATGTGGAAAAGGATACTTCTGCTACAAGAATTCAGAAGGGTATTTTTTACACGCCGCACAACGAATTTTATGCCATTGATGTGGCGATAGATGGCCAATTGCTCGATGTCGATAAGTTCAACCAGGTCATGGAGAAGGCCGGTTTTCTGTATGCAAAAACGATTTTCAGGGGTACGTTTGAAGAATGCTTGAAATATTCAAACAGCTTTCCTTCTCAGATTTCCGTATGGCTGGGTCTTCCCGAACTTGAAGATAACATATGTGAGGGCGTTGTGATAAAATCGGTAATTCCCAAATTTCTTAGTGATACAACAAGAGTAATTCTTAAAAACAAGAATGAGAGATGGGCGGAAAAAGCAAAGACAAGAGATAGGCCAAAAAAGCCTCAGATGACATTGTCTGAAAAAGGCGGGGAACTATTTAACGAGATGGAGAGCCTTATCACCGAAAACCGGCTTCGCAATGTATTATCAAAAACCGGGCCGATTGGGCAAAAGGAATTCGGCAAACTCACACAACTTTTTTCAAAAGATATACTTGATGACTTTTTCAAAGACTACCTCGAGGAATATAATGGACTTGCAAAAAAGGAGCAGAAGCAATCGACGCGCAAACTGAGTCAAAAATGTGCGGAACTGATACGCCTTAATTTCATGAACATCGTTGATGGAGAATTTTAGAACAACACTGCAAAAAATTTCATCATCGCCCCTTTATTTGGCACATATGGGACGGACGCAGGCGAGACTGATTTCATGCACTTGTAAATTACCATAAACTGGCCGAAGGGAATGGAAGCTGTCGTAAAAAAGTCATTTGCGGATGATTTACGGATTTACAACAATTCTTCCTTTTGGTTCCGTCAGCACCTCTCCGATAACTGCGGCGTCATCTATCCCTTTTTTCTTTAATTCATTTACCAGATCGCCAGCGCTTTCTTTCTCTACACTAATCAGCAATCCCCCTGATGTCTGGGGATCATAAAGAATATCCAGAACAGCCTGTTTTACGGAAGGAGAAATATCGACCATACCCTCACGGAACTTCCTGTTATTATAAGCTCCGGCAGGCACAAGACCCATTGCCGCATAATCAACGGCTTCAGGGATTATCGGTATCTTCTCGGACCAGAGGCTGATTCCAAATCCGGAATCTACAACCATCTCAGCAACATGACCTATCAGGCCAAAACCGGTAATATCGGTGCAGGCGTGAACAGGAAACCCTTTCATTACTTCAGCCGCATCCCGGTTAAGTGTAGCCATAAGATGTGTAACAAATTCTATGGCTTCCCCGGAAGCAAGCCCTCCTTTAATAGCCGTGTTAATAATACCGGTGCCAAGCGGCTTGGTAAGTATTAAAAGATCTCCGGCATTAAGAGCCTTCTTTGTAAGAACACGATCCGGGTGGACAAAGCCGGTAACCGACAGGCCGTATTTCAACTCTTTGTCTTCCACGCTGTGCCCTCCTACCAGTACAACACCCGCCTCCCTCATCTTGTCAAGACCGCCCTGTATGATTTTACGGAGAATGGAAATATCCATCTGTTTGATTGGGAAGGCTACAATATTCATAGCTGTTTTGGGAACTCCTCCCATGGCATAGACATCGCTTAAAGCATTGGCAGCAGCAATCTGTCCGAACCAGTAAGGATCATCAACAATCGGCGTGAAAAAATCAACGGTCTGAATCATGGCGATATCATCCGTGATCTTATAAACTCCTGCGTCGTCCGCGCGGTCCAAACCAACAATAAGATTTGAATCAGTAGGAAACTCCAACCCGCATAATGCCCTCTCCAGGTCCCCTGGAGGCAATTTAGAAGCTCAGCCTGAACCGGCGACTGTCTCGGTAAGTCGAAGCTCTTTTTTATCTGTCATGGTGTTTCCCTCCGCAAAATCTCCTCCAGTGCTCTGGGTATATGCTTAATAATCTCTATTACCTGGGTTGCCGGCGTTGGACAAGCATAATAGCCGGCTAATCGATTCGCCTTTGCAGCAACAATTGCGGCTTTGCTGATTTCCATTCCTGATTCAATCAAGGCTGCAACAATACCGGTAATTGTATCCCCTGTGCCGCCTATAGCCTCCATGGCTTCACAGGCAGGGCTGTCGATTGTTGCCTTAATCCCATCCTTATCAGCCAGGTAATCCTTTTCACCCTTAACAAGAAGAAAGCGCGAAGCATTTTTATGTGCATATGCACGTTTAATAAGATCCGGCACACGCTTTTCATCCTGAAGAATAAAACCTCGTGTATAAAATGGATGCGGCGCAATTTCATCAGCCAGAAAGGCCAGTTCACCTGCATCAGGTGTAAATAGATCGTATGCAGCGGCCTGACCGCTCATCTTGGCTGCATACATAAATCCGGCATCCGCAATCAGGACAGGCTGTTTTACCATCTCTTCTATAGCAAATAAAACACGGTTGTGCCAGTCTACATCCGGCTGAAGATAATGAAATGTGATCCCGGAAAACCCGGATTGACCAAGATCCTTGGTCAGATATTCATAAAGTTTCCGGCTGCCGTCTCCAAGGCCGATGTCGCCGACCAGATAGCCGAAAAGTTCTGATTTGCCCATAACCTGCCCGGCTTTGACGGCTGCGGCCATCAGCGCCGGCGTCCCGCGATTAACATGGATCCGCTTTCCCTGGATGCAGATTTTATCATCTTCCATGCTGACCTCCCCTGTTATCAGGGGAAACTTTTGATCAGGAACGGTTCCCGCTATTGCGAGCATTGACGCCTCATCTCCTCATAAGCCAGTTGCAGTGCATATCCGCAGAGAGTATGGCCAATTTCCCTGGGACTTGGCGCTTCGGAAAGCGATTTTCCAACCATTTCATGTGCCAGATAGGGCACATCCGGACAGCCGCCACCTGATATGTTTACAATATTAAGGGTCTTTTTCTCAACAGTCAATTTCATATTGGCCGCGCGAACCATCAGGTGTTGACCAAAGTCCTTAATTTGGAAGAGATCAACAGGCCGCAATAGGGGACCGCTGACAGGGACTGTCTTTTTTGGTGAAATTTCTGCTTTCCTGAGAATTCTTAAGATATTCAGCTCTTCTATAAGCGGAAACTCGATAACCAGATCGCACCCGTTCTGAATCTCCGGCGGCGGCCCCATAACCCGGATTTTCCACCCTGATGCCTTAAGAACGCTTTCAGCACGGATCACCTCGCTGGTATGTTCAAATACCAATATACCCCTGTCCTGATCAGACTTCGGCGATTTTTTTTCTTTTTTTGGTTTTAAAAAATCAAAAAATGACAATTTTTTCTCCTTCCCTCAATCCCTCAGCTACTTCCTAATAGTAAGCTGATATCCTTCTTTATTTTCCTGAATATCAGCAACCTCCCACCCCTGGCTTTGTGCAGCTCTGCTCACATTCTCTTTGGAAGTATCTGTATCTACCTTTACTATAATTTCTCCTTTTTTAATCTCTTTGATTTTATTTAAAGTCATCAAGACCGGTTGGGGACAGGAGAGCCCTTTGGCATCAACAATTATACTCATAATTTTACCTCCCTTAGCCTACTCTTTTTCTCATCGTAAATCCTATAAACAAACAGACAAGAAGCCCGATAATCACAGCGGCAATGCCGTGAGGCCCCACCCCGTTTGGTGAACTGGCCAAGCCGAAATTATGGGCGAATCCAGCTCCAACTATCATACCCATTACAAAAACAGCAGCGTCACCGTCACCTTCACCTGCCAGAAAAAGCTGCCGCCCAGGACATCCCCCGGCCAGGGCAAAAGCAAGACCGGCAAGTACCATTCCGCCAAAGTTCCAGATTTGCATGGTATGGGCAACCGGTTGTTTCACAAATCCAGGATGAAACTGCTGGAGAAGCAAATTTGCAATAAATGCCGACACTACAAGCGCTATAACACCGGACAAAAGATGTGCCTGTCGAAACAGAATCAAATCCCTAAAGGCGCCCATAGTACAGAAACGGCTCCTCTGCGCTAAAAACCCTATTGCAAGTCCTGCGGCCAGAGAAATAGGCAGAAAAGCATGCATAGCGCCAGGACCTTTTACACTATAAAACAGAATCCCGTTTTTAGCCTCTCCCTTAATTTGCGGAAAGATAAGCATCAGTATTAGAAAACCGAGCATAGTCAAGGGGAACAACCATCCCACCGAGGTATAGGTCTTCTGAACACTCCCCAGATTATATCCGCCTTTTAGAAAAAGAGTGCCTATCCAGATACCGCCTATGAGTCCGAGCAATCCAAAGATTGCATTCCCGTCTCCAGCGGCTAAGCGCAGCATTGCCCGCCAGGGACATCCCAGAAAAACAAGTGCCCCGATCATGGCAAAAACACCAAGTACAAATCTTGCAATGGGCGCAGAACCTGCCCTTGCCCTAAACTCCTTAAAAATATAGGCTGCAAGCAATGAGCCTAAAACAAAACCGATAATCTCCGGCCGCATGTACTGGACCACACCTGCTTGATGGAGTCCGATTGCTCCTGCTATATCCCTTTCAAAACATGCAACGCAAACTCCCATGTTGCCGGGATTCCCCAGCTTTTGTAAAAGCGCTGCACAAACCCCAATAAAGCCTCCCACGCCGATAATTCCCCAACGAGTTGCAAAAATGTTTTTCAATTTCCCCATTTATCTCCTCCTCTCTTATATATTGATCACCTTGTCCGCCAATTGCATGGCTGTCACGATATCCAGCATATTGGTAGTCTCGCCTACCTGCTTTTTATCCAACAGATTAAAATGCGTAAGACATGTCCCACAGACAAGTATATGGATATTTCCCTCTTCCAGTTCCTTCAGAACCGGCAAAACCTCTGAGCCCGAAATGGTCAGCTTGACTCCATTATTCACAAACACAAGACGCCATAGCTCATCTCCCATTTCCTTAAGTGTCTTTAAAAAGCTAACTATGAGCTTTGAGCCAAGTTCATCGTCCCCATGGCCCATGCGGTCAGAGGCAACCATAACCATGATCTTCTTCTCTGCGGCGCCTGGTTTTTTATCCATCACGCCTTTAGAATCTATCCCTTCTTTACGCCTGCCGATGATATGAAAATTTCCTTCCTCCACTTGCGCCAAAACTTCAAAACTTCGTGATTCCAGAAAACGACCTACGTTCTGCCTGGCCGCCTCATTATCCACTATGACAGTCAGTTCATTTAAACTCCTGGTCTCAACAGCCTCCTTGGTTTTTAAAACAGGAGCGGGGCAGGCAAGGCCCCGGCAGTCTATTAATTTCATGTTATCTTCCTCTCTATGCTTGTTAAATTAACTCTACGGGTGCACCTTTGTGCCATGCCCTTCAATGGAATAAGATTATTTATTCTGAGTCGGATATCTCGATTAGTCAAACTGGAATATCCGATATGAAACATATTTTTTATAGGTAAAACCAATATGTTAATAATCAAAACAGTTGCTACGACTCATCAGAATGTGATGAGTGTGGTCACGCTTTCTCGGGTAAAGATCCATGGCAATAACAATCTTTTTTACCTGCCAGCAATGCCGCCCCCAGGGCCCCCACCATTTGCGGATCTTTTGGTACCAGAATTTTCTTTTTAAGTGCTTCCTGCAGCAAATGGAGCATACAATCATTTCGCGCCACGCCACCGGCAAAGAGGACCGGTTCTTTCACGCAGACCCTTTTTAACATACTTGCTGCTCTGCGCACTACAGAGCGATGCAGCCCCATGGCAATGTCCTGGCGGCTTTCTCCCCTTGATACAAGTGAAGTGACTTCCGATTCCGCAAATACGGTGCACATGCTGCTGATCTGGATGTCCCTTTTTGACTTGAGCGCCTCCACACCAAACTGATCCAGGCTGTAGCCAAGAGTATTGGCCATAATTTCCAGAAATTTACCTGTGCCGGCCGCACACCGATCGTTCATCTCGAACTTGATCACCCTGCCGTTATCATTGACGACAATGGCCTTTGAATCCTGCCCACCGATATCCAGTATTGTCCGAACATCGGAAAACAAGAATCTTGCTCCTACAGCATAGGCCTTGATCTCCGTAACCGTCGGGGCATCAAGAGAAAGCTCGAAAAGATGCCTCCCATAGCCGGTGGCCATGATACGGTCATGTTTTACTCCGTCAAGGAGCTCTTTGGCCTGAGCCATAGGGTCAAAGCCGGAATCGGCCTGCTTTGTTTCGATAATTTCGCCATCCCTCAATACCACCAGTTCAATGGTTCGGGAACCTATATCTATGCCGGCATATCGCATGCAAGCTATCCTTTCTTATTTTATCAACTCTACAAAGGCTTCTACCCTGGTCTTGAGTTGACCCACATCCTCCATGCTGTAATCGGTCTCAATGCGCAGGCAGGGGATATTCTTTTCCTCAAGGGCCTTTTCCACAGGCATGGCTTCCATGAGATAGGGCTGGCAAAATTGCAGTCCATAATGGATGACACCATCTGCTTTGTAGGTCTTGGCCATTTCAACAATATGGTCAAGGCGGTCAGGGTTGGGAGTGAAGATGGCGCAGTCCACTTTGAAATAGCGGTCAACAATGCCCTCCATGAGTTCTTCCACTGTGTTGCCTGTATCATCGGTCAGGTTGCGAGTGCCCCGCTCCCCGACACAGGATTCCTCTCCTACAATCACTGCGCCGGATGTCTCTATGATCCAGGGAAGTTTCCAGTTGGGAACGGCCATGGGGCATCCCGATAAGAGGATCCTCGGGGTTCCCTTCGGAAAAACGCCTTCCCCTTTTTCGATCCGGGTTTCCAGTTCATCGCAGATCTTGTTTACCGATTCGGTGAACCTAACAGGATTATCATAAAAAAAGACCTGATTGGCCAGTAAGGCATCCAGCCCGGAAATGGGTGACGGATCAGCCTTGCGCAAACCGGCGAGCCTATGGATGGCCTTTCTTTTGTTATTGACGATCTCGATCCCTTTCTTGAGCCTTTCAGCATCAATGGTAATGCTTGTAAGCTTCTCAACCGCCTCCTTAAAACGCAGATATTCCGCTTTCAAAAGGGCTTTCCCTTCATCGGATTTCATTTGCGGCAAGTCCATAACATACAGGTTTGGAACAAGATTCTTTAAAGTTTCATAGGATTTCTTTTTGCCGTCACATGTGTTTTCTCCAACGATCATGTCTGCCGACTCGATATAAGGGCAGACCTTTCCCAGATTAAAACCAAATGCCGATTTGATGAGGGAGCAGGTGTTTCGGGGCAGAAGCTTTTCCACCTCCTCAGTGGCAAAATCCGCTCCCGCACAAAGGCCCACAAAGGTTGCATCAGCAGCCCGCACAATCTCTTCCGGCACAAAGACACAGAAGGATCCGATCACCTTTCGACCGGCCGCTTTCTCATCCATTAATTCCTTGATACGAAGCCCATGGACTTCGCTCATTACAAAATCGAAATAGCTCATGCCTTCGGGCCGATCCTTCTGTGCCAAATAGATATCCTGGTAACCTTTACCAAGCACTTCAAGCAGTGCGTCATGCGCACCGAGGTCTAACCCCAAACTTTCCCACATACTTTTATAATCTTCGCTCATTTTTTCCTCCTGTTGTAATAATTCAGTCCGTCTTTTAATTAATGCCTGAACGAAAACCCTCCAAATTACACTTTTCCTGTCATTGCGAGGGAAGCATGACCGAAGCAATCTCTTGGAAATAAAGGGATTGCTTCGTCGTTCGTTCCTCACTCCTCGCAATGACCGCTCAGAACCAGGGGGTTTTCGTTCAGACACTAATTAATTTAAATTCAGAATTAAGAACTTAAAATTATTAAAGAGGATAGACCGATTTGTCAAACTGGAAAAACCGATACAAAAAATACTTTCTTTAGGGAAAATCCGATTAAATGCCTGTTCTTACCCTTCTTTTCTTTTCAGCACACGCTCGTTTTCCTGTCTGCATGTAAATCCAACAGCGTCCAGGTATTCAAGAACCGGAACTCCCGCTGTCCTTCCATATCCCAGGATCTCTTTGCTGTCCGCAAGGGTGAGTCTTCCTTTCTGCATGATGACTTTCCTCACCCCATCCTTGATCTGTTCCATGGCCTGGGGAGTCAAAAACCGGCCATTACTAAGGCGGATCAACCTTTTTTGATTGTGCAGATAATCGAGCAATCTTTGTATTTCATTTTTGTTGAACTTTTTTTTATGAAATTTCCAGAACATATCCGCTCTGAACGGGATAATGCCCAGAGACTGCGCATATTCGAGCAACAGGGTAATTAGCCTCTCCTGTTCCTTTGAGAATTTGACCGAAAGATTCCGGATTTGAAAGCCTCCATCGGTCTTTATGAGCTTTCCTTCCCGGCAAAGTTCGGCAAGCTGCCTTTGAAACAGGGCTTCATCAATTGGGGGTGATAATCTGGTTTTTATCTCATCCGGTATGACAGTCATTTGAAATGGATTTTCTGACAAGACATTTTCAACGATCTTCAGCGATCTTTCTTTCAGTGCCTCGTAACGATTTTTCCCAAAAAGACCGCTGCCTTCAAAATAGAGAATCTCACCGCTTTTAACTTTTAATCCAACCTCTGCCTCGACCTCCTTAATTTGGAAACCGGTCTCCCGCGCGATATCTGCAGCCGTGATAGGACAACTGATATGCCTGTCAAAAAAATGCTCAATGGCCAATTTCAGGTCGCCATTCTGAATGGCCTTAAGATAAGGAATCGTGGTCGCAGCCCTGGCCGCCCGATATTTTTCCAAAGGGATCTCCAGGACGATCCCTCCACCTATTACGGCACGGAGGTTTAGAGGGCAAATCACAAAAGGATCTCCCGGCAGAGCCGGCACAGGCTTTATCAATCGGAACTGGACCAGCCCACTTTCACCTGGTTCAAGTTGTTCCTTCCCCATAATGACCGCCATGGTGTTTGTGAGGGAGGTTCCCAGATAGAGTTTTACCCTTTGGCGGTTTTTGATCGGTTCTTTCGCGCTTTGAAGCACATGTATATCAACGTTTAAAATGTACGTTGCGTTAACTGTTCCCGGCTTTGTCAGCATCATTCCACGCTTTACGTCATTTGGTGGAACCTTGTGAAGGTTAATGCCGACACGCTGACCGGCAATGGCCTGAGAGACTCTCTGCTGGTGGACTTCTAAGAAGCGAGCTCTGGTTTCCTTACCCGATGGAAGGAGATGAAGTATATTATCCTGCCTGATCTTTCCCGAAAGGATTGTTCCGCTTACAACGGTTCCAAACCCTTTAAAGCTTCTTATCTGATCAATCCAGAGGCGGAAAGGAGCGTGTTGGTTTTTGCCGGTTATATTTTTCACCTGTTTTTCAATGTTCAGCCGAATCTCATTTAGTCCCCTTTGATCTATAGCGGAAAAGGGAAGAACCGGCTTTCCGTCAAGAAAGGTACCCTTCACCACCTCCTGAATTTCCATTTCAGCTAATAGCAGCGTCTCATCATCCACCATATCTGCCTTGCTCAATACAATAAGACCGCTTTTTAGCTTGAGGAAGTTGAGTATATTCAGATGTTCCAGAGTTCCTGGCATGATCCCATCATCTGCGGCCACAACCAGAATAGCCATATCCACACTGCTTAAACCACGAATGGTATTTTTGAGAAAACCGGTCTGTCCGGGAACATCCACCATGGCAATCTGTGCTCCTGTAGGCAGGTTGAGGGGCGCGATGCCCGATTCTATGGACAGGCCACGGACCTTTTCTTCCTGCATTCGATCTGTGTCAATGCCGGTCAGGCATCGAACAAGGGCGGATTTCCCATGGTCCACATGACCGGCCACACCTATTGTAATGTGTTTTTCCATCAGGCTTTACTTTTGATTTTCGTTTAAACGCTGGAAGGGGCAAGGGGAATCGAACCTCCTCCCCGTTTTTCAGACGGGGCCAACGGTTTTGAAGACCGCGGGGCGCCCAGCACCATTGCCCCTGCAAACTATTTTAAAGGCAAGTGACAGAGTCTGATCGATTTGTGAAAGATGATAAGTGTAAAAGAATAGACATGATTTTTCGGCCAAACCCTGTGCCTACCAAACCCGGGTAGAATTTTTTAACCCAACTCAGGTGAAACCGAAAAATTGATACATGGATAAGCTCCTTATGGGGATAACTAAATAATTATTGATACAATAGAGGGGATAAACCAATTTGTCAAACTGGATTTTCCGATAAACAGGAGAAAAGGGGGAAAAGATTTCCCCCCCTTTTTTTTAAAATTACACTCGTCCTCTATTAAAGCAGACGTGAAGTAATACTCGTCAACGGTCGAACCATCCGCTTTAATGCCATCTGCCTTGTAATGCTGAAGTCAGCATTTGAGGCCATAGCATTCTTGCAATACAGCTTCGGCTCATAAGCCACAAGACAAATGACATTTACAGTATCTTCATCTATCAGCATGGCCTTTGGATTTGCCTTTTTAACCTCTCCAAGACGCTTTTTGGCAAGAGCGAGCATTTCATCCCTGTCGCCGAAATTCATGGCGCCTGTTGGACACGTTTGAACACATGCCGGAGGCAGTCCGTTTTCAACCCTGTCTAAGCACATATCGCACTTGGCAAGTGTTCCGTCAGATGCTTTTCGAGGAATATTATAAGGACATGATTCAATAATTTCCGCCGCGTTCAAGCGCTTGGTGTTTGCCGTAAATATAATGGCACCTGTCTTATCATCCCTGAATATAGCGCCTGGATCTCCTGCTGTTTCAAGGCAGGGCGCTTCAATACAGTGACGGCACTGTTCAGGAAAGAAGAGCCAGTTTAACTTTCCGTCAATAACCTGCTCACGCATTCTAACCACTTTATAAGTTATAAAGGATAGATCTGCGGGGTTCTCGTAAGTTCCACGGTTTGTAGTTTCTTCTGCGGGAAGGTCATGCCACTGCTTACAGGCTACCTGACATCCTCTGCAGGCCGTGCAAATAGTTGTATCTACGAAAAATGACTTACTCATTCAGATCACCTCCTTTATTTTTTGGTTACATTGACCATAAAGGCCTTTGATTCAGGTATCCTGGTGTTGGCGTCACCGATAGACGGAGTGAGCAGGTTGGCGCTCTCCTCTGTGCCGCTTACTGGCCAGCGCCAGCCAAAGCACCACGGCATTCCCACGTGATGGACTGTCTTTCCGGCAATCTTAAACGGTTTGAAACGCCTGGTAACAATGGCCGTGCATTCAACAGCTCCTCTGATAGACGAGGCCATTACGCGTTCCCCATTCTTGATCCCCTTAAGTTTGGCAAGCTCTTCGCTCATCTCTACAAACATCTGAGGCTGAAGCTCAAGCAGCCATGGCTGCGGACGCGTCATAAGACCTGTCTGCCAGTGTTCTGTCAGGCGGTATGTCGTGCCCACATACGGAAATTTCGGATCGTTTGTTGCGTATAAATCAGCATCTGTTGTATAAACATGCGCCGCAGGATTCATACGTTGTTTATTCATGAGGTTCTTTTCAACAGGACACTCAAGAGGCTCGTAATGTTCCGGGAAAGGACCATCAGCAAGACCAGGGCCGAATAGCTGCCCATGTCCATGCTTTCTCATGATAAATGGATGCTTTGAATCCGTTCTCTTTGTTCCGTCAGGATTTTCAAGAGGATACCATCCACCATCCGGAACGTCTCCGATCCACTTGCTTGAGACATACTTGCCGTCTTTGGCTTCGCCTGCGAATTTGATAACCCAGTCTTTTTTGTCCCACGGCTCTCCTTTAAGATCAACTGAAGCGCGGTTATAAATAATCCTTCTGTTGACCGGCCAGCACCATGCAAACTCAGGATACAGACCGATGTTGTTTTCCGCATCTACTTTGCTGCGCCTGGCCGACATGTTTCCCTTTTCCGTGTAGCTGTTACAGTAGAGCCAGTTTGCAGATGAGGTTGAACCGTCAGCCTGCAGAAAAGCAAAGCTCGGAACAAGGGTTCCCTTTTTGTAAAGTTTATCTTTTATGGTAACATCTTCCACAAAGTAGCCGTTTATCTCTTTAGCTACCTTGTGCGGATCATACAGGCCGTCCGTCGTATAATCCCATTTCAGGTTGAGTATGGGCTCGGTAAAAGCGCCGCCTTTTTCATAAACCTCTTTGATCTTGTAGCCGAGTTCCATTATGATGTCGCCGTCAGAAAGGCTGTTTCCAAGCGGTTTGGGCCCCATATAACGCCACTGCATCCATCTGCCGCTGTTGGTAATGCTTCCTTCCTTTTCAACAGACACACATGCCGGAAGCATAAAGACTTCTGTCTTTATTGTGGAAGGATTCATTCCAGGACCTTGCCAGAATGAGCCGGTTTCATTGTCAAAAATGTTGACATTGACCATCCAGTCGAGTTTTTTCATGGCCTCGCGTGTTTTTTTGGAATTAGCACCACTGCATGCCGGATTCTGGCCCCAGGCAAAGAATCCCTTAAAATTACCCTTGTACATTTCATCAAAGATGCTCAACCAGGAATAATCGGTCCCATCGTCCACCTTTGGCAGCCAGTCATATCCAAAATCGTTCGCTTTACTGGCCTTGTCGCCAAAGAACGATTTTAGAAGGCTGACTGAATATTTTGGATAATTTTGCCACCAGTTGGCTGAAAGCGGATCATTGCTCTCTGGAGTCCACTTTTTGTTGTATGCGGCAAGCGACACGTTCGATGCCCTTGGAGTCTTGAGATAACCGGGCCAGATATGCCATAAGAGACAATGATCCGTAGAACCCTGCACATTTGACTCGCCGCGCATTGCATTGATGCCGCCGCCTGCAACACCCATATTACCGAGAAGAAGCTGTATCATCGCCATTGTCCGGATATTCTGAACTCCAACAGTATGCTGTGTCCAGCCCATGGCATACATTTCTGTGCCAGCTTTTCCTGTGGCTCCGGTAGCAGCATAGGTCTTGTAAACCGTCAGGAGATCAGCTTCCGGAGTTCCGGTAATAGAGGAAACCAGCTTTGTATTATACCTGCTGAAATGTTGCTTTAAAAGATTCAGTACGCAACGACTGTTTTTTAAAGAACGGTCTAACTCGGGGACACCGTTTGCGTCCATATCAAAAGTCCACGTGCTTTTGTCATATTTCCTGTTTTTTGCTTCATAGCCGGAAAACAGACCATCGCTAAACTTAAATTCCTTTCCAACTATAAAAGGGGCGTTTGTATAATTGGCTATATACTCTTTATTATAGAGGTTGTTGTCCAATATATACTTTATCATACCACCAAGAAAGGCAATATCGGTCCCTGAACGCATAGGAGCATAGATATCGGCCTTTGAAGATGTTCTTGTAAACCTTGGATCGACACTTATGACCTTTGCGCCGTTTTTTTGTGCTTCTGTAACATACTTGAATGATATGGGATGGTTCTCTGCGGGATTGCCGCCCATAATCAGTATGCAGTCACTGTTCTTAATATCAATCCAGTGGTTAGTCATTGCGCCGCGTCCAAACGACTCTGCCAGAGCCGCAACAGTCGAACTGTGGCATAGTCGGGCCTGATGTTCAATATATACAAGCCCGAGAGAACGCATCAAGGCCTGATAAATCCAGCACTCCTCATTGTCTATAGCCGCGCTGCCGACACTGGCAATCCCGTTAGTCCGGTTTACCACCTGCCCTTTGGCATTTTTGTATTCAAATGCTGCATCCCTTGTTTCCTTAACCCTTTTGGCGATTTCCGTTAGCGCCCAGTCCCATGAAACCTTTTTCCAATCTTTAGCATATGGCGCTCTGTACATAGGTTCAACAAGCCTGTTTTCATTCTCAGTAAGTTGAGAAAGCGCAGCCCCTTTTGAGCAGAGCGAACCCCTGCTGATTACATGATCCGGATCACCTTCGATGTTGATGACACGACCATCGCCCTTCTTACTGGTATGCACAATAGCACCGCATCCCACCGCGCAATAGCAGCAGATTGTGGTGGTCTCTTTGGCATACTTTGTCTTGAGCATCTGCGCATGGGCTTTGACCGGCGTAAGATCGAA
>JAUSPN010000051.1 GCA_030656555.1 Candidatus Desulfaltia sp. | reverse complement strand
ATCGATGTCAAAGAACAAAAGATGAAACTCTTCTTGGGAAAATCCCAAGTTGACGAAATAAGCTATAAACTACGTTGAAAAAACAGAGTGTCCACGATGTCATGGCACTTTTAAGTGTCCACGATGTCGTGGCACTCAACAACTAACAACTAATGGTTTCATAAAAAAGCAATGAACTACCTTCTATTGGCTTTTAATCGGGTCATTCTTCAAGATTTCGCCTTTAAAAACATAGACCTTTACGCCAATAATTCCATACGTTGTATTAGCCTCAATAAAACCATAATCAATATCTGCTCTTAAGGTATGTAATGGCACACGGCCTTCCTTATACCATTCGGTTCTGGCCATCTCGGCCCCACCCAGACGCCCTGAACATATAATTTTAACACCCTTGGCGCCAAACCTCATGGCCGATGAAACAGCGCGCTTCATAGCGCGCCTAAATGCAACCCTTCTCTCAATCTGGAGGGCGACACTCTCGGCAACAAGCTGGGCATCCATCTCCGGTTTTCTTACCTCCTGAATATCTATAAGAATTTCCTTCGATATTTTATTGCGGCCAAGCATATTTTCAATGCTTTTCTTAAGCAGAGCTATTTCAGATCCTTTTTTTCCAATAACAATGCCCGGCCTTGAGGTATATATTCGGAGCTTTGCACGATCAGATGATCTTTCAATTTCAATCCTGCTTATCCCTGCATGATAAAGTTTCTTTTTAATAAACTTTCTGATATTATAATCTTCCAGAACATACTTGGAGTAATTTTTTTCAGCATACCACTTTGATCCCCAGGTTTTAACGATTCCCAGCCTAAATCCTATCGGGTTTACTTTCTGGCCCAAGCTTTTACCTCCTTCTTTACACCGAATCTTCAGCTAAAATAACAGTAATATGTGTGGTCCTTTTCAATATTCTTGTGCCTCTGCCACGCGCTCTTGCTCTGAAACGTTTCAAAGTGGGACCCTGATTTGCAATTATATTGCGAATAACGAGCGAATCTACATCAATATCCGGATTTTGATCGGCGTTTGCTGCGGCGCTGCGGATAATTTTTTCAATTATATTAGCTGCCTTTTGCGGCATAAACCGAAGAATGTCCAGACCGGCCTGAACCGGCTTTCCCTTGACGGCTTCAATCAACATCCTAACCTTCTGTGAAGAAATGCGTACATATTTTAATACAGCTTTTGCCTCTCTTGCAGCCATTATTCTCTCTCCACAAACCTAAATCTATTAATAAAAATCAGACAATTTATTTTCAAAAACTAAAGTATTCCTATTTTTTTAATTTCGATCTCTTATCTCCGGCATGACCATAAAAAAGCCTTGTTGGGGAAAACTCTCCCAGTTTATGCCCTACCATATTCTCTGATATGAAAACAGGAATAAATTTTCTTCCATTGTGAACCGCTAAAGTGATACCGACCATCTCCGGAATAATCGTCGAGCGCCTTGACCATGTTTTAATAACTCTGGTGGTTCGAGTCTCCTGGGCTTCCACTATTTTGTTTAATAATTTAGGCTCAATATATGGACCTTTTTTCAACGACCGTGGCATAATTTCTCCTGAAATCGAATTTCAAACTGTTTTATTTGCTTGAACGTTTTTTTACAATATATCGATTACTTTTCTTTTTGTTGCGAGTCTTATATCCCTTTGCAGGAATGCCCAGTGGGCTGCATGGATGCCGTCCTCCTGATGATCTCCCCTCACCGCCTCCCATTGGATGATCAACAGGATTCATGGCAACTCCTCGCACCTTTGGTCGTCTTCCAAGCCAACGCTTGCGGCCTGCTTTACCAAGAGAGATATTTTCATGAACAACATTGCCAAGGCGCCCTATAGTTGCTTTGCAATTCAAAAGAACCATCCGAACTTCGCCCGATGGAAGTTTTATCAGGGCATATTTATTTTCCTTTGCCATTAACTGCGCAAATGTTCCGGCACTTCTTACAATCTGGCCGCCTTTCCCCAAACGCAGCTCAATGTTATGAACATGAGTGCCAAGCGGAATATTTATCAATGGAAGAGTATTGCCTGGTTTAATATCGGCCTTTGGTCCAGACATAACAGTATCGCCAACCGAAAGATCGAGCGGCGCCAGAATATACCGTTTTTCACCATCTGCATAATGCAGAAGAGCAATCCTTGCGCTGCGGTTCGGATCATATTCTATTGATGCCACCCTTGCGGATATTTCCGTTTTATCACGTTTAAAATCAATAATTCTGTAATGCCGAGTATGCCCACCACCGCGGTGTCTGCATGTAATGCGTCCGTTTACATTACGCCCTCCTGACTTCCTGATCGGCTTAAGTAAACTTTTTTCAGGTGTTGTAGTGGTAATCTCGTCAAACGTTGAATATACTTGTGCTCGTCGTCCAGGAGAGGTTGGTTTTACTTTCTTAACCGCCATTATAAGCCTCACTTATCAAATTATCTAAGCCCCTTCAAAAAAATCAATACGTTCACCAGGCATCAATGTCACAATCGCCTTCTTCCAGTCCCTGCGTTTCCCAACAATCCGACCCCTTTGTTTGACTTTCCCTTTAACCTGCATTGTCCGGACATCGCTTACCTTGACATTGAATATTTTTTCAATTGCCCTTCTGATCTCAATCCTGTTCGCCCTTTTATCCACCTCAAATGAGAACTGGTGAAAACTCTCTTTTTGAATATTAGTTTTTTCCGTATCTAAAGGACGTTTAATAATATCATACTGGATCATTTAAGCAGCCTCCTTTCAATAACCTTTATAGAGGCCTCATCCAGAATTAAATTCTTGTATTTGAGAATGTCATATACGTTCAACCCGGCAGCTCTTAACACCTTTACGCAAGGCACGTTCCTTGATGAAAGCTCCAAATTCTCATTCTTTTTATCGGTTACAATCAATGCGTTTTTCACATTTAAGCTGTTCAAAGCCTCTACAAATTCCCTTGTTTTAATCTTCCCAAGTTCAAACCGGTCAAGGACTACTATGACATCCTCCTGAAATTTACTGCTTAGTGCCATTTTAAGGGCAAGCTTTCTAACCTTTTTGGGAACACTGTAATAATATGATTTGGGGTCTGGACCGAAAACAACGCCTCCACCTCTAAGCAATGGAGATTTGATATTACCGCGCCGTGCCCTTCCTGTCCCTTTCTGACGAAAAAGTTTCTTTCCACTACCCTTAATGTCACTGCGATGTTTTACAGATGCTGATCCTGCACGCCTGCGTGCCAGCTGCATCGTCACAACTTCATGCAGGATGCTTTTTTTCAAGGGTACATTAAATATACTATCTGCAAGATCCGTCTGCGAAACCTTTTCTCCATTTATATTTTGAACATCAACAACAGCCATGTCTTTCTTGTTTCCTCCTACAGCCTTTATGCTGCGAGACCTTTGCAAAATACCCTTTATTTCACAAGTTTCCGTTTCTTTATTGAAACCAATCCGGATCTAAAACCCGGCACAGCTCCCTTTACAAATATAAGATTTTGCTGTGGCCTTATGTCAGCTATCTCCAAGTTCTTGGTTGTCTTTTGCTCATTCCCGTAGTGACCAGGCATTTTCCTGCCCTTAATAACCCTTGAAGGCCATGCACTGTTTCCGATAGAACCAGGAACCCTGTGACTGTGGCATCCGTGGGTTTCATCTCCGCCATGGAATCCATGCCTCTTTATAACGCCCGAAAAACCTCTTCCTTTAGAATTGGCGGTAACATCAATCTTTTCGCCCACCTTAAACATATCCGGACTCAAGGTCTGGCCAGGCTTGTAGTCTCCTGGATTATCCACAGAAAATTCACGAAGCCGCTCAAAACAACCCTCTCCACTCTTTTTGAGATGCCCTTTGATCGGCTTGTTTGTGCGAGATCTCTTTTTTTCGCCAAAGCCCAATTGAAGAGCATCGTATCCGTCGGTAGCAACCGTCTTAACCTGGGTTACGACACACGGGCCGACCCGCAATACCGTTACCGGAAAGTATTTACCTTCAGGAGAAAAAAGTCCTGTCATTCCTAGTTTTTTCCCTATTAATCCTTTACACATGGTTCCCGCTGTCACCTCTGCTATAGTTTTATCTCTACATCGACTCCCGGAGAAAGATCCAGTTTCATTAAAGCATCCACTGTCTGCTGGGTTGGCTCAAGAATATCTAAAAGCCGTTTATGTGTTCTAATTTCAAACTGTTCTCGAGACTTCTTGTCTATATGGGGAGAACGCAACACACAATATTTGTTGATGCTTGTCGGTAGTGGGATAGGTCCAACTACCTTTGCTCCTGTTTTATTAGCAGTATCAACAATATCTAATGTCGACTGATCCAGAAGTTTATGATCATATGCCTTGAGCCTAATCCTTATTTTTGAATTCATCATCTATTTCTCTTTATTCAATGATTTCACTTACAACTCCGGCGCCGACAGTTCGACCGCCTTCCCTTATCGCAAACCGCAGCTCCTTCTCCATAGCTATCGGCGTTATCAAATCACCTGTAATGGTTACATTGTCTCCGGGCATAACCATCTC
>JAUSPN010000050.1 GCA_030656555.1 Candidatus Desulfaltia sp. | reverse complement strand
TGAATAATTGCATACTTAATTTTATATATTTGTATGCCCTCATCAACAACAGAGTGCTGAGCCTCTTGCCTTCTCATTCCCTGCACTGTAACCTCTTTCTTTTCAAGATTTACAGTAATACGCTCCGGGTAAAAAACACTCGAAACTTGCAGTTGCTTGATAGTATCCTGGAGGCTGAGCAGTTGCTTATGAAGTGATTGAAAAAAGTCCGGGGCCGCTAACCTTAGAAGATCGCTGGACTGTCCGCTGAATGTTGCAGGGGAATAATTTAAAAACAAAGATGTGCTGTAACGGGCAAAAAGCCTGATGTAAGCTTCATTAACATCGTTGCCGCTTATTACAATGCGTTCATCGACAACAGGCGGCAAGATCACGACCTTCTCACGATCTATAGCATAAATTGACAAAGCCGCTGAAGCAACTGAACTAATGGCTATTATCAGGATCGCAAATTTTAAGAGCCTGTTTTCCACCCATAAATTTGACATTTTGTTCTGGTATATCTTTAAGTGCATATTTTATTACTCCAGAAACTTATCTTTAAAAAAAATAGGGTAATATTTGAGCGTTTTTATGCCCGAAAAATACATCATGTGCTTGAGAAACGACTGCGGATACTTTCTTTTAGTTTTAATGTAAAGCCATGGGCCAACAATAATAAGCAACCACCAGAACCCGTGGAATACAGATGCTATTACAAATGAAATAAGCATAATTGCCAGATCATCCCCTTCGAACCACAAAACCTGTAAAGGAGACGCCAGATATTGAGGAAAATAATCTTCATTCATTCTATATGCAGGTATATGGCTTATCTATTTTTTATAAGCCACATACCTTCCTTTTTATTTAATTTATCATTAAGCCAAGCGATTCTACAATGGAGTCAGCGTTCAACATGCCTGCGCCTCCAAGTATGGCGGGAACAGCCGCAAACACCTTCTGCTGAACCGCTGATATTGCGCCTACCACTATTGCCCCAACACCGGCGACAAAGCCTATGGGGCCCCCAAGTATCTTATTAACCCCTATATCATATATATCGTAGGCAAAACTGCCGGTTGCCGGAGCCGTAACAGCATGCACAACATCCGCTGACCCTAACAAGATGCCTATTGCGCACAGGTATATAATTTCCAGGCGATTATCCCTTAATAACTGGTTAACTGTGTTAATAATCTGTTTCATAATCTTCTCCTTTCTGGTTTTTGTTTTATTTAATGATTGTTTTTCTGCCGGAAACCATCGGCGCTTTTATAGCAAGATTTACTTTTGGCGCTCGTATCAGACTGGTATGTTTACTCTGCTTCGAAATTACAAAAGCCGGAGTAAGCAATCCTTGTGCATATTCATAATTATATACATATAACATCTTGGTAATATTAAGTTTAGTTTTTGCTGTCGCATGAACCGGCATAAACATAAAAAAAATAGTGAGAACTGCTAAGACTGTTTGGAATCGCATGGCTGAACCCTCTTTATTTTTTTAATCTTGAGGTTCTTTTGTTTTTTGAAAGTTTCTTTCTGTAATTTGCCAAACATTTCTCTGTTTAATGAAATATAGCTGTCTGTGATCGGCAGAGGCTCTGGCTCGAGTCGTGGAGCATATCTTCTAATAACAAAGGTCTGCGCTGCTTCTTTGCAGCCAAGAGTTTCTATCAGCTTGTCAGTAGATATGTTTTGTTTGTTTGATGCCTGGGCCATGACCTGTTCTAAAAAAGCCGGACATATAAAAATCCTGTTGCCAAAGATAAAAGATTCATCAATGCTTTGTGCAAGAACAGGTTTTAGCGTTTCAATTATAAAACTTTTGGTAATCTGTTTTTCATCCTGTTTTGCCACGGTCTGTTCAGTATTTTTGTCTGATGTATTTTGAATAGATGCGCATTCTTTTGTATTTTTGGGTTTATCCTGCAACAAAGCGTTCTGAACACTCTTTAATTCCGTTTCTCTGGCCTGAGTATTTGCTTCTTCCAGAATATGCAGCAGAGTCATATCCTTAACTTTTCGTTGCCGCTCTTTTTGTTTAACATGAAGGAACTTTATGGCTTCCATGATCGCAGGCCCGGTTGTGAGGCCGGCAAACAATGGCTTTATAAATATCAGACAGTTAAAGCTGTGATCTGAAATCCTGTAATCGAGCTTAACAAGATCAGGAATTTTTCCTATATCGTGTGCCAACGCCGCAATTAAGACATCAGTGGTATTATTCCTGATGATACGTTTGCCCTTGTTGGTTATTATAAAAGCATTCCGTGCTACATTCAGCGAATGTTCAGCAAGAGTAACAGAAACAAGTGACTTGAAGGCTTCAGGATCATCCTTAATAACAGAAGGGCAACTGCCTTTTTCATTTAGAACCCTAAGAAGTTCTATAATGACTTTTAAAGCTTCTCTATGGAATGAATACGGAACAATATACGTGTTGTAAAATGTAGTTATCTCGGGGAAGGTAAATATGGTTTTAATGGCTATATCCGGCGCTGTAATGGAGGATTCAGCCCCTGTGCCAATATCACCCTGGAATTGTTCGTCAGTCCATAGAACGCAAAGAGTGGACAAAGGTATGTTTATAATTTTAGGTTTGTGTCTAAAAAACAATGAATTTTACCCCGTTGCTTAAGTTTCTATTTATATAATAGCAACAAGGTGAAATTTTAGCGGGACGTCAAAACTTCTTTGGTTTGACACCAATTTCCGGTCTTACATTTCTCAAGTCAGGTGTTGATATTCTGCCCCTGTGCTGCTCGCAAAGAGCGTAAACCTCTTTAAGATTTGCAAGTGCGGTCTGTCTTCTTTTTATGATTGGGTTGCAGATAACTTTTCGGATATAAAAAATTGAAGCGCCGATAACAATAACTATTATAGAATCTGTCATTATATTACTAAGATACATAACAATACCTCCGCAGGAAAAGTGTCAATGCAAATTAATGGTTGGCGTAATCATCAGCCTATAAAACCTCTGTTCCCGGATACTCGATATTGAAATATGCCGGTTCTACATACGCTGTTTTTCCTTTGTAAGTTCCATCATAGGAAAAAAAGAAGAACTCGCGGGTTTGCAGGTTTAAAACATCTTCAGGCATGATAGTCTTTTCCGTAACTTCCCTGATCGTAATAGCGCCGCCCAAAGACAGCAGGGGGCTATATCGCCTGGATTCGCCTGAATAATCAGATATATATTCAGCAGTTGAGACATCGTTCACGCGCATGAATATCTTTGTATTGGTGTTATCCAGTATCTTTTTTGCGCGATCAGCGCCAATTTCCGCCACCATATCTGCCTGTGATTGAGTAAATGCCTGTATCCATACACCTGCTCCGCCTGCTTTGTTAAACAAATCCTCAATGCCTGGATATATAATATTACTTGCTTCATCTATATAAATTGACAAAGGCGGATCCACACTATCTTTTCTGGAAAGATAGCGTCTTCCAATAAAGCTCTGAATCATGGACAATAACACCCTGCTGACGATATGCGCTGTTTTTCGGGTAAGCATGCTGCCTGTCTGCACAACAAGTATTACGCTTTTATTCTGCTCTAATCTTTTAATAAATTTGTTGCTCCGCGCCCTGCCGATAATCTGTCCGACACTGCCGGACGATAGCGATGTAAGGGTTGTCCGAAGTGAGGATGATATCTTAGCAAAGTATTCTGCTCCTGAATCCAGTATCAGTATCAGCGATGAAAGGACGTCATCTCTTTCTTTAGATGGAGCTATTGCTTCCAATTCGGATTTCAAGTCCTTAAGTGCGCCGTGAGATGCTCTCCGCTTAATTTCGTTAAAGTTTATCATCGGCCGATGGCCGCGCACTTTTGCAAACAATAGTAATGCCTGAACTATAACCTGTGTAGTTTCATTGGCAATGTTTATAAAAAAATCTTCTTTTGCCCGGATGCCGGAAACAACGTGAGATACAATTTCCTCAGGCATGAAATAATACATCAAAGGATCTATGGCAGCAGAACATGAAGGAAATATGGGAGTGACCAGAAATAAATCATGGTGCCTGTTTTCCTCAAAAGCTACTTGCACAATTTTGGAAAGAAGCGAGGCATCTCCTTTCGGATCGAATACTACAACAGAGCAGCCTTTTCTTATATCCTGCTCAACCATTGACTCGATGAGCCTTGTTTTTCCAATTTGTGTGGTTCCGAAACAAAAAAGATGACCCTTGCGCCGTGCATCCGGCAGCCATATATCTTGTGTAGTTTCCGGCTGGCCGAGCCTGTACCCTTTGCCTATGAGGGTGTTGTTCCTTTGTTTCTCTTTTTTATTATTAAACACGTTCCCACCTTCTTTTGTCTCTTCGTTTCTTAATGCTGTCTGCAAGGCCAAAACCCCACACGCTGACAAAAGGCAACAACATGGCGATAGTGAATATAGCAATGGTTTCATACGCAGCCTCAACCATGTTAGGCTTTGTATTCATTACAATCCTGTATATTTCTGTTGATAGGGAGTAATGTTTCAGAGAAACCCATTTTGCCGCTGTCCATGCACGATTTGGAGTGATCAATTGCGACACGTACATCAGCCCAAAGAAAATGATAATTCCCTTGGCTATTAGACTTATAACCCTGCCAACAAGAAGATGATCCACTGCTTTCCGGGTAAGCATCCCAACACGGTATCGTGCAATAAAACAGCACAAACCTCCTGTAATCAGAACAGGAAAACATTTGAGCGTCCATAAAAAAAGCCTGGAGCGTGCAAGAGGAAAATATTGTCCCAACCAGAGCATATATTCAGGATCAGACAGAATCGGAACAACAATGGCTGTAATGACCGCAAATGCCAGGCCTTCAACAAAACCTGAACCAATGCCGACCTGTAAAAAATTCATTTTCCCCTGAATAGTCAGGAAATCATCTGAAATTTCCTGTCCTTTTTTCTCTATAAAATAGAATTGCTGAATCTGTGATATTGCCCCCAATAAAGTCGGGAACTTCTTGCGGGTGGTATCTCCTTCACTTTGTCCAATCGGTATAACTTGTGGCGCATCGACATTACCTGCGGATGTTTTTCCCATACTATTTCCTTTCTGTTGAGTGCCACGACATCGTGGACACTTAAAAGTGCCATGACATCGTGGACACTCTGTTTTTTCAACGTAGTTTATAGCTTATTTCGTCAACTTGGGATTTTCCCAAGAAGAGTTTCATCTTTTGTTCTTTGACATCGAT
>JAUSPN010000046.1 GCA_030656555.1 Candidatus Desulfaltia sp. | reverse complement strand
CTCGATATTATCTACCGTCATCATCCCACGATCTCCAACAAAAATGATATCTCTTATAGAAAAACGATCCTGTAAATCTTCTATCACCTCATCAACCGTACTCTTATCAACCCGGTTACCCTCAAATAAATGATGCGCTATCGGAATACCATCTCTGCTCATGACAAGACCTATGACAATCTGTTCTGCATCCGGACGGTGATCTCTTGTGTGTCCTTTCTTTGCGATGGAAACTGCATCTCCCTCAAAGTAAACCGATGTAATATCATACAATATTAAACTGTTATCTAAACCGTAACTGTTTAAACAATAATAAAGCGATCTCTCTATTTCATCCTTTATGCTGCATAAGTAATCTAATGAGCGGTAATAGTAATGAAGATTCTCATCTTCAGTATCGGGGAAATGAACAAAGTTTTTCAGTTGAGAAAACATCGATCTCTCATACCAACGGTGACAGGCTAATTTACTACCCGGATCGGAAAAGCGATTTGCTACCTGAATTAAACTAATGCGGGATACCGGTATCTTAACCCTCGACGGTAACGCCTCATCTATTATGCGATCCAATCCCAATTGATGCCAAAGAGCTATCGCAGGTAAACATGTCCCGTAGTGATAAGCCTTCCCTGCTGTAAAATTATTAATCTGAAATTTTTCTCCAACTCCGAGAACTCGAACAAAGGACTTGGTTAATTTTCCTATCTCATCTTCAGACATATTTGAGATATTGCCAAGGCTTGCAATAACCTTTGTCGCAGGTTGACCCTTTTTATTTCGATATGATTTAACATATTGAAGGTAAGTATTGCTACCTGTTGATGTTGTTCTAAATCTAGCCATAGTTCTTAATGTACCTACTTATTAATTTCAATAACACAGCATTAATATAAGGAATATTAATTACAATGTCAATAGGTATATTGTATCTACAATTATTTTGGAAATCGAATGGTTTTTAATGCTCTCCCGTCGAGAAACATTTTTTAAACCGCCTCTTTTTATAACGAACTGTTAAACTTGGGATTTAACTTTCAGTTGCCAATTTCAGGCTATTTTCTTGTTAAATTACACAAAAGTTTATTAACCCTACTACGTAACTTATCCCAAAGGGAATCTTCGATAAAATTTAATATACTAAATGTAGTATTTATCCGGCAGTTGCCGGATTGAAACTAGATATCGTATCATATTTCCTAAATGACGTTGTAGGGTTAATAGAAGAAACACTAAAACACTCACCATCACAGTAATAGAATCTACGTGTTGTTAGCGGTTTGTGGCAATTCTGCCTTTATTGTCAAGTCAAATGCTAACTTTGTTTGTATTTTAATCAGAGCCACGAATTAATAATGAATTTCTTTTTCAAAGAACTTTGGCAAGTCATCATTAATTTGAAAAACAGAAAAAGTATCTTCATTAAACTTTACTTTTCTTAACCAACCTTCATCATCAAAATAGTGTTCAGAATTTGCGAATGTGAATTGGGCGTGAACATTAGGACTAACAACAAGAAGATTTTTCAAGTGATTGCCTTTCAAAGGGTCAATATGATGAATATCAAAATAAGGTTTTCCATTTTTCATAGTAAAAGTAAATCCAGATATTTGACATTTTCCATGGTATAAATTAAGCAAAATTATCCTTAATGAAATCGGAACTTTTTCTCGTGACTTGACTTGTTGTATTTCATCAATTTTTCTTTCTAAAATTTCCTTATTGGCTAATCTTACAAATTCACTTCTTAGAATATATTCTTTTGAACTATTTGTAATTCTCTTTATAATTTCTATTTGCCTGTCAGCTTCAATTTTGTTATCACTTGTTTCAAACTTTTCCTCAAAATTCAAGACGTGCTTTTTAAAAACATTTTCAGAGATTAATTTATATTTTCCATCATCCAACAATTGAATAACCAACTCATCACCGTCATTTATTTGGTTTTTCTGATAAAAATCTTTTAGTCCGCCAATTCTACATTCACGACTACTACTATTGTATGGAGTAAATATTTTTGTTTCTTCTTCCCCATTTTCATTTATTAAATAAATTTTTTTGGAATTTATAGGGAACATATCAATAAGTGAAACAGGTATTGCTAAAAGTCCTTTTTCGATTCTGCTTTTAGTTGTTTTTACTGTAATATAATCAAAAGGTATTTTGCTATATTCTTTTTTCATCCTACATCTTGAAATGTATTAAATGTTTGGATTAAATTGTTATAATAATTCTTATAAAACCAATTTGCTATTTCACTAAAGTGAGATTCACAAAAGTGAAAATCTTTTTGATGCTCTAAAATATCATTTTCAGTTATTGCAATGATAGTTTTTTGTAATTCTGCAGAAATTAAGGGATTTTTTAATAATCCAAACTCAATCGCTTTCTCTTTTGTAATAAAGTATCCATGCATATCTTGTAGCCTTTAATTTTGAATTCTTATAATTAATTCTTTATCCCTGAAAATGGCGCTTGTTTTTTTGTTCATATTTTTTCCTGTAAAATCAACAGTTTTTTCTAATAAAGCAAAAATATTGACAAATAACCATAATCACAAACTTTTTAATCAGTTAATGTTCGATAGGAACATTCACCAGCTTCGCTGTTACGCCGGCCAGCAGATTGAGTTTGCGGACCAGCTCTTCGTGTTTGTCGTTCTGCCCACCATTTCCAGGATGATCGATCCGATTTCCGAACAATCATCGAGAACCCCTTCGTGTAAACCAAGCCGGGTTTTGATCAGGCAGCCCCAGTCGGTGAGGATTTTTTGCACGGTGACGGCTTCTTTCTTGCGTTTATTGACGACCACAATGATAAAATTTTTCATGTGTATCTTTCTCATTTATATTTAATTGCCGGCCGCAGCGACCAATTTCCGGATGGACGGAACAATCATCAGTTCCACCTGTCCCCGTGGCTTTTGGGCATTTTCAAAAAGGACATCGGAAGCTTTCAGCGCTTTTTTCTTTAATGTCTTATGCTTTGCCAGTGCCTTTGCCGCTTCAAGTCCGAGATCGGCCAGGGCTTCCAGGTCCGCCGACATACTTTCGATCTCTTTCAGTACCGGTGAAACCTTGATTATTTCCACGAGTTGACGATGATTTTCCAGCCAGACAGAAAGTTGTAGAATTAATTCCGCGGCGTCAGGGTTTTTCGGATCGGCAATATATTTCTCAACCAAATCGGCGAAATGCCGGGCCGTCATGGATTCAGGACGGGCTGCGTCAACAACACGAGTATAGGGCGAATAGGATGTATAGATTTTTCCCTGACGATGGCGAGTGTATATTTTGACCGGTTCAACTACATCCACGAAGGTTTTTAAGGGTGAAATATTGTGATTGTTGGTCAGGCGCCGCAGCATCATGTCATAATTATTCATATGCAGCAGTCCCAGCTCCTCAAGGTGAAAGCTGGTTACATCAAGGCGGCGATACATGTCGTCCACATTTTTGACAGACCGGGGCGACCAGAAGCGCTCGGCGATGGCGGCCGTGCGGGGCCAGATGCGGGAATCAACGGTTTCATAGCTTACCAATTCGCCCCAGCTGGTTGCCTCGCCACCGAGAATCCGTTTTTGTTCTTCTGCTGACAGTGGTGTATCTTCGGGAATCGGGTCATTTAGATAGTGATATTCGGCGGATTGGATCAGGTCAATATAGTAGCCATTAGAGAGAATTCCCATATAGCCCTTTTGGGCCGATTCAATCAGGGATTTCTGGCCTCGCCAGGAATGAATGACGATATTGGTCGGTAATCCGGGCTGAAAAATCTCGTCCCAGCCGATCATTTTTTTATTGTATTTGGTCAATGATTTCAGGATTTGCTTGTTAAAATAGGCCTGAAGCATATGATTGTCGGGAATATCATTTTCTTTCATGAATTGCTGAATTTCAGGATTCGCATTCCATTGTTTGCCGTTATTTTCATCACCGCCGATGTGCATATAGTCGTCGGGGAACAGGACGGCCATTTCAGCAAAGAATTTATCCAGAAATTCATAGGTAAATTCATTGACGGGATTCATAGTCGGGTCTTTAATCCCCCAGCCGCGCTCGATTGTATAGGGACCCGGCGCGCTGGCCAGCTCCGGATAGGCTGCCAGCCAGCTTGTCGCATGTGCCGGGACGTCAAATTCCGGCACAACCCGAATGCCGCGATCGGCCGCATAAGCGATAATATCTTTAATCTGATTTTGAGTATAATAAAAACCATCAGAGCCCAGATCGTGCAGTTTCGGCCAGGTTTTACATTCAACCCGGAATCCCTGATCATCAGCCAGATGCCAGTGGAATACGTTCATTTTCACGGCGGCCATTCCGTCAAGATTTCGTTTAATAACATCCACCGGCATGAAGTGACGACTGGCGTCGATCATTAAACCGCGCCAGGGGAAACGGGGTTTATCATTGATTATGCAATTCGGAAAGTAGTAACCATCTTTATCAATGGATAATAGTTGCAGAAATGTCTCAAATCCACGCAATACGCCAATGTCCGTTTCTGCAATTAATGTGATCTGTTTGTCAGTAATTGTCAGAGAATAGGATTCATCTTCGAAGAGTTTCACCTCACCAATGCGGGATGTTTTTATAATAATCTGAGGATGTTCCGGATTGGATTCGGCGGTAATATAATCCTGTGGCAAAAAATATCCGGTGCGCCCGGCCAGCCGGCGTAACATTCCGGTTGCCGCCTGATAGAGGCGACTATCGGCAGGACCGTCAATTTTCAGCGCGAAGGATTCATCGAGCCGAAAAATACCGTCTTTCAGAACGATTTCTTCGGGTACCGGCATTAAATTTAGTGTGTTTTGCTGGCCACCGTTTACGACATTCATCCCTAATAATATACTCACAATTATGCAAATTCCGGTATGCTTTTGCATTGACATTCTTCCTTTCTTAAAACATACGATCCCAGGGCGGTAATAAAATTGGTTTTTGTTTCAGCGCCTCTAACACTTCCGGTGATAAGAACGTTTTAAAAACAACCAGGCGGAACATGTATTCGTCGAACCATTCATCGGTCATGGTCAGGAAACCCTTATGTCCGGCTTCTTCTCCCCAACTATTTTCCAGCAACCACTTTGTCACAGAACCCGTTGCCGAGGTGTCGAGCCCAACCAGGGTCATTCCGTGGGTTGAACCGCTCTCATAACTTAATATACGTTGCTCTTTAGTCATATTAAAAGAAACATCATAAACCGCCTCGTAATCGAAAAGGTTTGTCGCGAGTACGCCCGCTTCCTTGTCCAGTTGCTTGCCCACGTCGCAGGAAAAATACATCGGTTCATCGGCTAAAATCGAG
>JAUSPN010000034.1 GCA_030656555.1 Candidatus Desulfaltia sp. | reverse complement strand
CTTGACAAATAGAACGACCGTTCTACATTATGGCGGCATGATATTCTCCAAGGAGAAAGATCGTGTCCGCTCCTGCCGCCGTTTATCGCCCCCGCCACCCGCAAGATTCGGATTACTACCGCTGCGTAGAGGATTATTTTGAAACCTTTATCGGGATCTACGACGAGCACTTCTCCAGGCAATACGGATTCTGGCGGCCTTATATCGAGCAGGTGATCTATCGTTATCTCGATTGCGGTAATTTGCACAACGGTTTTGCCCGCGTGAAATGTAAAGACTGCGGCCACGAATATTTGCTGGCATTTTCTTGCAAGCGCCGCCATTTCTGCCCATCCTGCCACCAGAAACGCGTGGTGGAATTCGGGGAATGGCTCTGCATGGATGTTCTCAAAAAGATCCCTCACCGTCATTTCGTATTCAGCATCCCGAAAATCCTCCGCCGTTACTTTCTCTACGATCGGAAGCTTCTTGCCGATCTCAGCCGCTGCGCTTGGGAATCCCTGAAGGTCTTTCTCCGGGAGGCGGTTCCCGAAAATGATCCCATCCCCGGCGCCGTCATCGCCATGCAGACCTTCGGCGATTTCCTGGGATACAATCCTCACACCCACATCCTCGCGACTGATGGCTGCTTCTATGGCAACAAGGGGATGTTCCGCGTCGCCCCGCCACTGGAGTTGAAAAAACTGGAGTCCATCTTCCGGCACAAGGTGTTCAGGATGCTTCTGGACAAGGGAAAGATCAAGAGGGAGATGATCGCCATGCTCTCGACATGGCGGCATTCCGGCTGCAATGTCTTCTGCGGCAACCGCATCTCGCCCGACGATGATACGGCTATGGAGAACCTGGCCCGCTACATCATCCGGGCGTCCTTTTCCCAAGAGCGTATGCAGTATCTGGATCAGGAGGGGACGGTCGTTTATACATCCAAGAACGGCGAGACAACCAAGAACTTCCCGGCGCTGGAATGGCTGGCCGCCATGTGTTCGCACATCCCGAACCGGGGCGAGCAGATGGTGAGATATTACGGATACTACAGCAACGTCTCACGGGGGAAAAGGCAGAAGGAAGGCATTGACGATGCCGTACCCTGCATTCTCGAATCGCAGGGGGATGAAAAAACCTTTCGGCGGAACTGGGCGCGATTGATTCAGAAAATATACGAAGTCGATCCCCTCATCTGCCCGAAATGTAAGGGCGCCATGCGGGTCATCGGCAGCATCGAGGATCCGTCGGTGATCCGCGCCATTCTCGAATACCTGGGATTATGGCTGGCAAGAGCCAGGCCGCCGCCGAAAATCCATGACCCGCCTGTCTGCATGAACGGCGCAGGCAGGTCGGCTGCCCCATCCATCGCGGATGACGTCTCGCAGATCCCCGTTCATGACGATCACTTCTATGGGGATCCTCAATACTCCTGGGACGATTACATTCAGGCATGACGCATCGTAAAAACGAGGCGTGCCGGAGAGGTCTGCCCGAAAAGCGCTTCAAAATGCCTTCCTGATGGGCAAGTCGTCCAAAAAGAGAGCCGATGGCTCAAAAAAACCGCCGCCAACCCACATACCATGCCCAACCCTATCGCCGCCCCTGATTTTCGATGGAAAATCGATGAAAAATATCCCTTGACACGAGAAAACAGCGCTCCTATACTCCACGCCGTCAGAAGCAATACCTTATCAATTCAATAATCAATCAATTATCAATTCAATCAATTATAATTATCAATTATCAATAATTATCAATTAATATAATAATTCAATAATTAATTAATATAAAGCGGCAAGACATGGTTTAATTATGACACATGGATACAATTGTTTGAGGTTTATCCCTTTACCGCAAGTGAAGTGTTAAAAGATAAGTTTGATGGTTATCTTGAAATAAAAGATATTTTACCTGTCCAGGTAGCAAATGAGATAAAGAACTGCGTGAAACGACTCATTGATTTTCCAGTAAAATATAAGAAAATAATATTAAAAAATTAGTTTTGCGAAGCACCTGTGATGTTATGTTTTTTATAATGTTTAGTTTTTTAATGTGGTTAATTAATATTATTCTCTTGTCATTAGATGCTTATCTCCTCTTTCAGCAAACAGCACGCGATTTTATATTCAGGTGTGCCGTCTGCTTTATATTTTAAATTTTCAGGCTGTATAACCCTGTTCATTACACAACCTTCCGGAATCTTCAGCCCAAAAAAATCGTTTTCATTGATCTTGCCTGTTTTTAGCAGTTTATTATCCTTAAAAATCATGCTGTGTAAAGGATAGTCTTCACACAAAGGGCACCTGTATACTCTGCCGTTGGGAAATATAAAATAATTTTCCGCAATCAGGCCGGCGCATTCAAACGGTTCTTCAGGGCGCAAAAAAACTTTTGGGTATGTAACGGTTATGCCGGAAGCGGCAATTTTTTCCGCTGAATCAGGAATTACGCTTAACCATTCGGATATGGGAACCCGCAGCCCTTTATCACTGCTTTTGGCGGATTTTCCTCTGATGCCGAGCACCTGTATGAAAAACCTGTCTATCCCGAGATCTTTAAGAAGCGGGGCCATCATGTTCAGCTCATGTATATTTGCCCTGCTTACCGTATATATAAGGCTTGTGGTAAAACCTCTGGAAACAGCCTCTATAATACCCGCAATGCATTGATCATACGATCCTTTACCCCTGAGCATGTCATTTGTATTCCTGGTTGCGCCATCAAGGCTGAAACTAAAATAATCCACCTCGTTTGGATTAACCTTTGAAAGGATATTATTAAACAGATACCCGTTTGTATCAACTGTAATGGAATTATAACCAAGCTCTTTTGCCTTTTTTATGGCAAGCCATAAGTCCTTATGCAATGTTGGCTCTCCGCCTAAAAATATGATATTTGCCTTATCGCTTTTCCCTGCAAATACGCCCAGCCATGCCTCTATGGTTGTTATCGGAAGGATATTTGCTCCGTGCTGCTCAGGATTTATATAGCAGTGCCGGCACTTAAGATTGCAATTTGTGAGAATATGGAAAAAAACATTTATTGAATTTTTTGAAAATGAAACCGTTTTTTTCATCTGTTTTTTCCCCTTAGTTTTTGGTGCTTTATCAAAAATGGAACCGCTATCTGTTATGTTCTTCTCCTGAAATTTCTCTTGGGATTTCATCAGGATTTCCAAAAAAGTGCAAGTAATTATTGCTTCCCGAATTCTTCCTGCTTTAAGATCAATCAACGTCTTGTTTGCTTTTTACAATTAATATTGTATAAAATACAAATAAAACAAATTGGAATACAAAAATGAATATACTGATTAAAATTATTGCATGGCTTTTTTTAATATATATTGCTTATTGTTGTCTTCTTTTGCTGATGCAGCGACAAATTTTGTTTCCACGTCATCAAATCGCAACGCCTTCATCAGATGCGGAGTATAATATTCCGGGGATGGAGAAAATCTGGATAGAAACGCTTAGCGGAAAAATAGAAACATGGTTTCTGCCGTCTGAAAGCAACCGGCCTTCACCCGCAGTTATTTTCGCTCACGGAAATGCGGAATTAATCGACATGTGGCCGGCAACACTAAAAGGCTTTACTCAGTTAGGTATCGGGGTATTGCTTGTCGAATACCCGGGTTATGGAAGATCAGAAGGATCTCCTTCTCAACGCAGCATTTCCGAAGCATTTGCTGCAGCCTATGACATGCTGGTTAAGCGCAAGGATGTTGATTCTTCAAAAATTATCCTTTTCGGGCGCTCGATCGGCGGCGGCGCTATATGCACCCTGGCAGCGCAGCGGCCTTCAGCAATGCTTATCCTTAAATCAACATTTATCAGTATCAAGTCAATGGCGTCAAAATACCTTGTTCCAGGTTTTATTGCGCCTGATCCATTTGACAATCTTTCTGTTGTTGGTTCATACAACGGACATGTACTGATAATTCACGGGAAAAAGGACGAGCTTATCCCATACAAGCACGGACTTACCTTATATAAAGCAGCTCAGCATGGAACACTGCTTACATATAACTGCGGTCATAATGACTGCCCTCCAAACTGGGACAAATTTTTTCAGGATATAGAACCGATCCTTCATAAAGTTGGATTAAGGTAAGTCTGCCCGCCCATAAATCAAACATCATACATCCCAGGACTTGATCCCGACATGCAGCACGGCCTTTTAGGCTCCAACTCAACATGCCTATAATTTTTGGTCTGTTATGGTTATTCTTGGTAAGAATTGGAATAATCAAAAAAAATATATTGACATATACCAACTTGCCATATATAAGCTCAAACAATTTTGATTAATTTAAGTTTCAAGCAATCTAAAGGAAAATAAAATATGAAACAGTTGCTTTCCACCAAAGAGGTTGCGCAGTTTTTGGAAATTAACGAAAAGATGGTATATACCCTTGTTGCCGAAAAGGGGCTGCCGGCAACAAAAATCACAGGCAAGTGGCTCTTTCCACAATATTTAGTTGAACAATGGGTTGAAGCCAATACCATCAACTATCCAAAACCATCAACCCCTCTTCCTCCTTACCAGGGGTTACTAATAATAACCGGAAGCAACGACCTGCTTCTTGATAAAACCATTTCCCTTTTCAACACCCTGTATCCTGGACATGTAGCTGTTTTTGGAAACCTTGGGAGCATGGGCGGGTTGAGAGCATTGCGGCAAAATTTGTGTCATATGGCATCAAGCCATCTTCTCCAGGAAAATGAAAATGAATATAACTTTGATTTTGCCACTAAAGAACTGGAGAAGATGCCTGCTGTAGTCAATTTCTGCAAACGTGAGCAGGGCATACTGGTTCAAAAAGGAAATCCAAAAAAAATCAACAGCATTGCCGATATCGCCGGGCAAGGGATAAAAATAGTCAACCGGCCTCTTGGCACAGGAACACGTCTTTTATTCGACAGGTTACTAAACAAGGCTGGAATCAAGGGGGAAAAGATCGAAGGATACCATAACGAGGTATCCAAACACATGGATGTAGGCCTTGAAATATTATCCGGCCGCGCCGATGCCGGTCCGGGCATTAAGCCGGTAGCCTCTCTTCTTGGCCTTGAATTTATACCTGTTCGCTGGGAGCGTTATGATCTTCTTATCACAAAGGATAGGTTTTTCGACAAAGGGGTGCAGCTTTTCCTTGGTTTGCTGCAAGAGACGGCCTTTTATGATCTAACTAAAATGTTTGACGGTTATGATGTAAGTATAAGTGGTAAAGTAATTTTCCAACAAGAAACTTAACAGAAGGAGAGTGTAATGAAAAAAAGTGCGGTGTGTATTTTAACTGTGGTTTTCATGATGTGTATAGTTCCCGGGACAACCATGGGAGCTGATAAAATACTAAAGATGTCGACAACAACCAGCACACAGAATTCCGGGCTATTGGATGTTTTGTTGCCTCAATTAGAAAAGGATACAGGCATACAGGTTAAGGTCATTGCAAAGGGTACAGGAGCCGCAATAAGAGACGGAATGGACGGAAATGTGGATATCGTCTTTGTACATGCAAAAAGTAAGGAAGAAAAGTTCGTTAAAGACGGCTATGGTGCATATAGATTAGGGGTGATGCATAACGACTTTGTGATTGCCGGACCTGTTGCAGACCCGGCAAAAATTAAAGGTATGGTCAAAGCAGAGATGGCGCTGAAAACAATTGCAAATACAAAAGCCGGCTTTGTATCCCGTGGGGATGACAGCGGTACACATACCAAAGAACAGGCGTTATGGAAAGACTCTGGATTATCCTTAAAGACAGTAACCAGCGAAATCATAAAAAAGGGGGAAAAAGAAAGCGTCTCCTTTCAGCACCCTGAAGGGCTTGGGCAATGGTATCTTTCAATAGGACAGGGCATGGGGAAAAGCCTGACTTATGCTGAGGAAAAGCAGGCGTATATCCTCGTTGATCGTGGAACTTACTTAAAATATAAGTATGGTCGAAAGCAGGGCCTTGACCTTGAGATACTATGTGAAGGTGATCCCAAGCTTTTTAATCCTTACGGAATTATTCCGATTAATCCAAAAAAATATTCTCATGTAAAGTTTGAGCTGGCTGATAAGTTTGCCAAATGGCTGGTGTCGCCAAAAGTTCAGGGCATAATAGCCGGATATAAGATCGAGGGGCGACAGGCCTTCTTTCCGGATGCAGTACCTGATGCCAAATAATAATTCTTAAAATAAGACCTTTGAAAAACCATCGTTATCTGTCATTTCGACCAAAGGGAGAAATCTTAACAGGCTTGAATTATTAAGATTTCTCGTCGCTCATGCTCCTCGAAATGACAAAATTCAAAGGTCTCAAAACATGCGTGTATGAAAGCCTGATTGGTAAACAATAATTCTTATGGATTTTCTAATTGATAGTTTTTTGTCAGCGTTGCTGCTTATTTGGTCTGTAGACCCTGAACTGCTGGTGATTGTTCAGGTCTCTTTGAAGATGAGCGCCATATCAACCCTTGTTGCCGCTGTTGTTGGGATTCCCGCAGGGTTTTTAATCGCGTTCAAGCCGTTTTATGGAAAACGTCTGGTTATTACCGTGCTCAACACTTTACTGGCCATGCCCACGGTGGTAATCGGTCTTTTTGTTTATGCCTTTATTTCCAGAAGGGGTATCTTCGGAGCATTTGACCTCCTTTATACTCAGAAAGCGATAATTATCGGCCAGGTGATTCTTATTATACCTATTGTCATCACTTTTACGATTACCGCCATCAACCGGATCGACGATCGGTATCGTAAGACCGCCTTGACTCTTGGAGCCAACGTCCTTCAAACGGTCGTCGTAATTATTCGTGAAGCCCGCTTTGGAATTGTGGCTTCAATTATTGTTGCTTTCGGCAGAGTCATCGCTGAGGTGGGAATCAGTATGATGCTTGGTGGAAATGCCAAAGGTTTCACACGGACCATGACCACGGCAATGGCTCTGGAATATGACAAGGGAGAGTTTGTCTTGAGCGTCGCGCTTGGAATCGTACTCCTTATGGTGAGTTTTGGAATGAACATTTTCTTTAATTATTTTCAAGGGAAAGCAAGAGTGTAAGTCCGTGCTCTATGAATTAAAAAACCTGAAAAAGACCTATGATCAAAGAACAGTTTTAGATCTGAAAACTCTCAAGCTTGAAAAAAACAAAGTTCTTGGTCTTTTAGGCCCCAACGGAGCAGGGAAAACAACTCTTTTGGAGATTATGGCTTTTCTCACCAAGCCTGACGCAGGTGATCTATGGTTTGAAAAAGAAAGGGTAAATTTCACCAACGGCAAACTGATTGACCTGCGCCGTAAGGTTGTCCTCATCCAGCAACAACCAATCCTGTTTACAACAACAGTCTTTAAGAATGTAGAATATCCGCTGAAGATACGCAAAACGCCCAGGGCAGAGCGAAAGAAAATTGTTAAAGAACTCCTCGAACTTGTGGGAATGGGAATGTTCGAGCACGCGAGCGCTCATAAGCTATCTGGTGGCGAAACCCATCGGGTTGCAATTGCGCAGGCTCTTGCCTGCTTGCCGGAGGTTATTCTTATGGATGAACCTACGGCAAGTGTGGATGTGGAAAATCAGATTAATATCGAGCGTATAATCAAAGAGATTAATCAGAAAAAAAGTATTTCAGTGATTTTTACAACTCACAATATGATTCAAGCCTCAAGACTGGCAGATGAGACTGTTTTTCTATTTGAAGGAAAGGTCGCTCAATCTATTTACGAAAATATCTTTAGCGGCCAAATTGAAGTCGATTCTAACGGAGATAAATACTGTGTATTACACAGCGGCCTGAAGTTGCGTGTTTCTTCTCAAAAAACCGGTTCGATCCGAATATCGATTGATCCCAGTATAGTGAAGCTCAACCAAAAGGAAAGCGGCCATTCCATGCACAACCGCTTTAAAGGAACCCTTATACAGCTCACCGACGAGCAGAGCAGAGTGCGGGCTTTGGTGGACATCGTGGGCACACCCCTAAGCGTTTTGATCCCTAAGGATGTGTTTAAGGGCCTTCATCTGGACTTAGGAGAAAAAGTCTGGGTCAACTGTCCAAAAGAGAGCATTGATATTTTCTAACCCCCCCCCAAACCTCGCAAACAATAAAAATCAACTTGACACCTGAACTACCCGGCACTATATTCCTTAAAAAGAATATATAAGGAGTTTAACGTGAAAGATTTTACTGCGGCCATGAAAGCCCTTTCCGATCAAAACAGAGTTAAAATCATAAAGATGCTCCAGCATAAAAGCATGTGTGTCTGCGAGATTAAGGCTGCATTGAACCTGCCCCAGCCGTCTGTTTCCAAGCATCTGAAAATACTGGAAAAGGCCGGCCTTGTTTCCTCGCAAAAAGACGGCCTGTGGGTTAATTATCACCTCTCAGACGGTAGCCGCACACCATATGCCGCCACCCTTTTGGGAAACCTGAGACACTGGCTGGATGATGATCCGGAAATTACCGGTCTGGTTGAAAAAGTTTTTTTCTTAAATCGAAAAGACCTGTGCAAGTAATGTTTTTGCTTAACTATATAATAATATGTGCATACAGCTATTGACGAGAAAATAAATATAATGAAAGAACGCACAAAATTAATATGGATAATTTTAACTTTTCTGGCAATTTACTACATTCCATGGAACCATGCCATAATTCGCCAATCAGGCATTGAAGCCTTCATGATGCTTCAGGAATATGCCAGGGAGCATGTTCTGGCATGTTTAATTCCTGCGTTTTTTATCGCGGGAGCTATCTCGGTATTCGTTTCCCAGGCTTCAGTTCTTAAATACTTTGGTGCTAAGGCAAATAAAATTCTGTCTTATTCTGTTGCCTCTATTTCAGGAACAGTTCTGGCTGTTTGTTCGTGTACTGTTTTGCCGCTGTTTGCAGGTATATATTCCCGAGGCGCAGGAATCGGCCCTGCCACAGCCTTTCTTTATTCCGGCCCGGCTATCAATGTATTGGCGATTACCCTTACAGCAAAAATATTAGGCTGGCAGTTAGGTCTGGCAAGGGCAGTCGGGGCAATAGTTTTTGCGGTTATCACCGGTTTGCTCATGGCTATGATTTTTCGCAAGGATGATGAGGCGCAAACAAAAGGGCAAATCTATTTGCCGGACGAGGAAGACACGAAGCGAAGTTTGTTGCAAGACGCACTCTATATCTTCACCATGGTGCTGATCCTTATTTTTGCGTCGTTTGCGCGGCCCGCCGAAGGCTCAACGGGCATGTGGCCGATGATCTTTGCAGCCAAATGGTATATCACCTTGAGCCTTCTTATTGTTTTGGGATTTATGCTAAAGGTCTGGTTTGCGAAGGATGAACTCAAAACCTGGGTTGAATCGACCTGGGGATTTATGAAACAGATTTTTCCACTTCTTGCGGGTGGAGTTCTTGTAGCCGGTTTTATGTTAGGCCGTCCAGGACATTCCGCACTCATCCCCGAACACTATATCCAGACACTTCTCGGCGGAAATTCCATTTGGGCAAATCTATTTGCCTCGGTTGCCGGAGCTTTGATGTATTTTGCCACCCTTACAGAAGTTCCGATTCTTCAGGGGCTTCTCGGTGCAGGAATGGGCAAGGGTCCTGCTTTGGCTTTGCTGCTGGCTGGTCCTGCTCTGTCTTTGCCGAACATGCTGGTAATCGGAAGCGTGATGGGCGTAAAAAAGACGATAGTTTTTTGCTCGATTATTATAATCTTATCCACAATCGCAGGGATGCTGTTCGGCATGATTGCCGGATAATGCAAGCTCAACAAATCGGAAGAAAAACCATAAATAATTTGAAGCTCCCCGCCGCAGGCAGCGGGGAATGCGCTCGCTTTTGCGGTTCATAAAGGAGAAATTAAATATGATAATTAAGGTATTAGGACCTGGATGTCCGAGGTGTAAACAGACAGAACAGCTTGTCAAAGAAGCCGTTGCCGAGTCCGGAGTGGATGCTCAGGTCGAAAAGGTGACCGATATCATGGAAATAGCCGGTTACGGTGTTTTCGGAACACCGGCTGTGCTGGTTAACGGCAAAGTTAAAAGCGTAGGAAAGATTCCAAAAAAAGAAGAAATCAAAGCTTGGATTCTGGAATAAACTTTCAGAACTCAACTTGCTATACGGAGGAAAAATGAAGCGAAAAAGCAGTATTATTGGAGCAGTTTTAATCGTTGCACTCGCAGGAGCTTCCCTTTTTTATTTGTTCTATCCCGACAAAAGCAACGGACATGCCCTTGAACAAATCCTTGCCACGGTGAATGGCGAAGAGATTACTGTTGGCGATTTTAATAAGGAACTGGGCAAAGTCAAAGGACAGATCAGGGAAATTATTAAGGAAGATCCAGCCAAACTTCTAGAAGGAATGATTGTCAGAAAGCTCGTTCTGCAGGAAGCTGAAAAACAGGGTCTATTGCCGTCTATGGAAAAGAAAAGTCTGGAAGATTCCTTGTCATCTGAAAAAGCAGCGATCAAAGAGTTAATGAAAAAAAGCTTTTCTTCTATTCCTGCTGCAAGCCGGGAAGAAATTGAAAACTTCTATGAACTTTACAAGGAGCGGATGGGCGGAAGGTCGCTGGAACAGGCGGCTCCAATGATCGAACAAATAATTCAGCAGGGGGAAAAACAAAAACAGTTGGAGCAGTTCATTGAAGAACTCCGTAAAAACGCCAGGATTGATATCAACGAGAAGAGTTTGAAAAAGCTCGCAGCCAAACCACCTGATTCGAATACCGAAAATGATTTTTTAAAAGCTTTAAAGAGCGGCAAGCCTGTCCTGGTTGATTTTGGATCGAATTCCTGTGTTCCATGCCGCCAGATGAGACCGATACTTAACGAAATCAAAAAGGAGCATTTGGAAAAGGCTGAAGTGCTTGTAATTGATGTTTACAAACACAAGACCCTTGCCACGGAACACAAAATACAAATGATTCCAACTTTAACATTCTTTGATTCAAACGGCAAAGAGGTTCACCGCCATCAGGGATTTATGAGCAAAAAGTTGATCTTGGAGCAGTTCAAGAAAATGGGTATTATTTAAAAGGATACGTTAATGCTGGAAACGTTTTTTCTGACTGTCAATGAATGGATTGCGAGCGGCACAACTATTGCGGCATTAGGTTGTTTTTTATGGGGGATGGTCAGTGTATTGTTCAGCCCGTGCCACCTGGCATCGATTCCATTGATTGTCGCTTATGTGGGCGGACAGAAACGGGCTATTGATCCAAGACAGGCCGCCATATACTCGACGGCGTTTACCACAGGCCTTTTTATCACTATCGCTTTGATCGGAATTATCTGCGCCCTGCTGGGCCGCATGTTGGGCGATGTCGGCAATTACTGGCAAATTTTAATCGGGGGTATTCTGATCTGGATAGCTCTTGGAATGCTGGGCGTGGAAAAATGTTCCATATCCGGTGGGTTGCTATACCGCCTTAATTTCAAGGGAATATTCGGCGCCTTCATGCTTGGACTCGCCTACGGCGTGCTTTCCGGTTCATGTACATTCGGATTCATAGCGCCGATTTTAGCTATAATTACTATCCAGCAGAAAGTAGCGACAGGAATACTTTTTATCCTGCTTTTTGCTGTTGGTCATTGCCTGCCGATCGTGGTTGCCGGAAGCTCTGCGGCAGCCGTAAGAAAGTTGATGGAAAACAGCGCCTGGCAGGGGGCTGGAACCTGGTTTCGCAAGGGCGCTGGAATAATGATCGGCCTATTAGGGATTTACTTTGTTATCAGTCCGTTCGTAATTGAATAGATAAGTTCTCAATAAGTTCCCGCAAATTACACGATAAAAGACTCGTCTGGAACTTTTTAAGAAGTTACATTTATAGTTATATCTGGAGGTAGTACATGTCTAAAATCAAACAGCTCTCATTTTTAGACCGGTTTTTAACCTTATGGATATTTATAGCAATAGGCACAGGAATATTGCTGGGTTATTTTGCTCCATCAGTAACTCAATTCATTTCTGATCTCCAGGTAGGGACAACATCTATCCCGATCGCCATTGGGCTAATACTGATGATGTATCCTCCGTTGGCCAAAGTAAAATATGAAGATATGGGGAAAGTTTTCCATCATAAAAAACTCCTCGCTATATCGTTGATTCAGAATTGGATAATAGGGCCGGTATTGATGTTTGTTCTTGCGATCATTTTTCTCCGTAATTATCCGGAATATATGATCGGCGTTATTTTAGTCGGGCTTGCCCGCTGCATCGCCATGGTCATTGTCTGGAATGAACTGGCCGGAGGGGACAGAGAACTTGCAGCAGGGCTGGTCGCATTCAATGCTGTTTTCCAGGTTTTGTTTTATGCGGTATATATATATTTGTTTATCACGGTCGGTCTTAACTGGCTGGGCCTTGCAAAAGGATTAGACGTCAGCATTTCTATGGTGGAGACTGCTAAAACCGTTTTCATTTATTTGGGGATACCATTCATTGCCGGCATCATTACGCGCATCATCGGCCTGAAAACTAAGGGAAAGGAATGGTATGAAAAGGTTTTCATACCCAAGATAAGCCCTATCACCCTGATTGCATTGTTGTTTACCATTATCATTATGTTTTCCCTGAAAGGGGAATATATTATTCAGCTACCCATGGATGTGCTAAGAATAGCAATTCCTCTTTGCCTTTATTTTTCCATCATGTGGTTTATAACTTTTTTCATTGCTTATAAAATCAAGGCTAACTATGGACAAACAGTTGCCGTGTCCTTTACTGCGGCAAGTAATGATTTTGAATTGGCAATAGCTGTGGCAATAGCAATTTTTGGCATCCATTCTAATCATGCATTTGCTACGGTTATCGGGCCATTGCTGGAAGTTCCTGTTTTAATCGTTCTGGTCAACGTGGCTCTCTGGTTTAAAAAGAAATATTTCCCCTATGCCGTGAAAACTCCCACCGGGATTTGTCATGTGTCCTGCAAGCCCTGATGGAAATGGGTGAAAATATAAGGAGCAAACATGAAATTATTAAAAGACAACATCAAGCAGATAGTAAGAAAAAGTTATGCCGAAGTTGCTCAATCCGATAAGTGTAGCTGTTGCGGCAATTCGTCAGATATTGCGAACATATTAGATCTGGGCAAAAAACTCGATTATACAAACGATGAACTCGCCATTGGCCTGGGAGATGCTAATCTTGGTCTCGGATGTGGAAATCCCTTGACCATTGCGGATTTGAAACCAGGAGAAACCGTGCTCGATTTAGGAAGTGGAGCCGGCTTTGACGCATTTCTTGCAGCAAAAAGCGTTGGAAAACACGGAAAGGTTATCGGCGTTGACATGACGCAGGAAATGATAAAAAAGGCAAAAAAGAATGCAGACAAAATGGGTGTAGGCAATGTCGAATTCCGATTAGGGGAAATAGAAAAGTTACCTGTTCCTGATAATTCAGTCGATGTAGTTCTGTCAAACTGCGTTATTAATCTTTCACCAAATAAAAGGGCTGTTTTTAAAGAGATTTTCAGAGTATTAAAGCCGGAAGGGCGGATCAGCATATCGGATGTTTTGCGTTCAGGAGAACTTCCAAGAGAAATCATGGATGATCCAAAAGCCTACACAGGGTGAGTGTCCGGGGCTATTTCACCGGACGAGGTGAGACAGATTCTAAGTGGCTTGGGTTTTGAATCTATAACTATAACAAAAAAGGATAACAGCGAACAAATAACCAAAAGCTGGAATATCGGACAGGGGACGGAACTCATGGTGTTTTCTGCATATATACAAGCCGGAAAACCATAAATAAAGATAAACATTTGTGACAGGCGGCGCAGTCGGGCGTATCGGAACACTTGAAAGGAGGGCTTTTGAAAAACTTGATAATGATCCTGGTAATCGGATTTATCGTCTTTGAGTTTATTGAGCATGTGCTTTTCCCTCTGTTCTGGTTTATCAAGAATCGAAAGAAAAGATCAATCTGTGGCTTGACCGGCATGCTGGGAAAAGTGGCCGAAGTCAAACAGTGGCAAACAAGCGAAGGGCGGGTTTTTGTTAACGGGGAGCTGTGGAAGGCTGTCAGTGATGTTCCTTTATCGACTGGTGATAAAGCGATTATTCAAAGTGTTGAAGGGCTAACATTAAGAGTGAAGCCTTTAAATGGCTGAGTCCGGTACACTCAAACAGTAACTTGTTCAAACTTAACAATATGCAAACGATCCTTAGTTTACCTGAACTTATTGAGATGTTACGAAAAATTGTATAAGGTGGGGTATAAATATGTTCAATAAAATTCTGCTGGCTACCGAGCTCTCACCTGCTTCGATGGTAAAATGTGAGATTTCAGATGTTACTTAATACATACACCATAGAAATATTTAATTCTGAGTGCAATCCTCTAGCCATTACTGTGCATTGTTTTGCGCACCTTGATCAGGATATTGAGCCCGTACTTCCTTACTTGAATTCCGTGCTTGGTGGTTTTGAATATACGAAGAACCCGCCAGCTCTGGCGTTTAAGTTACATGGTAAGCTGATTGCTGTATATCCACGGAAAATCGCGGTCAATGCTCTTAAGGATGAAATAGAGGCAAGGAAAATAATCGAGTGGCTCAAACGCGAAATTAACGACGCATGGGGAAAAAGGAGTGAAATTAAACCCAGTTATGAAGGAATACCAAAGCCCAAGGTGATTGAAATTTTAAAACTGCTGCCACAGACTAATTGCGGAACATGCGGCGAGGCAACCTGCATGGTCTTTGCAACCCGCGTAGCCGAAGGCGTAAAATGCGCAGGAGATTGCTCCACAATAGAGGAGAGCAAAAGGGAAAAGCTGGAAAATTATACTCGCCAGTTTAAACTCGACGATTAACTAAAAACAAAGGTTTTTTGCGGCAAAAAGACCATTATGAATAAAATCGGTAACAGTATATGGGTAAAAACACTATGGCAAATATCAGTAATCCTGGCCATTGGTGCAGGAATAGGTCTGATCAGCAACTCTTTAAGGCCCGACAGCCTGCAACTAATTGGCGACTGGTCTGCTGAATCAAGAATAACTGCAACAACAGGAGAACATCTGATTATATCACTTTCGGAAGCTGAAAAGCTGTTTACGGAAGATGCAGCAATATTCATTGATGCCCGTTCTAACGAAGATTTCAGAAATGGACATATTGCGGGGGCGAAAAGCCTGCCCTGGCAAGATGTTGACCGGCTGTTTATGAAGGTTACAGAAGATATTTCGCCGGACATGACTATAATTACTTATTGTGACGGAAAGACTTGTAAACTAAGCCATGATCTGGCATTGTTCTTACTCGACATTGGATTTAAACATGTCCGGGTGCTGGTAAACGGCTGGACAGTTTGGCAGGAAAGCGATCTGCCGGTTGAACGAAGATGAAAAAAATGAGCTGGAATTGCCATCGTATTTTATTCCTTTTTTCCAGGTTGATATTGGGATGTGTTTTTATTTATGCCTGTTTTGATAAAATTCTCCACCCTGCAGAATTTTCTAAAGCGGTCTATAATTACCAGATCTTGCCGGATGTCTTTATAAATCTAACAGCCATTGTGCTGCCTTGGCTGGAGCTTGTTTTAGGTGTTATTTTCATTATTGGCATCTGGATGCCTGGAGCGGTTGTAATGAGCAATCTTCTTTTAACCATGTTTACAGGGGCTTTGCTCTTTAATCTGGCGCGGGGGCTGGATATAAGTTGCGGGTGTTTTTCTACCTCGGCCATGGAAAGTTCAACTAACATTTGGACTGTATTGCAGCATGGGGCATTTTTGGCATTGGCTGTATATCTCCTGTATATAATTTATTTTTCAAGAAATTGTGATGCATTGAGGCAAAACACATGATAACCAATTATAAGATTTTATTTTTAACAGGAAACCGGATAATGAAATTGAAGGTAATAATGGCTGCTTTATGCTGCCTGCTTTTACTTGCAATCCATTGTGATGCTGAAAATATTACCAAAGAAAAACCTGTTGCTTTTTTGCCTGAGCAAATATTTGAATTTGAGCCGGTTGTAGAAGGAACCATGGTCATTCATGACTTCATTATTCAAAACAAGGGCACGGCTACGCTTGATATCCACAAGGTAAGTGCTGGTTGAGGATGTACGGCTGTCTCCAGTACGAGACAGGTTCCTCCGGGCAGCGAGGGAAAGATAACGGTTAAAGTTCATACCGACGGGTATGGCGGGAAAAAAATCAGAAAAAACATCCATATTCAGACCAATGATAAAATCCACACGGAACTTAGTGTAACTATTACAGGCTATCTTGAAAAATTCGCAGATATCGAGCCTCAAAGAATAATTCTGAGAGGTTCAGCAGGGCAGACGATAAAAGCACGGGTTGAAATTACTCCGGGGACTCAGTACCCGTTTAAAATAATCAGTCTAATGGCAAAAGATGGGAAATACATCAAATTCAGCATAGCTGATGCAAAAAAATCGAATGCAGGAGGTTATGTATTGACCGTTGAAAATCTAAAAAAAGAAATTGGACGATATAATGATGTGATTTATCTAAAAACAGACAGCAAATTACGCCCGGCAATTCAGATCTATGTTATCGGCAATATTTTTAGCATACCGGCAAACAGGGAAAAGTAACCTGGAAAAAGTTCAAATATAAAGCAGCCCTGCCAGAAGTTATGACAAGGCTGCTTTACTTTTTTCTATGTGGCTTTACTTTGAAGGCGATTTGGTTTGAAAATTATCACAGATTCCGTCCCCATTTTCATCTACATAGTTAGATTTTGAAACGCCTTCTCTGTTGCCCGGACATCTTCCATCCCTGAGACCTCCGCAATAGCTTCTACCTCTGCCCTGGTTGCCGGCGCCCCTGCCCCTGCCGCACCTGCTAATCCTGGAGTCGCTATTATCACAGATTCCATCCCCATTTTGATCCACATAATTAGGCCCTCTTTGGTCCTCTGTATTCTTTTGACCACTTCCATCTTGAGAACCTTTGCCATTGCCGGCATATGTAAAGGAGACAGCCATGAGCAAGCATAAGCTCAGAACCACCACTTTAAATAAACTTTTCATTTTCTATCCTCCTTATTGTATTAGAATGTTTATCAACCTTTCACTTACTAATACACTCGCAAGGCAATTTTTCTTTCACTTTTTTTTAAACGCTTACAACATGCAACAAACTTTTACCTTTTATTTTTATGCCTTAAATAACGGTTTCTACCTTGCTCCCTACATCCTTTCCATGGCCGAATTTCATTCGCGACAAACCGATTTTGCTCTTTCATCTCACCAATGATCTTTATTCTCATGTTTTTTGCAGGTATAAGCCGGCCTTTCCAGATAGTATCGCCGATATCAATCACCCAAATATTACCCTGCAAATCCTCAATCTGTATTTTTTGCTCAGAAATTATTTTGACAATCTTTCCTGAAATCAGCCCATGTTCCGGCGACAGACACACTCTTTGTTTCCGTTCCTGCAGATCTCTATAAAACGGGACATTATGTTCAAATGCCGTTTCCAGCCTTTCTGACAATCCTGTTGCATACAAAATCCCTCCGCCGATAACTGAAAGGGCCATACTTCCCAAAATTACCCATAATGTGCGATAGCGGTATCCCTGCTCCGTATGCCGAAAGTTGTAAAGAGCAAATCCTGTAAATCCCAGCAAAAAAATCAGCCAGAAAAATGGGATTACCAATAGCGCAAATTCTAACGGGCGGTGGCTCAGATGCTTATATAAATCCCATTCAGCATATCTTAATTGAAATATGGCAATAGCGCCGGCAATACTTCCAAACAGAATCGACAGGCAACATACCGTCCATATTACAGAACGCTTGAGCAGGAAGTACTGTTTAGGATAAGGACGCACTTCATCTTTCTTGATTTTTTGTAAAATATCTTTGCTTATATCAGCCATAACTTTATATTACACTACTTGACTACTCGACTATTTAACGATTCCTGTATTAAGTTGATGCCGCCCGGCTATTTTCTTGAAACTTGCTTTTGCTCTATTGATTTGTGTCGCCACGGTTCCATGCGGCTTACGCAAAATATCGCTTATCTCATCATAGCTTTTATCTTCAAGATATCGAAGAATAAGTATTTCACGATATTTATCCGGAAGCTCCGCAAGCGCATTTCTCACCTTTTCAGCATTTTCAAGGTTTTCGTATGCCCCGTTAATTTCAATCGTATCACTAATAGAGTCGATCAGATTTGCTTGATCTTCAATATTTAAGGGTATCGTTGCTAAACGGAGTTTGGTTTTACGGTATTGATTAATAATTTCATTATGAGCTATCTGATAAATCCAGCTTGAAAATTTCAGCTTGCGATTAAAACCGTTAAGGTTTCGATATACCTTTATAAATACTTCTTGAATTATGTCTTCCGCTTTTTCCTGGCTGACTGTTGTAAGCCGTTTAATATAACGTAATATCTTTATGTCATATCTTTTCATCAGATAATAAAAACAATCCTGATCCTCGAGTGAAAGTTGAACAAGCTGCTCGTCCGACATGTTTTCATAATCGTTCATCTAAGATAAGTAAATCCTTGGAACACGATCAGCTATCGCAGATACAATTTCGTAATTGATTGTATTGATGCTTGAAGCTATTTCATCGACAGTTATAGAAGCATCGCCCTGTTTACCGAAAATTACCACCTCATCTTCAAGTGAAACCTCCGGGATATCCCCGACATCCAGCATTGTCATATCCATGCATACGCGGCCAATAATCGGCGCTTTGCGTCCGCAGACCAGCATGTGGCCATTGGAAGACAGCAGGCGGTTAAATCCGTCCGCATACCCGATGGGCACGGTGGCAATGGTTGTGGCCTTTTGGGTCTCATAGGTAATTCCATAACTGACCTTAAATCCAGCCGGAACCTTTTTTAAATGAATTATCCTTGCCTTAAGCTCCATGGCCGGCTTTAGATTAATCCGACTTTTATCGACATTGTCGGATGTGTATAAACCATAAATCGATATGCCGGTTCTAACCATATCAAGATGTGTTTCCGGCATATCTATCACCGCCGCGCTGTTTGCAGCGTGTTTAACAGAAAATTCCATGCCCGCATTTTTAAGCTGCTTAATAAAGTTCATAAATATTGTAAACTGATTTTTAGTATAAGATTTGTCCGAGCTGTCAGCAGAAGCAAAATGTGTATATATCCCGTTAATTTCAAGGTTTTTAAGACGCGCAATTAATTCTACTTCATGCACGGCATTATCAACACCCATGCTTGATTGCGAAGCACAAAAACAATCAGGCAGCAGGCCGAGCCTTCCCATTCCGGTGTCCACTTTAAGATGCACCATGATCCTTTTACCGAATGAGCTCGCCGCCGCAGACAGGGCATTAGCTGTTTTGTATGAATAAACGGTTTGTGTGAGATCAAACTCAACAAGCTCTCTGGCCATGTTCGGAGGAGTATAGCTGAAAACCAGAATCGGCGCATCAAAACCGGCCTTTCTAAGCTCAATGCCTTCACTTGCTCTTGCTACACCAAGAGCCTGGGCGCCGCTTTCCAAAGCCTTTCCCGCCACTTCAATAAGACCATGGCCGTATGCATTAGCCTTTACAACAGCCATAAGACGAGAATCCGGACTTGTTATTCGCCTCAATTCGCGAACATTATGCGCTATATCCTCAAGATCAACTTCCGCCCATACAATAGGATGTTGCAAAAGCCAGCCTCCATAAAAGTGTTTTTTATGAAACCATCAATATTTGACATTAACGAGAAACAACCCGTGCGGAGGAGCGGTTGCACCTGCACGGTTTCGATCCCTTGAAAGCAGTATTGTTTTAAAATCATCGGGGGTGATTTTACCAAGCCCCACTTCCACAAGAGTCCCGACAATATTACGCACCATATATCTCAAAAAACCGTTGGCCTCTATTTGAAAACATAGATTATTATGATCAGGTTGAACCTCACCGCAGCAAGCTGCGGGGAATCTTCGACAGTAAGGAGGTTTGCTGTTTTCAGATTCGGTCGCTAACTCCGCAGCAAGCTGCGGGGAATACGCTCGCTTTTGCGGTTCAACAAGGGTAGCATTTACTACGGTTCTTATCGTATTTGACCTTGGGCTACCCGACCCCTCAAATGCCTTAAAGTCATGGGTTCCCAATATGTGACTAATTGCCAGGCGCATGGCTTCCAAGTTGAGTGTTTTGCGTATATGCCATACATAGCGCCGACTGATGGCGGAATTAAGCCTTTGGTTTAATATTTTGTAATGATATATTTTACTTTTTGCGTCATACCTTGCATGAAATTTATCATCAACCAGGCAGCATCCCTTTATTACAATATCATCCGGCACAAGACTGTTTAGACCTTTTTGAAAGATTTCAGGGCCAAGTTCTGTGTTGCAGTGAAAATTTGCCGCCTGGGCCAAAGCATGCACTCCGGCATCTGTTCTGCCGGAACCTGTCAGAGAAACCTTCCTGCCGGTCATGATATTAATTGCGTTTTCAATTACTCCTTGAATTGTAAGTCCGTTCTTTTGCCTTTGCCAGCCTTGATATTCAGTTCCATCATATTCAATTGTTAATTTAAAGTTTTTAAGCATTATTATTACAAATTGACCTGTAAACCCTTTTTTTGCAGATACTCCTTGACCTCTCTTATGCTAAAGAGGCGATAATGAAATACAGACGCCGCTAATAAAATTTGTGCGCCGCCCTGAACAACCCCTTCATAAAAATGCTCCAGCTTTCCTGCGCCGCCCGAAGCGATCACCGGCAAATCTACAACATCTGAAATAGCCCTTGTAAATTCCAAATCATATCCAGCCTGAGTTCCGTCACCATCCATGCTGGTTGGCAGAATAACGCCGGCGCCAAGTTCCTGACACTGTTTAGCCCAGACTAAAGCATCTTTGCCTGTTGGTTTGGTTCCTCCAGAGACAACCAGTTCGAATCCGGAGGGCATCTCCATATTCCTTCTGGCATCGATAGCTACAGTCACCTTCTCCGAACCAAAGGCTTTTGCCGCCTGCCTCACCAGATCAGGGTTTTGAACAGCAGCGCTATTAATAGAAATTTTATCAGCGCCCGCATCGAGAACCATTTCAATGTCTTCCATGGAGGCAATGCCGCCGCCCATTGTCAACGGAATAGTAATTACCGATGAAACACTTTTAACCCATTCCAGTCTGCTCTTTCGGTTTTCTAATGTTGCGGCTATATCCAGGATTGCCAGTTCATCAGCTCCTTCCTTTTCATAAAATACCGCATTTTCTACAGGATCACCCGCATCTTTCAAATCCACAAAATGTATACCCTTGACTATACGTCCGTCTTTCATGTCAAGGCACGGCATGATTTTTACTGCTTTCATAATACTTCCTTTCTTTTAGTATATAATTGTGGCAATATTCATATTTTAAATACAGAACAACTATATTAGATGTTATATTACGTCAACTTTTATTCTGATTTTAGGCTCTCAACAATCTCAATAAATATTGACCTGAAATAACTAACATGTTATCTCTGCTCAAAATTATGGAGGGATGGCCGAGTGGTTTAAGGCGGCGGTCTTGAAAACCGTTGAGTGTCAAAGCTCCGTGGGTTCAAATCCTACTCCCTCCGCCAAGAGATTTAACGTTGTTAAATTTCACAATTAGCTGGTAGCAATTGGCTTTTGGCAGAAAGGTTTTTTTACTAATATTATGCTACAAGCCAGAAGCTAATAGCAAATTGTAACCCGCGTCAGCGGGTTCCCGGAGAGATGGCCGAGTCGGCTGAAGGCGCTCGCCTGCTAAGCGAGTGTGGGGCGAAAGCTCCACCCAGGGTTCGAATCCCTGTCTCTCCGCCAGTTGGTAAAAGAAGAGTTTGGCTCGCCCGCTACGCGGGCTCGCCAGCCGATTTTCGGTTCAAAATCAAATTTTTTGCCTTTCAAAATAAAGTTCGAGCCAACATTTTTTAGAAATTGACGGATTTCCGTTTTGTCGCCCTGCGACAAAAGAATTTTGGCTTGGCTACTCAACAAAATTACTTCTTTCATCGGTTCGAGCCAATTATTTCCTGTTTGTTCAAAATCTTTGACTTTCTGCTCAATGTCCAGTTTTTTGTTGAGCATTTTTGATTTTTTTACTTGATATTCTTCGGGCGTAATTCCTTTGCCGTCAATGAACAAATCAAGCAATTTATCCATTTTTTGCTCAACTTCCACTTTTGTTTTTTGAAGATTTTGAACAAACACCTCGCTATCTTTTTTCGTTTGCTCTTTTTCCTTGTCTATCTCGGCAAACATATTTTTCGCCCAATCGTCAGGAATAGAAACTTTTTGAATAATCCCCTTCATCTGTTCAACAAGATTTTCTTCCCGCAGATATTTTTCATCACATTTTTGCTTTTTCTTAGTACAGCGATAATAGTTATGTCCTTTTTGCGTTTCTGCAGTAATAAGGCAACCGCAATTTCCACACTTCATCAAACCAGAAAAAGCAAACTCGTGTTTTCGCTTTCGTTTCTTTTTGCCCCGGTTACTCATTACTTGTTGAACAGAATCAAAAAGTTTCTTGGAAATAATCGGCTCGTGCGTGCCTTGATAGATTTCGCCGTTAAATTTGAAAACTCCATAGTAAAAAGGATTTTTCAACATTCGCTGGACACAGGAACAGGAAAGATCATTGCCTTTGTAGCTATCAAGTCCGGTATCCGCCAAAAACTGCTTAATAGACTTCAGGGTATATTCGCCCGTTGAGTAAAGCTCAAAACATTTTTTAATAACCGGCGATTTTTCTTTATCGGTATCAATCGCTTTTGTTTTGTGATTATTAAGATAGCCGAGAGGCGCAAAGCCGGGCCAAATTCCTTTTCGCAGTTTTTGACGGTGTCCTCGTTTGATATTTTCGGAAAGGTTATCAATATAGTATTTGCTTTGGCCAAAGGCAATGTTCATCATAAATTTTCCTTGTGGTGTTGAATCAAACCAAAATGTTGGAAACTTCAAATCTTTAATCTTTCCTGTGTCCAGCAGATAAATTATTTTTCCGCCGTCAATTGAATTACGGGCTAATCTGTCCGGATGCCAAGCCAAAATTCCGCTGGCTTCGCCAGCGCAAATCCGATCAAGCATTTCGCCGAAAATTTTTCGGCCAGGTTCTTTGGCGGTTTGCACCTCGCAAAGCGAGGCGACGATTTCAAGTTTTTCTTTGGCGGCAAATTCTTTTAATTCAGAAAGTTGAGATTCAAGACTTAAAACCTGCCGTTCTTCGCTATCCGTAGATTTTCTTGTATAAATAAAATATTTCATATTCCTAAAAGATTAAAATTCAGAAAAGCCCGCTTCTGGCGTTCCGCTTTGCGGAACAAGGGCAAAAAATTTAATTTTGAACCGAAAATCGGCTGGCGAGCCCGCGTAGCGGGCGAGCCAAACTCTTCTTTTACCAACTGGCGGTGTCTGTTTGAAAATATCCGAACCGAAATTGCGTCTGGGCTCGGCGGGCGGAATTCCCCCCAAACCCCCCTTCCGCCCGCCTCGTCTTGAAGCGGAAGCGAAAAGGCAAACCGCCAAAGAACCTGAAAAAATGTCGGCTCGAACTTTATTTTGGCTAGAAGCGGGCTTTTCTTCATTTTTAATTGGACTATTTTCATTTTATTTGGTAGTATATTTATGAAGGGTTTAATAAGCACCCATACTAATACTATCATACTAAGGAAACTATGAAAAGTCAAAACAATAACGAAACAATTGGGGATAAGATAAAACAGCTTCGTAATAAGCAAGGATTGACGCAGGACGAATTGGCGAGAAAATCCGATCTCCCCTACACAACGCTGACCAAAATTGAAACAAATGTTATTACCAAGCCCTCTATTCAAACGGTTATGAAAATCGCCAAAGGTTTGGGAATTGGTATTGATGAACTTATAAAATAAATATGCAAAAACATAAACCCTTAATTGAAAAATTGTTTGCAAAGAATTATCAGCTTATTGATGGGACTGATGAGGTTTTTGAATTAGATTTGGCTTTATGGGAATATGAAGTTTTATCAAAAGAAGAATTGATAAACAGAAGTGCTTATTTAAAATTAGTTGATGGAGTAGAAACTACACATTTTAAAACTTGTAATCTTCAAAATCTTGAAGAAGTCCATAAAAACAGCTCATTCAGAACAAAAGTTTTCTGGCTCTTTCTCATTTTAAGTGGGTAGCCCCACCTTACTGTAGTCCAGTTTTCCTGTAAGCATATAGATCATGGTTTTAAGGTTCTTAAAGGTTCTGTAGCCTCTCGCCTTTGCCTTGGCCGCCTGAACGAGACTGTTGAG
>JAUSPN010000054.1 GCA_030656555.1 Candidatus Desulfaltia sp. | reverse complement strand
GAACGTAAAGAAGAACGACAGCAAAAATTATTTTAATCAGAGTTTGGGACAACTCATCCTTGCCCCCTCAGGAGGCAAGGCAGTTTCATCCCCTTCCAGGGGTTATTCCAAAGCCAGCCCCTCTGGGGTTGGATATTTACTAACTATTCAGCCACAGATTAACACAGATGAACGCAGATGATTTTAAATACAAAGAAATCACAGAGATGGAGTTTTTATAAAAAATATCAGTGATTATCAGCGTAAATCTGTGGCTGAACGGTTACTATTTTTATTGCTAAGGAGAAAAGAATATGGGGTTTATAAGACACCAGGAAGAGAGTCTGGCGATGCGTTATTTATTATGGCAGTATCAGAAAAAACAGATTTCCACTCCTCCAAATGAATATCTTGAAAAGCAGGCTGCTCAAATAGTTAATGATGCACATCGTATAGCTCGTGAAAGAGGGAGCAATCTTATTTCCATCATTAAAGAACTGGCCAAAGATATTAAAAAAAGTTAAAAATCAAAGTTATTTTTAAATATTTCTTCCTGTTCATCAAGGATTTCATTTAGAATCTTTATGTTTGTCATGGGATTCATTATTACGCAGCGAAAAACAACAATATCTTTTCCATGCCTGTTTGATATTCTTAATTTTGTTCGTGAAACAAAACTCTTTCCAGCCTCCCTTTGCAGCCTTTGAACATCCTTGTTTATTTTGTTTAATTTTTTGTTAATGCTGCACATTTCTTCAGGATTGCTTTGGGCTAACCTGCGCTGAATATGGAATGGGCATATTCTGTAGGTAAGAATGTTAAGCTCCGGGCGCGTTATTAGCTGAAAGTCCGGTCTTTTCTCAATTTCGCTGGCGAATTCGGAACAAGTATCAATCCCATGCTCGATCAGCAGCGCATAACCTTGACTTCCCATTATTTTAAGAGCGCTGTCCAGTATAATAGAGCTTGCCTCCCTTGATCCTGCAAGCGATTTTATGCCTAGATCAACAGAACCCAGGCGATTTACATAGTTTGCATGATATGAAACAGAATCCATGATTGAAGGGTCTTTAAAAAAAACCATGCCGCAGCCCATCGGCATATAAAACTGTTTATGGCCGTCTATTGTCACGGAATCAGCAAGTTTTATGCCTTTAAGCAGATGCCTGTATTTTTCAGACATTAATGTGGGGCCACCCCATGCAGCATCCACATGAAAGTGAATCCTGTTTTCTGCGCATATTTCTCCGATTTCAGGCAGAGGATCAACAGTCCCGGTTTCCGTGGTTCCGGCAATGCCGACAATGGCAATAATCTTTGTTTTAATGGAGCTGTTTTTTGTATCTTTGATCGCTTTTTTTAGACTATCCATGTCCATGCGGTTGTCTGCATCAACATCGATTATCATAATATTTTGATTGCCTATTCCAAGAAGACCACCGGCCTTTTTAACGCAATAGTGGCCAAGTCTCGATACCAGTATAACGCACCTTTCTGTCTGATATGCTTTATATGCGGCCTGTATTCCTTCCTGTTCAACGCCGGTAAAACCATTTTTTGGAGCAAGCATGGAGTTTCTGGCGACCCAGAAAGCTGTTAGATTTCCCAGTGTGCCGTCTTCAATAAAACAGCCAAGCGTGGTTCGGATATTCTGGACATGCTCTTCATAGAAAGATTCATCTTCTTCGTAAATCAGCCTGTGAATTTTGGCTATGACCTGCTTTTCCAAAATTGAAACAACCTTTGAGGTTTCAATTTTAACTACATTTTGATTGAGCGCTGCGACTATGGTTTTGAGATGAACCATGAAAAACGGAATTGCGGAAGTCATATGGCCCACAAAATAGGGTGAGGTAACATTGACGGCGTGTGGCGCAATATTTTCGACAAGATCTGTTATGACATCTGCGAGTTTCTTTTCAGGATTTTTACTGATAAGGGTGTTGGTAAAATTTTTTGATAAATCCTTGAGGCTGACCTCTTCGGTGATACCAACATGTTTTTTAAGAAAATCGTGAAGCCCGAAAAATATCTGCTCCATGTATTTGACAAGAATGGCCCTGGAAGCATCATCTTCATGATTAATAAATGTTCTCATCAGAGTCTGCCAGTCGGCAACGAGTTTAGTTTTCTTTTCCAAGCTGTTTTTATCCTTTATTACTCAAGTTTCACACCCTTTTTATTGGCATTGCTGTATTTTAACAACGAACTTGTAAAAAGTCGAGCTTATAAGGTGTCAGGTTAAACTAATTATTTGTTTTATCAATTAGTTAGCACTTAGAACTTAACATTTAACACGCTTTACTTAACACGACCTGTATTTGATTCCAAGCAAATTTTTTACGCAAATATCCTTGATAAAGCCTGATGCCTTTGATAAACTGATTTTATATTTTAAACAGGAGGATATATGATCAGGGTCGGCATAATTGGCGCAACAGGATATGCGGGTGCGGAGCTTGTCAGGATACTTTCCGGCCATCCGGATGTTCAACTGACAGCTCTCACATCCCGCAAGTATGTGGGGATGAAATATGACAGCATCTATCCGTCGATGGCAGGTGTTGTAAACCTGGCTTGCGAAGAATTTAATGAGGACAGTTTTTGCGACAAGGTGGATATAATATATATTGCTCTGCCGCACAGTATTCCCATGGAAATTATTCCCGGCTTAATCAGGCGCGGCAAAAAGGTCATAGATCTTTCCGCTGATTTCAGGTTCAAGGATGTTTTGATGTATGAAGAATATTATCAGCCGCATACTGCAAAAGAACTGCTCAAAGAAGCGGTTTACGGCCTCTGTGAAATTTATTTTGATAAAATAAAAAATGCCGCTTTGATCGGCAATCCTGGATGTTATCCAACCAGCGTTCTTTTGCCGCTTATTCCTTTGCTTAAAGGAGATTTTCTGGATCTCAATACAATTATTGCAGATTCAAAGTCAGGAGTCAGCGGTGCAGGGCGATCGCTTTCACTGACCACCCATTTTTGTGAGGTAAATGAATCATTCAAGGCGTACAAGGTCGCCCAGCACAGGCATTGTCCTGAAATGGAAGAAATTCTGAGCACAGAAGCAAAAAAGCCGGTGAAAATAACATTTGTGCCGCACCTTGTTCCAATGACGCGTGGCATGCTTACAACGACATATGTAAATCTTGAGAAAAAAATCAGCGATGAAGAAATACATAACTGCCTTTCCTCTTTTTATGCAGGACATCCTTTTATCCGCATATGCTCTGAAAACCGGGTTCCTGACACCTTGCATGTGAGGGGGACCAATTACTGCGATATCGGTTTTAAAATAGATGAGCCAAACAACCGGCTGATAATAATTTCTGCGATAGATAACCTTGTGAAGGGGGCTGCGGGCCAGGCTGTTCAAAACATGAATATCATGCTTGGTCTGGATGAAACCAGGGGGCTAAACAAGGTTCCTTTTCCTGTTTAGAAACGCAAAATTGACGGTTCGGAGGCGCCTGCCGCAATATTTTTACCACGAGCACGAATTGAGCGAACACGCTGTAATCAACATTAAGCTAAAAAGGAGCGCATAATATGAAAGCTTGCCAACTTTCGGTATTGGTGGAAAACAAACCAGGCAGTCTGTCCAGAGTTACAAAAATTCTTGCCAGGGAAAAGATCAATATCCGCTCAATTACGATTTCCTCTCATGGTGAATCCGGGGTTATTAATGCTATAGTCGATCATCCCAAGCAGGCACAAAAAGCGTTGGAGATGGATGGCTTTTCCGTCAGTTTAAAAGACATTATTGCTGTCCCCGTCGACGATAAACCTGGAAGTTTTGACAAACTGGTTCAATTGCTTGCAGATAAAAATATTAACATTGAAAATTCTTACGGTTTTGTGGTGGAAAGCTGGAAAAAAGCTATAATTATACTTGATATCCATGAGCTTGAAAGGGCTAAGGAGATACTTGAAGAAGCCGGTTTTGAAATTTTAAATGAAGAGGAAATGTCGGCTGTTGAGCCGTTTCACTATATGAAATATTGATGGCGTCGTAAAAAGTCCCATCTATAGTTAAATTTGACACTCCTTATTTCATCAAGGATGGAAGAAATGTTGCAATTTGTGGGAAAGGAATCAAAAGAAGTGTGCCTGCAATTAATGCAATAAGAAACGGGACAATCCCCTTGAATATAACATGAAGCGGCACGTCTCTTGCCACTCCGCTGACTACATAGACGTTGACTCCTACCGGAGGAGTTATTACACCGATTTGTGTTACCATAACAATTATCACGCCAAACCATAAAGGATCATAACCAAGATTAATCACCACCGGATAGAAGATGGGAACAGTCAGCATTATCAATGCAAGGGCATCGATAAAACACCCTCCTATCAGGAATACCAGTATAATTAAAAACATTATCGCATAGGGCGGCAATTGGATTTCTGATATATGGTTTGCGATATCAAAAGGAATTCTCGTTATCGCCATGAAATGTCCAAAAATTGTGGCGCCTGCAACAATGACGAGAATCATACAGGTGATTCTCGTTGTTTCGAAAAGTGAGGTAACAAAACCCTGCAAAGTTAAGTTGCGTCTTGCAACGGCGAGAACTAAAGTGCCGAAAGCCCCGATGGCTCCTGCTTCTGTTGGCGTAAAGAATCCCGCAAAAAGTCCTCCCATTACCAGAAGAAATAATAGAAGGGTTTCAACCAGCCCTGAAAGGGATGCTATTTTCTCCTTAAACCCTGTTTTTGGATTTTTTGGCGCCAGATCCGGTTTGATGCGTACCCATATAACAACAGAAATCATAAACAGAAGGCTCAAAATCAGGCCAGGTATTAAACCGGCTATAAAAAGCTTGCCGATGGATTGTTCGGTCATAATCCCATATATGATAAAGATAACGCTTGGCGGGATAAGGATGCCAAGGCTTCCACCGGCCGCAACCACTCCGGTTGCCAGAATCGGCTTATAGTTGTATCTTTTCATTTCCGGAAGGGTAGCAGCCGCCATAGTGGCCGCTGTAGCATTGGTAGAACCGCAAATTGCGGCAAAACAGGCGCATGCCAATATTGTAGCGATAGCCAGTCCTCCGGGCAGGTGACCGATAAACTTATTTGCCGTGTCAAAGAGCCTGGAGCTTATACCTGCATGGAACGAGATTTGTCCCATTAGAACAAATAAGGGGATGACGGTCAGGTTGTAAGACCCGAAAATGGAAAAAATATCTTTGGCAATTAAATTTAGCGATGCATCAAAGGATACTAAACAACCAAAGCCCAAAAAACCTATTATGGCCATGAGAAAGCCGACAGGCATTTTTGAAAATATTAGTAGAAAAAGGGCGCCAATACCGATGAGACCTATAGCAGATGGACTCATTCTGCTACCACCTTGATTACAGATTTTAAAAAATCCTTTAACAACGTCAGGGAAAGAAGCCCGCAGCCTATGGATATTCCAAAAACAAAAGGATATATGGGCAGTTGTAGAGTCATAGACACTTCGCCGCTTTGCTTAAGATTAGAAGCCATCAAAATGGTTTGCCAGGTTAAAAGCCCGAAAAGGAAGAGGCAGAGGAAGTCGTTGATAGCGTTGATTAAAAACCTGACTTTTTTAGGGAGTTTTTGAAAAAGAAACTCAACAGCAATATGTCCTCTTTCAACTGAGGTATAGGCCAGTGAAAAGGATATAACGACAGTTCCAAAGAGTCCGACCATTTCATATGTCCCGGGGACAGGATGACGAAAAAGACGAAGAACAACATCTGCAGATGTCAGCAGCATCATGGCCACAATGGCTCCGGCTGCAATCCAGTTAAATCTGTTTGCCAGTAAAATTATTAATTTTTCAAAACGAAACATAAGACATTAGGTTCAGAGGTTCAGGGTTCAGAGGTTCACGGTTCACGGTTGGTTAACCCTTGAACCGTGAACCCTTGAATGAACCCTTACTTATATATTTTGCTGTATTCTGTAATCAATTTTTTTACTTCCGCCATTGCTTTGTCTCCGGGGAGGTTCTTTTCTTTGGCTGTTTTTATGTAATCATCAATAATCGGTTTTACGGCATCGACCCACCTGCTGTTTTCTTTCTCAGAAAGCGGAATAATCTCATTACCAAGGCTCAGCGTGAAATCATGTCCTTCAGCATCCCCCTTATCCCAGACTTTTCCATGAACATCAACCCATTCTTTGCTTATCTCTTCAATTGTTTTTTGAATATCTTTCGACAGGCTGTTCCATTTTTCGAGATTCATAACCACAAACATGGCTGTAGTGTATCCAACTCCGGTGCATTCCGTAGTGTATTTGATAACTTCTCCCTGTTTCCACCCCTTAAGGGTTTCTATGGGAGCAAAGGTGCCTTCAACCACGCCTTTTTGAAGAGCTTCGTAAGTTGCGGGCTGAGGCATTGCCACCGGCACACCTCCAAGAGCCTCCACAACCTTTGCGCTCAGGCCGGTAGACCGTATCCTCATCCCCTTTATGTCTTCCATTTTTTTGACAGGTTTTTTTGTGTGAAGAAGGCCGGGGCCGTGGGCATGAATATAAAGCACCTTGACATCGCTGAGCTCTTCCGGCTTCATCCGGTTATAAAATTCAGTGGCCACATGGGTTGCCACCTGACCATTTGGATAGCCATTAGGCAGATCAACAGCCTCCATTAAAGGAAAACGGCCTCTGGTATAGGCAAAACAGGACATTCCAATATCCGATATTCCCTTTACAACCCCGTCATAACACTGGTTTGCCTTTGTCAAGGTGCCTCCTGGATATACATTAATTTTCACCCTTCCGTTAGTGCGCTTTTCCACTTCATTTGCCCATGACACGCCGGCCTTACACTGGCCGTGAGAAGGAGGGAAGAAAATGCTGTAGTTAAGATTTACGGTTTTTGCCTGTGCATAAACAACATTGGCACAAACAAAGGAAGCAGTTAAAAAAGATACAATTGAAATGGCTATAAACAATTTTTTTTTCATTTTTTCCCTCCGTCAGTAATATATTTCTTTACGGCCTGCTTTCTGTTAAGCAGGGATTAATAATTGTTAGCTAATAGACATATTAACTCGCCAAATGTTAAAGCTGAGAACCTGGAAAATGATTGGAAGGGTTTTTGGGGAAGCATGATGAAATTTTATTTTTGTATGAATTTTGTATAAAATCGCTATCTTTTTATTATTAAACTGTCAAGAATTATTTTTATTTATTGGGTGTTAACACTCGGGCATTACTGGCTTGACAGGGCTGTAAATTATATGATATTGAAATAAAATTAAAAATTTTAGTATCCATTGTTTGTGTGTAATGTACAGGCAGGCAAAATTGAACATTTTTGAAACTCTCAAAGGTCTAAAATTATGCAGCGAAAAATAACATTTTTTATGTTAAGCGCTTCAGGCTCTCCAACAAAACAGGCAACTGTTTCCAGAACATTTTTACGTGTTTCAGGCCTTTTTATTGCAGCTATCATTATATTCTTTGGCCTTGTAATGTATGACTATTATAATGTTAAGCTGAAATTATCAAGTATCAGAAATGTAGAGGGTGATGTTTCCAGCCAGTCTGATATAATAATCAGCCAGCGCAAGCAGATAAAAAATTTTGCAGATGAGATCAATTCCTTAAAGTCAAAACTGGTTGATCTAAACAGTTTTGAAAAACGGCTGAGGATTGTTGCCAATGTTGAAAAACCTGCTGATCAGGACAACCTTTTTGGTGTTGGCGGTTCAATGCCTGATGATCTTGACACACAGGTTCCGCTTACTGATAAGCACAACAGCCTGGTTCGTGAAATGCATGAGCAGACCAGGCAGCTTGATTTTGCATCAACAAATCAAAAGCAAGGGTTTGAGTCGCTGTTAAAACATCTTGAAGATCAACGAAACCTTCTTGCTTCAACACCTGCTGTACGCCCGGCAAGCGGGTGGATATCATCAAGATTCGGATACCGCGTATCTCCGTTTACCGGCTTGCGCGAATTTCACAAAGGGTTGGATATTGCTACCCGGATGGGTGCGCCTTTAATTGCCACTGCCGATGGGGTTATAACATTTGCAGGCATAAAAGGCTTGCTTGGCAAAGTAATTATTATTGATCATGGCCATGGAATAGTTTCCCTTTATGCGCATCTTCAGAAGATGTTAAAAAAAGGTGGCGAGTCTGTGAAGCGAGGAGACACCATTGCGCTTGTTGGTAATACAGGCAGATCCACAGGCCCTCATGTCCATTATGAGGTTCATCTTAACGGAATTCCGGTTAATCCTGAAAAATACATACTCAATTAGAGACCTTATAGTTCAGCTACAAAGAGACTAACACGCCAAGATTAGAGTATAATTTTTAATTTTGAATGAAGGAAAAACCATTTTCAATTCAATATTCAACATTAACAATTCTCTATATATTATTTAGTTCCTTTCTTTCTTTTGTCTTTAACCGCCTCGCTGTAATTCCCTGTTTAAAAAACAGCAAGTTAAATTCTTCATGGACATTTTGTGGAGTTCATCTTATTATAATTGATAAATTCGTAAAAAAACGAATTCATCAGGTATTTAGTAACCGTTCACAGGTTCACGGTTCAGAGGTTCAGGGTTATTTTTCTTGGAGCGCCTGGCTAACTGTTATGCACCAATATTTTCAAATCGAAGATTGTTAGTCAGCTTTTAGGAATTAACCTTTAGATTAAAAAAATCAAATAGTTAATCTGCCAACGTACTCTGGCGGATTAATAGCTTTATCCTGAACCTTTGAACCTTGAACCTCTGAACCCGTGAACGGTTACGGTATTTATTAGGAGTATTTTATAGATTATGTTTGATTTTTTGACAAAAATATTTGGAAGCAAAAACGAACGGGAATTAAAAAAACGGCAACCTGTTGTAGATAAGATTAATGCTCTTGAACCCGAAATGCAGGCCATGGATGATAATCGGTTGAAAGGCCAGACGGTTTTGTTTAAGCAGCGACTTGAAAACGGGGAATCCCTTGAAGATATTCTTCCCGAAGCATTTGCAACTGTCAGGGAAGCTTCAGTGCGCACTCTCAATATGCGCCATTTTGATGTCCAGCTTGTTGGCGGGATTGTTCTGCATGAGGGTAAGATCGTCGAAATGAAAACAGGTGAGGGGAAAACACTGGCTGCCACCCTTCCTGTATATTTAAATGCTCTTTCAGGCAGAGGAGTGCATGTTGTAACGGTAAATGATTATCTGGCGAAGCGTGATACCGAATGGATGGGGCAGATTTATAATTTTTTAGGTCTTTCTGTTGATTCCCTGTTGCACGGCATGAATGATGTTGAGCACAAAAAGGCTTACAGCGCAGATATTACCTACGGCACAAACAATGAGTTCGGCTTTGACTATCTGCGGGACAACATGAAGTTCGAGAGGGACTCAATTGTCCAGCGAGAACTCAACTTTGCCATAGTAGATGAGGTGGACAGCATATTAATTGATGAGGCAAGAACTCCGCTTATTATATCCGGACCTGCTGAAAAATCGACCGATCTATACTACAGGATAAACAGGATAATACCGGGCCTTGCGCGAGACAAAGATTATGTTATTGACGAAAAGGCAAGAACATCGGTCATGACCGACCAGGGAATAGCAAAAGCTGAAAGCATTCTTAATGTAGACAATTTATACGATCCAAAAAATATCGAGCTTCTTCATCATATTAATCAGGCGCTAAAGGCTCACACCCTCTTTAAGAGAGATGTTGATTATATCGTAAAGGATGGCGAGGTAATCATAGTAGATGAGTTTACAGGTCGCCTTATGCCTGGACGCCGGTACAGTGAAGGGCTGCACCAGGCGCTTGAAGCCAAAGAAAACGTCAGGATAGAAAACGAAAACCAGACCCTTGCAACAATTACTTTCCAGAACTATTTCCGTATGTATAACAAGCTTGCGGGTATGACAGGTACGGCCGATACCGAAGCCGCTGAATTTAAAAAGATTTATAATCTGGATGTTATGCTTATTCCCACCAACAAACAGATGATAAGGGTCGATTCTCCTGATGTTATTTATAAGACCAGAAAAGAAAAATTTGAAGCAGCTATGAACGAGATAGTAGAATTGCATAAAAAAGGCCAACCTGTTCTTGTAGGTACGGTTTCAATAGATATTTCGGAAAACTTCAGCAAACAGTTAAAAAATAAAGGCATTAAACATTCTGTGCTTAATGCAAAAAACCACGAAAAAGAAGCGGAAATTATTGCCATGGCAGGCCAAAAAGGGGCGGTTACAATTTCAACAAGCATGGCAGGCCGAGGGACCGATATAGTATTAGGCGAAGGAGTGATCGATCTGGGCGGGTTGTATATCCTTGGCACAGAAAGGCATGAGAGCAGGCGCATAGACAATCAGCTTAGAGGTCGTTCCGGAAGACAGGGCGATCCTGGATCGTCCCGTTTTTACCTTGCTCTTGAGGATGATCTTCTCCGTATATTCGGCGGAGAACGCATGACATCGATTATGGAGAGATTAGGTATGGAGGAAGGTGAGCCGATTGAACATAATCTTATAAGTAAAGCAATAGAAAATGCCCAGGCAAAGGTTGAAGGACACAACTTTGATATCCGTAAGCAGCTTATCGAGTATGATGATGTAATGAACCAGCAGAGGGAGGTTATTTACAGGCAGCGCCGCGAAGCATTGACAGGCAAAAACCTGAAAAGCTCTATTGTTGATATGATTTGTGAACAGGCTGAAAATATTGCCGGTACTTTTGCCGATGAAAAGGTTCTTCCCGAAGAATGGGATATAAAAGGGATTAATGAGGCGGTATTTAAGCAGTTTAATTTTCGTTTGAACATGATAGATGAGGACACATTAGACGGTTTGACACGGGAAGGGCTTGACCAGTTGATTTCTGATGCTGCCATCGAGGTATATGATGAAAAGGAGGCCCAGATAGGCGCGGAAAATATCAGGAACCTGGAACGGATTATAATGCTGCAGACTGTAGATAAGCTGTGGAAGGATCATCTCCTCAGCATGGATCATCTGAAGGAAGGCATTGGTCTTAGAGGCTATGCTCAGCAGAATCCTTTGACTATTTATAAAAAAGAAGGATTTGAAATGTTTCAGGATATGATCTCCAGGATAAAGGAGGAGATTGTTGGGGTTCTGTTTAGAGTGCAGATAGCCGAACCTGAAAAGATTGATAATTTAAGGAGGTCGGAAGAGAAAAATCTTGTGTTTTCCAGCGGGGACGATGCTGGGATAAAAAAACCAGTCAAGCGAACGGAAAACAAGGTTGGGAGAAATTCTCCGTGTCCATGCGGGAGCGGTAAGAAGTATAAGAAGTGTTGCGGAAAGTAGAAGACAAGGGGCAAGGGGGATTAGGGGATTAGGGGTCGGGGAAGAGGGTGAGAAGAAAAAAGATGAACGTCGAACATCGAACATCGAACATCGAACGTCCAACGTCGAATGAAGAACAAGAAACATAAGTCGGAGGTCAGAGGGATTGAGGGATTAGGGGTTATGGGATTAGGGGTTATGGAAAAAGACTGTATTTTTTGTGATATTATAAATGGCAAGATGGGGACCAAATTCTTATATGAAAACGATACCCTTGTGGTTTTTAAAGATATTAATCCTGCGGCTCCTGTTCATCTTTTAATTGTACCCAGGAAACACATAAGGAGCGTAAACGATTTAAAGGAAGAGGACAAAAAGATATTATCTGAAATGATAATGGCCGGCAAGGACATGGCAAAGAAGGAGGGCGTTGCAAAATCAGGCTATAAACTCCTTTTTAACGTGGAAAAGGGGGGCGGACAGGTTATTTTTCATCTGCATCTACACCTTATTGGCGGGTGGAGGAAATAGATTAGGTTTAAATATAATTTTGAGTTTTTAATTATGAATGAAGGGGAAAAATCCGATTTCAATTCAAAATTCAAAATTAATAATTTTCTATAATCTATTGATTGTAGCTGCCATATACCCTGCTCCAAATCCATTGTCTATGTTAACCACTGCAACATTTGAACTGCAGGAGTTTAGCATGGCAAAAAGGGCTGTCAGGCCTGAAAAACTTGTGCCATAACCTGTGCTGGTGGGAACAGCTATTATCGGGCTGCCGGTCATTCCTGCAATTACGCTTGGAAGCGCACCTTCCATCCCTGCTACAACAATAAGAACCGAAGCCTTTTCAATCAAATCTTTATGGTCGAACAACCTGTGAATTCCAGCAACGCCGACATCGAAAACCGCTTCGACATCATTTCCAATGGCTTTTGCCGTAAGATATGCCTCCTTTGCGACAGGTATGTCGGAAGTGCCGGCCGAAATTACCAGGATCATTCCTTTTCCCTGTCTCGGGGTTTTATTTTTCCCCCAGATTATCATCTTTGCATCATTGTGATATACGGCATCGTCAAAGCGGGCAATTACCTTTTCTGCCTTTTTTTTGCCGACACGAGTAACAAGAATGATATTTTCCTGAAGAGTCATCCTTTCCATAATTCCGATAATCTGATCCGTATTCTTACCCTGGCCGAATATAACTTCGGGAAACCCCTTGCGAAGTGATCGGTTATGGTCTATATGTGCGTATTCTATATCCTCAAAGGATATATGCGTCAGTTTTTTAGTTGCATCTTGGACAGACATTTTGCCCTTGGCAACAGATTTAAGTATATGATTAAGTGAGTTAGTATTCATTTAGGTGTTAAGTGTTCAAGGTTCATTAGTCACTTGTAACTTATAATTAATACATAAAGCAAGAGACAAGGCACTTGTTTTTTATGGAGAAAGTAATATGAAAATAGTGGCGATTATTCCTTCAAGATACGGATCTACAAGATTTGACGGAAAGCCTCTTGTCCTTATCGTCGGGAAGCCGATGATAAGACTGGTTTATGAAAAGGCGATTCAGGCGGAAATAATATCGGACGTTTTTGTGGCTACTGATGATTGGCGAATTTATGATGCTGTTTTGGCTTTTGGCGGCAAGGCCGTTATGACTTCGGCTAAGAACCGATCTGGCACTGACAGAGTAGCTGAAGCTGCAGAGAAGATCGGTCTTAATTCAGATGATATTGTTGTAAATGTGCAGGGGGATCAGCCTCTTCTTAACCCGGCCTGTATTGATGAGCTTGTAAAGCCGTTTTTTGTTGATCCAGATCTTGGGATGAGTACCCTTGCCTTTAAAATCATAAATAAAGATGAAATAACAAACCCAAAGGATGTAAAGGTTACATTTGACAGCGCTGGTTTTGCTCTTTATTTTTCCAGATCAGCGATACCATACGGCCGTGATTCTTCCAACCTGTCTGCATCCGACGCAAAGGCAGGCGATTTTGATACTTACAAGCATCTGGGTTTTTATGCGTATACAGGACGGTTTTTGGAAATATTTCGGAACCTGCCGAAAGGAAGGCTCGAGATGATAGAAAAGCTTGAGCAGCTCCGGGCTCTTGAATACGGCCATAAAATCAAGGTGGTTCTAACAGGTTATGATTCACCCGAGGTTGATTTGCCGGAGGATATTGCAAAGGTAGAACAAATAATTATGACGGGAGTAAATACAGATGGCTGAAAAAGACCCCACAAAGTTCAGGATACGCATTGATGATAAAATTCCGGATACAGGGTTTGAAGAAGAAATCAAGGATCGCCGTATTGAAAAATTAAGCTGGAGGATTACGTTTGTATCAATTTTGATTCCCTGCCTGATTGCAGTTATTCTATTTGTCGCTTATCTTGATATCAAGAAGGAGGTAGGCAAGATACACTCCACCGGAGAGGCTGTTTCTCAGGGCATGGACTCAAGGCTATCGTTAGTGTCGGAAAAACAGGCAAAGATTGAAGATATGCTTGTAAAAAAGATCGAGCCTGCAGAAAAAACCATCCTTTCTTTACAAGCGGGATTGAATGAGGCTACTACCGCCATAAGGCATATCAGATCCGCGATAAATACTGATAATAAAATGCTAAAGGGGGCCATAGCCGATATCGATAAAGAGTTAGGCCCTGTCCGAAAGGAGTTGGAAATTGCCGTATCTGGAATCAAAGTCCTTGATAAAAATATGGCAGATATTGGGAAAGAGCTTGATAAGGCAAAAAATGATTTAAATAAAATGCAAGCAGATATATCTTTGCTTTCTTCCGCCAAGATCGACAGAAAAGTGCTTGATAATGCTCTTGATAGTAAACAGAAGATTTATGAGCAAAGGCTAAAACAGATTACAGTGGATTTAGCAAATAAAGTTGAATCTATCTTGGAAAGGATAAAAAAGATCGAAACGAGCATGCCGTCAGTTGCTGCTACATCAAAATCCATTCCCTTGAAAAATCCGGCAAAAGAAACCATAGCGCCACACGTAGTGCCACAACCGGGGACTATTATCGAGGAGAATATCAAATAATATGAATTCGACTTTTTGTGAATTTATCAAACAATAAGGAGGTAGGTTATAAATGCTTGAAAGCGGTGACCTGAGAAAAGGTCTTAAAATTGAGTTGGATGGAGATCCATATGTAATAGTTCGATTTGCCTTTGTAAAACCAGGTAAAGGGCAGTCTCTCTATAAGTGTAAGTTAAAAAACATGCTTACAGGGGCTCAGTTTGATCGAACATTCAGATCAAGCGAGAAAATCAAAGAGGCAAATCTTGAAGAACGTGAAATGGAATATCTCTATTCGGATAATAACGGATACTGTTTCATGAACACATCTACATATGACCAGGAGTTTTTATCCAAAGAGCATGTTGACGAGTCAATGAAATTCTTAAGGGAAAATACTATTTGCAATGTGCTTTTTTTTAAGGGGAAACCGATCGACATATCGCTTCCCAACTTTGTTGATTTAAGGATTATTAAAACGGATCCCTGGGTTAAAGGTGATACTGCCGCAGGGAGCACGAAACCGGCTACGCTTGAGACAGGTTTTCTTGTGCATGTGCCTCCATTTGTTGAGGATGGTGAGCTTGTCAGGATAGACACCAGAACAGGTCAATATGTTGAGCGGGTTAAATGTTAGGTGTTAGGAGATTGATAAAACAAAGAATTGCTTCGAGTTAATCAAAGATTAGTTTCTATAAGAATTTCTTTAATCGTTCTTTTGCTTGATTGCATGACGGTATATTTTATATTTTTGTATATTATTGTTTCTCCCTTTTTGGGGATCTTTCCAGTCTGTTTCAGAAGAAATCCTCCAATTGTTTCATAATCCTCTTTGGGCAGATTAATGTTCATTTTTCTGTTGGCATGCTTGATTTCCATTGCAGCATTTACCAGAAACCGGTTTTTGCCGAGTCTGACAAATTGGCCTTTTTCAATGTCGTATTCATCTCGGATTTCCCCAACAACTTCTTCAAGAATATCTTCAAGTGTAATAATACCCACAGCTCCGCCATATTCGTCAACGACGATTGCAATGGAGTCGTGGGTTTTCTGAAAGGAAATCAGAAGATCACCAGCCCTTTTAAATTCAGGCACAAAAACCCCTTGGCGCATAAATTGACCGATCTTTTTCAGAGTATCAGGGGTGTCAATGTCAAGTAGATCCTTGGCGAATATAATGCCTGTAAGATTGTCGATTCTATCTTTGAATACCGGGAGTTTGGAATAACCGGTCCGGCCGATTATTTTTATGGCAGCCTCTACGGTGGTATTGTCTGGTATGGCTGTGACATTAACCAGAGGAACCATGACATCAGCAACATCCAATTCAGCAAGATGAAAAACCCTGTGTATGAGTTTTTTTTCCTTTTTCTGAAGATCACTTTCTTTGTTAGACGCCCTTAACATCAGCTCCAGATCCTCTCTGGTTATAAGATGTTGTTTTTTAAAGGCTTCCCGACCCGAACTGCCGTAAAACAGCCTGCTGACCTGAAAAACCAGATATGTAACAGGCGATATAATATGTGATGCTATCCATAGGGTCTTGGCGATTTTAGGGGCGATTTTCGTTGCATTTTGCTGGAAAAGTGTTCTTGGTATTATTTCTCCAAACATTAAAAGCACGGGAGACATGATAATAATTGTCAAAGGCTCGCCATAGACACCGAAAAAGTGATGAAAGTATGTAGCAGCGATAACCGAGGATATTATCACGAACATATTTGTTCCTGTGCTGGTAGTCGCAAGAAACCATTGCTGGTCATTAATCATATTTAGGGCAAGCCTGGCCCCTTTTGACCCTTTTGCAATTTCTTGCCTGAGTTTTAGCTTGTTTGAAGCTATCAGCATCATCTCAGAGCCGGAAAAAAAGGCCTGTATAAGGATGCAAAGGACTATTATAATTATATTGAGGCTGATCATCCGCCTTCACCCATATAATGTTCATCGTGGATTTCACCAAACAGCTCTTCTAAAAGATCTTCCATTGTGACAAGCCCTGAAACCATTCCCTGCTCATTCAGGCAGATGGCAATATGTGTATGCTTCTGCTTTAAGGTATAAAAAAGCTCATCAACCATTTTTGTTTCAGGTATAAAAAAGGGTTTTCTGCATATTTTCGGCAAAAGTTTTGTTTTGCCGTCGGTCTTTTTAATTTTAACCTTTAACAGATCCTTTACGTAAAGAATTCCAGTGATTTTATCAGTATTTTCTTTGCGAACCGGGATTCTGAAAAAACGGACAGCCTTAATATGTTTTAAAATCGTGTCCATATCCATATCTTCAGTCAGGTAGAACATTTTTTCCAGTGGGGTCATGACCTCAAAGACATGGGTATCGCTAAACTCGAAAACATTGTGGATAAGCTCCTTTTCCATCTTTTTCAGCTCCCCCTCTTTGTGGCTTAGATCAACCATGTCGCGGAAATCATCTTCCATGATGGCAGATGAAGCTTTTTGTTTTCCAGCGCCAGATAGTTTTATGATAAAGCTTGCTACATAATTGAGAACCAACCGTAGAGGGGAAATTAATTTTCCAAACAGATCAAGAGGTTTTGATACAAAAGGGGCGACACGTTCATTATGGGCTGCTGAAAATGTTTTTGGTATTACCTCGGCAAACAGCAGAGTCAAAGGGGTCATAATGGCAATTGCAACCCATTTGCCGTGTTCGCCGACTATGGATACAAAAAGATATGTTGCTGCAACGGATGAGGCTATATTTACAAAATCGTTGCCCATAAGGATTGTAATTATAAGCTGTTTTGGATGCATAAGAAGTTTGTCAATCAGAGCGGCTCTTTCAGGTTTACTTCTTTTTATGCGTTCACGCTGCATTAGCGAGAGGGAAAACAGAGCGGTTTCCGATCCCGAGAAAAAACCGGAAATAAGCAGAAGAAAAAATATCATGCTGATTTTGATGATTATCGTGAATTCCAATTCGTCGTCCTATTTCTTAAGCATTATTGCCCTTATTTTTGCCGGCAGATTTCACTTAGCCTTTTATCATACATCTTGCCTATGCCGTACTCTTTGCGTCGCATGAACCTTTCCTGTGGCGGTCCGATAATTTGCATTTCCGGATATTTCTGCTGCACTTTAAGGGCGATTTTCATTTCTTTTGTGCATCCTGTGCTGAATGTGGCATCCTTGCCCACCCATTCAGGCGGGACCTTTTTACCCATATCCTGAAATGTCTGAACAATATCCTCATATGTCTGAAATCGCCATATATCTATAAAGCCGCTTGTCTGGACGATTTGCCACATATACATAAGGTCATCCGCATCCATCCCGGGTTCATAATATTCCGAGGGATTTATTATAAAGGTCATTTCAAACTGTTTTCTGAGAATACTGATGGAAGCGGACATTATTTTTTTTGCTGTTTCTATTTTTCCTGGTATGGAACCGATAATTCCGCTATAAAATATTGTCGTCATCCCCTTTTCCCTGGACCCTTTCATTTGATCAATAATTGTTTTAGCCTTTTCTTCAAGGTCCGCATGAGAAAATTTGATTACTGACGGATGTTTGGGCTTATAACTTATCAGGACTGAATCCTTATCTCCGGCTGAGATGTTATAGATATTTTGAGTAAATTGAAAATGAGCGTCAAAAAAACGCCGCCTTTGATCCTTTCCTCTTGATATTACACCGTCAACCTCTTTAAAAATTCTTGCAAATGTTGTAGATGCGAGAAGGAAGTTGAGATTTTCCCGTGTTCCATCAGATATAACTATAATATTTTTATCGCTTCTCAACATATTGGCGAGTTCATTTTTGCCAAGGTTTTTTTCAGAAATAAATAATGCGCCTTTAAGCTTTCCGCTCAACATTTCATCTTCAGCAGCGTCATAATAATCGATCTTGGTAAAAAGAGGCCCATCTTTGAAAGCAATAATTATTTTATGCCCCAGGTTCGCAAGATAATTAATTATGGCTAAATCTACCATGATTTCTCCTGCTTCATCCGCCAGCCACAATATTTTTTTGGATAGAGATTTTTCATTGTTCCGAGCGCCCAAAAAGTCAAACAGAGGTTCAATGCCGTTTCCGGAAAACCGGCGGTTAAAAAAAGCAAGGTAATCATTTTGCGTGTAGCCTGCGGCTTTATCGGACTCCCACAGAGAATGTTCCACCGACAGAGAAAGAAGCCTCTTTAGTTCCAGATAATGCAAAAATTTTTTAATGCTCGAAAGGGTTGAAGGAGAATTTTTCAGATCGTCGATATCTCCATGATTCATGGCATTAATTAAGGTATCTGAACTTAATGCTTTATTTGCTCGGCTATTCCGCAGTTGTTTTTCACAAACGTAAGGGTCTTCAATTTGGGTGCGGTTTAAGAAGATTCCAAACAGGCGCTTTTCAAGGCGGGATGGTATCATGATTTCATCTCTTGTCTCATGTTGGTACTTTATTTTAATCAGCGCCTCAAGATAAGCTTTTTCATCTTTATCCTCTATTTGACTGTCAATAACTTTAAGTATTTTCTGCAAAATCTCATGATATTTTTTCTGTAAAAATTCCGACTGGTTTTTGTTAATGATGGCTTCAACCATGTGATCTGAACATGGATAATACCGATCATCTTCTTCTGTAAAGACAATGAATCTTATCTGTTCAGGCGTGGAAACATGGTAGGGGTAGGTATAATAGTCAATATGGTTTTCTATAAAAAATGCCGTAAACCATGCATCGGTTTCAGGAGTTTTTGGGGGCAACATCGGTCTTTTTGCATCAACATTCTTCATTTTTCAGTATCCTTGTATATTGGATTTTTTGTAATTAAAACTATACACTAGAAATTTGAAAACTCAAAAGCAAATTGTTAAGAACCAAAGGTGGCGGGCGCTTAAATTTAATTGCCTTCTGCCTTATATCTGTACACTATAAATGCTATCAATACAACAATCTGATCTCTATTGCTTTACTAAAAATTTATTAAATTAAGAAAAGAGAGATACAACACCACAATTTCCCACCTAAAATCAATACGAATTGTTGCCTTTAACTTTTATAAATCATTATAAAAAATATAAATTTTTTTCATTTTTTTCTTGACACCCTGATTGAAATGTACTTTTATCTACAGAAAGTGGATAAAAGTGGATAATTAGGGGGTTATATGTTCAGAGGCAGCTCCTGTAATACAATCGATTCAAAAGGACGCGTCATAATTCCGGCGAGGTTTCGCGATGTCATTAAGGATGGCGGTGGTGACGGTGTAATGGTTACCAGGCTTGACGGATCTTTGTTTGCATATACTTTTGATCAGTGGGGTGAGATTGAGTCCAAGGTGTTGTCCCAAGCTGAGACCAGTGAATATATGCGGCGTTTCAGGAGGGTTTTTATTGGGGGCGCATCTGATTGTATATGTGATAAGCAGGGGCGCATCCTGATTCCACCGGTATTAAGACAGTATGCCGGGCTTGAAAAGGAGATCATGCTTGTGGGTCAAATTGCTCACTTTGAAATATGGTCAAAAGAAAGATATGAGCGGGAAGTGATGCAGATGGAAGATGATATGAAAAAGGAGGATGTTGGAAACGAAATTGCAAAATTAGGGCTTTAATCCAATGCCATACAAACATATTCCTGTCATGCTGAATGAAGCTGTCCGTTTTCTGAATTGTTTTTCCGGGGGAACCTATGTTGATTGCACCCTTGGCGGTTCGGGTCATGCTCTTGCCATTGTAGAAAAAATTATCCCCGGTGGGCTATTGATCGGGATAGATCAGGACAAGGACGCGATATTAAATGCAAAGAAGGCCCTGAGACCACATGAATTAAACGTCCGTCTTTTTCACGAAAATTTTGTTAATCTTCCGGATATTCTTTCACAGATAAATATTGATGCAGTAAACGGTATTCTTTTAGATCTTGGAATTTCCTTTTATCAACTCGAATTAAGCGGCCGAGGCTTTAGTTTCAAAAAGGACGAGCCTCTGGATATGCGTATGAACATTAACTCGCAGGTAAAAGCCGAAGATTTGGTAAACAGGATGGATGAAGAAGGCCTGAAAAAACTTTTTAAGCAGTACGGCGAGGAGCGCTGGGCAAAGCAGATAGCTCGTAACATCGTAAAGGTAAGAACGCTAAAAAGGATCTGTTCAGCCAGCCAGTTAGCTCAAATTGTATGTGACGCTGTCCCAAAGAAATCTTTATTTACCCAGAAAATTCATCCTGCCACCAGAGTGTTCATGGCCCTTAGAATCGCCGTTAATAGAGAGCTTGAACTGCTCGATTTATTTATGCAAAAAGCCGTAAATTTCTTAAAGCCCAAAGGCCGTCTTTGTATAATATCTTTCCATTCCCTTGAAGATCGAATTGTAAAACATCGAATAAAAGCTATGGAGGGCAAGTGCATTTGTCCTTCAGACTTTCCACAATGTGTCTGTAATCCAAAAAGGATTGTTCGCTCTTTGACCACGAAAGTATTGCGGCCGACTGAAGAAGAGATAGCGGTCAATCCCATGGCAAGAAGCGCAAAGCTAAGGGCTTGCGAAAAAATATAATATGATGAAAAAGAGGGCGCAAAAAAACATTCGCAAATCAAAACTAACAGGAGTCTGGTTAGTTTTATTATCGATCTTTATTATCGAACTTTTTTCTTATACCTGGTGCAGAGTTCAATGTGTAAGGATCGGATATGAGATAACAAAAGAAACAAATAATAATCAAGAAATTATAACCTTGCAAAACAAATTAAAAATTGAGCTTGCAAGCCTGAAATCTCCGAAACGGCTTGCAGAAATAGCAAGCTGTAAGCTCAATCTGACAAGACCGACTTCAAAACAGATTATTATAATTCCATGAAAACAAAACATCGAAAATTATTCGCAACAACCGGTACTGCTGTTCAACAAAGGCTTATTGGACTGCGTTCTATACTTATTGGTTTTATTTTCAGCATTATTTTGGTCGTAATAGGGGCAAAGGCGGTATACCTGCAGGTTTTTTGCGGTCCGTGGCTGTCTCAAAAGGCGGCAGACCAATATGAAAAATCTTTTATATCTTCGGGGAAACGCGGAACTATATATGATGCAAATCATAGAGAAATAGCAGTCAGCATAGATGTGGCATCGATAGCTGCATATCCACAAAATATTTCAGAACCAAAAACGACAGCCAGGCTCATTGCAAGGGCGCTAAAAATAGACGAAGCCTCCCTTTACAGAAATCTAAATTCAAAAAAAAGATCGTTTGTATGGGTAAAGCGCCATGTCACACCCAGGGAGGCAGAACAGGCAAAGAATTTAAAGCTTAAAGGCATAGCTTTCATACCCGAGAACAAGCGTTTTTATCCAAACAAAACCCTTGCTGCACAGGTGCTTGGATTTTCAGGCGTCGATGTCCATGGTCTGGAAGGTATTGAATTTTATTATAACGATTATCTTGAAGGCGCCGCGGGTAAATTTACGGTTTTAAAGGATGCGTTCGGCCGTGGATTTAACGGCGGGGAAGCAGTTGCCGGAGATTTTAGCGGAAACAACCTGATTCTCACTGTTGACAGGACAATACAGCACATAGCGGAGAGTGCTCTTGAGGAAGCGGTTGATAAATTTTCCGCCAAATCCGGTATGGCGATAGTAATATCCCCCAAAACAGGGGCTATATTGGCTATGGCGCACTATCCCTTTTTTAATCCTAATACTTTCAGAGATTTTAAAAAGGAGCTTTGGAGAAACAGAGCAATAGCCGATCAATTTGAACCAGGCTCAACCATGAAAATCTTCTCGGCAGCAGCGGCACTGGAATCAGGGAAATGCACACAGAATACTATTTTTTATTGCGAAAACGGCTCATACAAAATCGGAAAAGATATTATTCATGACACCAAACCTCACGGTTGGATGTCCTTGCAGCAGATCGTTAAATATTCAAGCAATATCGGTATAGTAAAGGTCGCTGAAACAACCGGCCAGGATGTGCTTTATAAGACTTTAAGCGATTTTGGTTTCGGCAAAAAGAGCGGAATAGACTGCCCGGGGGAAACAGCCGGAAGCATGTCTCCATATAAGCGATGGTCAAAAATAGACGCCGGAGCAGTTGCATTCGGGCAAGGGATTTCCGTATCAGCACTTCAGCTTATAACAGCCACTTGCGCGATTGCCAACGACGGGATTCTCATGAAGCCTTATATTGTTCAGGCCATAATGGATCAGAATGGACGTTTGATAAAAAGTTCAAGCCCTTGTGAAGTTGGAAGGGTTATTTCGGTCCAAACAGCCGGAATCTTGAAAAAGATAATGGAATCTGTAACCGATAACGGAGGCACAGGGGTTAATGCAGCGCTTGAAGATTATCCTGTTTGCGGTAAGACAGGCACGGCCCAGAAAGTTGATGAAAAAGGAACATATTCCGAAGATAAATATATAGCATCATTTGTCGGGTTTGCTCCTTCACAAAATCCTGAAATAGCTGTCCTGGTTGTAATTGATGAGCCTGAGCAACAGTATTTTGGCAGTATTGTTTCGGCACCGGCATTTAAAAAAATTGTCTTTGAAACCCTGAATTATATGAACCTGCCCGCTACTCATAATACGCCTTATGGCAGTCCTGTTTCAAAGGTTTCAGCATGAAACTTTCGCATTTGCTTAAAACTGTTGCTGTAAAGAGTATTTCCGGTAAAAAAAAAGAGGGCGGAATGGATAACGTTGAAGTGGTTTCAATCCATTATAGAGCGCAGGATGTTAAGCCGGGCGGGGTGTTTGTGGCCATACAGGGCAATGTGACGGATGGTCATGACTATGTTGACGAGGCATTGGCAAATGGCGCAGCAGCAATTATTACGCAAAAGCCGGTTGACCGGGATTCAATAATTATCGAGGTTGAAAACACCAGAAAGGCTCTGTCTGCCATGTCTGCCGCCTTTTACGGCAACCCTTCGGAAGATTTGTTTTTAATAGGAATAACCGGCACAAACGGCAAAACAACCACAGCCTATTTGATCGAAAGCATACTTTTAAAAGCCGGTTTCAGAGTCGGCGTTACAGGAACAATAAATTATCGTTATTTGGGCAAAATATTTAATAGTCCTGTCACAACGCCTGAATCGCTTGATCTTCAGAGAATTTTAGCCGAGATGCTAAACCAGGGCATTACACATGTTGTTATGGAGGTTTCATCACACGCCATAGATCAGCACAGGATTGCAAATTGCTGGTTTGATGTTGGCGTCTTTACCAATCTGACACAGGATCATCTTGATTATCACATGAATATGGATTCCTACTGGTCATGCAAGAAAAGGCTTTTTACAGAAAATCTAATGTCAGGGCCTAAAAAAAACCAGACCATGGCTGTAATTAATTGCGATAATACAAGAGGGAAGGAACTCGCATTGGAGCTGAAAGCTCAAAACTCAAAGATGGAAGTTTTAGAGCTTTCGGACAATATGATCAGGCAGTCTAACATCAAGTGCGAACCGAGCGGCATTGCGGGAAGATTTTCAACCATAAAAGGGGATTTTGATTTCAAATCATCCCTTGTAGGCAAACATAATCTGAAAAACATAATAAGCGCTACAGGTGTCGGCATTTCTTTAAATCTGCCGCTTGATGTCATAAAGGCAGGAATAGAGGATCTTACCAGCATACCGGGCAGGCTTGAAGCTATTCCAAATACTGCCGGGCGTTTTGTATATGTAGATTATGCGCACACTCCTGATGCTCTGGAAAAAGTTTTATCCTCTTTAAGATCGATGGCTTTAAGATCAATGGCTCAGGCAAGAATAATCTGCGTATTCGGCTGTGGGGGGGACAGGGATAAAGGCAAGCGATATCAAATGGGTGAAATTGCCGGCAGGTTAAGCGACATCGCTCTTGTTACATCGGACAACCCACGCACAGAGGCGCCTATGGATATCATTGCGCAGGTGCTTGATGGAATGAGAAAAACGTCAACACTGGAATATAACAGTGAGGATATGGATAGCCTGTTAAATCAAAGCAACGGGAAAGGATATATTGTGGAACCTGATCGTAAAAAGGCTATAGTGCTTGCTGTTACAATATCCAGGGCGGACGATATTGTTTTGATAGCCGGCAAGGGCCATGAAACCTATCAGATAATCGGGAATAAAACCATCCCTTTTGATGATAGAAAAGAGGCTAAAACAGTTTTAAGGAATTTGCAAAATTTGTAATGACTGACAAATACACAAAACCAATGCCGTGGACAACGGCCGATATCCTCGATGCTACAAAGGGAGATTTGTTGCTCGGTGACATAAAGAGTACATTTTCAGGCATCTCCATTGACTCTCGCAGTATATCTGCTGATGAGCTGTTTGTTGCTATCAGAGGAAATATCTATGATGGGTTTTCTTTTGCCGGCGATGTAATCAATCAAGGTGTTTGCGGTCTTCTTATAAACAGGGAGAAAGCAAGCAGTTTGCCACACGAAAAATGGAGAAAAAAAAAGGTTGTTTGTATTGCGGTAAAGGACACGACAAAGGCTTTAGGAGATCTTGCTCTCTTTAATCGCAAGCGGGCAGATGTTTCTGTTGTGGCAATAACCGGATCAAACGGCAAGACCAGCACCAAGGATATGACTGCCGCGGTCGTTAGCCGGAAATTTTCCACCTTATCGACCGATGGTAATTTAAATAATGAAATTGGGCTTCCATTAACTCTTCTCAGGCTTTGCGGTCGCCATAAATGGGCCGTTCTCGAGCTCGGTATGAACAGCCCAGGAGAGATAGGAATGCTTGCGGATATTTGTTTGCCTGACATCGGCGTTATTACAAATATAAGCCGTGCCCATTTAGAGGGATTAGGTTCAATAGAAGGGATTATGCGCGCCAAGGGGGAGCTTCTGGAGAAAATCAGGCCGGACGGCACAGCAATTCTCAATGCAGATGACCGTAGAGTTGTTGATCTGGCGAATAAAATCTCAAGGGATGTGCTTTTTTATGGGCTGTCAAACAGAGCTGCCGTCAGAGCTGAGTCTGTCATTGACAAGGAGTGTGGAGTTTCATTTACGCTGATTTTGCCGTCTGGAGCTATTTCCATAAATCTTGGGGTTTTTGGCTATTTTATGGTGTCAAATGCGCTTGCCGCAGCCGCTGTTGGATATCTTTTGGGATTGAGCGCACAGGAAATCAAAGCTGGTCTTGAGGATTTTAAACCGGCTCATGGAAGGATGAATATCCTTACGATCAGCCGGGCTCATATAATTGACGATACATACAATGCTAATCCGGATTCAATGAAAGCCGCAATAATGACGTTTAAATCATTAAAGGGCAAAAATAGAGGGGCCATAATTGCCGGCGATATGTTTGAACTTGGAGAATACGCTGAGTCCATGCATAAAGAGATCGGTTCGTTATCCGCTAAATCGGATATTGCAAAGCTCTATATTACAGGTGAGTTTGCAGAAAGTGTCGCGGCAGGCGCCAGAGAAGAAGATAATTCGCTGGATATCTTTACAGGCACCAGGGAAGAGATTCTCGAAGACCTGACAGGCTGGCTCATGCCCGGGGACTGGGTTTTGATTAAGGGTTCCAGAGCAATGGGTATGGACAAGATTGTTGAGGGATTAAAGGATTAGGGGATTATGTTTTATCATTTACTTTATCCGCTTCATAAAACAATTTCGGTTTTTAATGTATTTCAGTACATTACATTCCGAACTATCTATGCCAGCCTGACGGCTTTGTTGATCTGTTTTTTTCTGGGGCCATGGGTTATCAAAAAACTTAGCGACAAGCAGATTGGGCAGTATATCAGGGAAGATGGCCCTGAAGCGCACAGCAAAAAGGCAGGAACACCCACAATGGGCGGAGTTCTGATTATATTCTCGGTTGTAATATCGACACTTCTATGGACGGATTTGTCAAATTTTTACATATGGATACTTCTTCTGATTACAATTGGGTACAGTATTATCGGCTTTATTGATGACTATCTCATGCAGATTAAGAAGAGAAGCAAAGGTTTAAGCGGTCGAAACAAGCTGTTGATGCAATTAACACTTGCAATAGGAGCAGGTGTTTTGCTTTTTTCTTACTCTGGTTTCTCTACAAGCATAACCATACCCTTTTTTAAAAAGATATCGCCGGATATCGGCTGGGGATATATATTTTTTACAACCCTTGTGATTGTCGGGACTTCAAACGCGGTTAATCTTACAGACGGTCTTGACGGCCTTGCAATTGGGCCTGTGATCATAGTTGCGGCTACATACATGGTTTTTGCCTATGTTGCCGGCCATGTCAGGATCGCCGATTATCTGCAGATCAATTATGTCTCCGGATGCGGGGAAATAACTATATTCTGCGGAGCGTTAGCTGGCGCAGGCCTTGGTTTTTTGTGGTTTAACACATATCCGGCACAGATTTTTATGGGGGATGTCGGCTCGCTTCCAATAGGGGCCGCACTTGGGACAGTAGCTGTTATTACAAAGCAGGAAATACTGCTCATGCTTGTGGGCGGGCTGTTTGTAATTGAAGCGCTTTCCGTTATATTTCAGGTCGGCTTTTTCAAGATGACAAACGGCCGCAGGATTTTCAAAATGGCCCCCCTTCACCATCATTTTGAATTAAAAGGCTGGGCGGAGCCAAAGGTTATAGTTCGATTCTGGATAATATCGATTATGCTTGCCCTTCTTTCCATGAGTACACTGAAGCTCAGGTAGGAAGAGAATTGTTAATTTTGAATGTTGAATTTTAAATTAAAATCGGATTTTTTTCATTCACAATTAAAAATTAAAAACTCAAAATTATATATGCAGATTGCCAATAAAAATATTGTCGTAGTCGGTCTGGGAAAGTCCGGGTTTGCGGCTGCCCGTTTTTTAAAGAAAATGGGCGCGTCGGTTATTGTTACAGACAAAGCAGAAGAAGACAAACTGGAAACTTATGCGCCTGTTTTGCGTGAAATGGGCATCAAGATGGAGCTTGGGCAGCACAGAATTGATACTTTTGAAAAATCGGATCTCATTATTGTAAGTCCCGGGGTTTCTCATAATATTTTACCGATAAAAAGAGCCGCGTTAAAAGGAATACCAATATTGGGAGAAATCGAGCTTGCCTATAGATTTATACAAGAACCTGTTGTCGCCGTGACAGGCACTAACGGCAAGACTACAACCACAACACTTTTAGGAGACATGCTTGAAAAATCAGGCAAAAGGGTTTTTGTTGGAGGCAATATAGGCAATCCCTTAATTGACTATGTACACAAAGGGGAAAAGGCTGAAATTATTGTGGCTGAAGTAAGTAGTTTCCAGCTCGATACAATAGATACTTTCAGGCCCAAAGTAGGAGTGCTGCTGAACATTACTGAAGATCATCTTAACCGTTATTCTGATTTTACTGCTTATGCCGGGGCTAAGGCACGGATATTTGAAAATCAGAAAGAAAGCGATGTCGCCGTCTTTAATGGTCTTGATCCTTTTATAGGTTCGATATGTAAAAATATTAAAAGCAAAAAATTGTCCTTTTATAATCAGATCGTAGATGATGCTGAAATAAATATTTTTTTTAAATCTCTTGATTTTTCAACCATAAAGCTTCCGGGAAAACATAATCTGGAGAATGCTTATGCGGCATCGCTGGCAGCGCTTACGATTGGAGGGAGTTTAGAGGGGGTACAATCGGCTTTAAGTAATTTTAAAGGGCTTTCTCATCGGCTTGAATATATTGCCACTATAAATGAGGTGGTTTTTTTCAACGATTCAAAGGCAACAAATGTTGATGCGGTCGCAAGGGCGCTTGAAACCTTCAGCAAACCAGTAATCCTTATTATGGGAGGTCGTGATAAGGGAGGCAATTTCAGAATCCTCAGAGATTTGGTGCGCCAACGTGTTAAAAGGCTCATTGTTTTGGGGGAAGCAAAAGAGGATATTTTGTTCGCGCTTGGCGATATAACATCAACAAAAGAGGCTTCTTCAATGGAGGATGCTGTTTTGTCGGCATATTATGCAGCGTCTCCAGGAGATGTGGTGCTTCTATCCCCTGCATGCGCAAGCTTTGACATGTATACCAGCTATGCCAACAGGGGAGAAGACTTTTGCAAGGCTGTCGGCAAACTAAATAAAAGCGAGTTGAAATGGAAAAAGGCATAACAGGGAAAATACCGGTTTTAACAACCGATGGCGCGGAGTCAGGATATTACGATATCAAGCTCCTGTTTCCGGTACTTTTCCTTGTGGGAATAGGGGTTGTAATGGTTTATAGCGCCAGTTCAGCTCTTGCGCTTAAAAAGTTCGGTAGTGATTATTATTTTTTGAAAAAACAGGTTGTTTTTTCCCTCTTAGGTATTCTTGCTCTGGTTCTTTGCAGGCATATTCCTTTGAAACTTATCCGTTCTTTAACATACCCGATTCTTATTTTAGCAATTGTTTCTCTTATAGCAGTGAAGATTACAGGATTTGGATATTCTGTGCATGGTTCAACGCGCTGGCTGCGGTTCGGCAGTTTAAATTTTCAGCCGTCGGAATTTGCCCGTTTTGCGCTGGTAATCTATCTGGCTTATTCAATGAGCAAAAAAAAAGATGTTCTCAAAGATTTTTATGTAGGTTTTTTACCTCACTTTTTTATTCTTTGTATATTTACAACTCTAATATTTTTTCAGCCTGATTTTGGGTCCGTGCTTATTCTTTGGGTCATTACATGGATTATGCTTTATGTCGGGGGGGTACCCATTTTACATCTTTTGTCGCCTTTAATATTTTTATTACCTGCTACTTACTTTTTAACGATTACTTCAGCGTATCGCTTAAAGCGTATCACTAGTTTCTGGGATCCGTGGCAGTATTCAATGAATGAGGGTTATCAGATCATCCATTCTCTCATGGCTTTTGGCACAGGTGGAATATGGGGCACAGGAATCGGAAAAGGTTACCAGAAACTGTTTTATCTCCCTGAACCACATACGGATTTTATCTTCTCGGTCATTGGTGAAGAGCTTGGTTTGTGTGGGGTGCTAATTGTCATAGGGCTTTATTCTCTGATCTTATGGAAGGGCATAAACATCGCGAAAAATGCCAAAAATTATTTTGAGTCATTTGTGGCTGTCGGTATTACATCTGCAATAGCTATTCAGGTTTGCATTAATATGGGAGTTGCTGTTGGACTTTTGCCGACCAAGGGGCTTGCACTACCTTTTTTGAGTTATGGCGGGACATCGCTTTTATTCAGTATGGCATCAATAGGAATACTGATGAATATAGGAGCGTCAAGTTTGAAGGGGAAATAACACCTATGCGCATTATTATTGCAGGCGGTGGTACAGGAGGACATCTTTTCCCTGGAATAGCTATTGCGGAGGCCTTTACGGCAAGGGATAATGAGAACAGAGTTCTTTTTGTCAGCACAGGCAAGCCTTTTGAAATGTCGATTTTATCAAAAACGGCTTTTAAACATAAACCTATTACAGCAGAAGGGATCAAAGGCAGGGGAATATGGAAACAGGCTGTTTCGGTCTTAAAAATACCAAAGGCAACATTTGAATCCATCATGATTCTTAAGGATTTCAGACCTGACCTTGTTATAGGAGTTGGCGGTTATTCTGCCGGACCGCTTGTTATGGCGGCATGGCTTATGGGCATTAAGATCGTTCTCCACGAGCAGAATATTTTGCCCGGAATTACAAATCGCATTTTATCCGGGTTTGCCGACAGAATATATGTATCCTTTAAAGATACAAGATTAGAGAGATTCCGATGGCTTGCCACTGTTGAACCAGAAAAAGTACTTGTTTCAGGGAATCCAATACGCAAGGAGATTCTGCGATCCACAATAGATCAGCAGGATGTAGGTTCGGCTGATCTATTGCAAAAAAAACCTTTTACAGTACTGATTCTTGGGGGAAGCCAGGGGGCTCACAGCATAAATACGGCTGTTTTAGAAGCTTTTGAATATCTGAGGGAAAAGGATAAATATTTTTTTGTGCATCAGACCGGATCGACTGACGAACAAGATGTAAAAAGAGCATACGTGAAAAGCGGCATTTCCTGCATGGTTAAATCTTTTTTCGACGATATGGCCAGCCAGTATCATAATGCCGACCTGGTTGTTTGCAGGGCAGGCGCGACAACCGTGGCCGAAGTTGCGGCCATAGGCAAGGGGGTGATTTTCATACCATATCCTTTTGCCGCCGACAATCACCAGGTTTTAAATGCAGGTTCACTTGAAAATGCAGGGGCGGCTGAAATGATACTGCAAAAAGATCTTAGCGGTAAAAAGCTTGCAGAAAGAATCGAGCACTATGCATCAAGTCCGGGAGTCCTTAAAGGTATGGCTTCCAGGGCAAAGTCCATCGGCAGATCCGATGCCGCAGAGGCTATTGTTAACGATTGTTATAGGTTAATTGTGAGGGATTAGGGGATTAGGGGATTAGGGAATTAAAAACAGTAGAATACCTTCAATCCCTAATTTGCGAATATGTATCAAAAAAAATATCACATGCACTTTGTTGGAATAGGCGGCATAGGAATGAGCGGTATTGCCGAACTACTTCTTAATCTTGGATACAAAGTTTCAGGGTCTGATATAAAACAGTCATCCATTACCAAGCGCTTGGAAAGGCTGGGATGCATTGTATTTAAAGGGCATTCAAAGGAGCAGATCAGGGGAGCCGATGTTGTGGTAACATCGTCGGCAATCGAGCCGGAAAATCCGGAAGTTGTTGCGGCCGGAGAAATGTCGATCCCCGTGATACCAAGGGCTGAAATGCTTGCCGAGCTTATGCGTTTAAAATACAGCATCGCAGTTGCAGGAACACACGGCAAGACATCGACCACCTCAATAATTGCAAGTGTTCTTGATAAAGGGGGGTTGGACCCAACAGTCGTTATTGGAGGAAAACTGAAAAGCGTCGGTACAAATGTGCTTCTGGGCCAGGGAAACTTTATTGTGGCTGAGGCGGATGAAAGCGATGGTTCATTTTTGAAAATGTCTCCTGCAATAGCGGTAGTGACAAATATAGACAAAGAACATCTTAATTTCTACAAGGACATGAACGCCATAAAGGAGGTTTTTTTAAGATTTATAGATCGAGTTCCTTTTTACGGCCTTGTTGTCCTTTGTCTGGATAATGAGCCGATACAGGGCTTAATCCCAAAAATAAAGAAAAGATTCGCCACATACGGGATGAGCGTACAGGCTGATTTTCAGGCCAGGGATGTATCATTTGAATGCCTTAAAAGCAGATTCAGTATTTATCATCACGGTTCGATGCTTGGTGAAGTAGTATTGAATCTGCCCGGGTTGCATAACGTATATAATTCCATGGCAAGTATTGCAGTGGGGATTGAACTGGATATTCCATTTAAAAAAATTAAATATGCTCTTGAAACTATTGAAGGGGTTCACCGCAGGCTTGAGGTCAAATGGGAGATAAAGGGAATTACAGTCGTGGATGACTATGGTCATCACCCTACTGAAATCAAAGCAACACTGCAGGCGATTAAGACGTCCTGGCCTGACAGGCGTAAGGTGGTTGTATTCCAACCGCACCGCTATACAAGGACCAAAGCCCTTTTTGATGATTTTACGCGCGCTTTTTATCAGGCCGATAAACTTATACTTCTTCCCATATATCCTGCTGGAGAAGAAAAGATAACCGGGGTTGACAGCCTGTTATTATGCGAGGGAATCAAGGCCCATGGACACAGAGATGTCGTATATTCAGACAGTGTTTCCGAAGCTGTCTTTTGTTTGAAAGAAACATTAAGGCAAGGAGATGTTCTGCTTACTCTTGGCGCAGGGAATGTATGGAAAGTAGGGGAAGAGATACTGAAAGAGCTGAAAACAACCAGCGACGAGCAACCAGCAGCGAGTAACGAGTAATGCTTAATCCTGACTCAAAAAAATGGCTTGCAAAGCTTTTTGGCAAAAATGTCAAATTCAACGAACCTATGTCCAGACATACCTCTTTAAGGGTTGGCGGGCCTGCCTGGGCTTTTGTAACCCCTGAAAGTTTTGAAAAATTTTTGGAGCTTATCAGGTGGTCTAAGAAAAATGGGATTTACTGCATGGTGATTGGTGGCGGCACAAATCTTCTTATAAAGGACGGAGGCATAAACGGGATTGTGGTTGTTCTTAAAAAGTGTCTTGACGGCATTACCGGGATTGCCGGAACAGGCGGCGAAAAGGGACCTGTAATTATTACAGCCATGGCCGGCACAAGGCTTCAGACTCTTTGTTCTTTTGCCATAGACAACGGTCTTGAAGGAATGAATTTTGCTATTGGCATTCCCGGAACCGTCGGAGGCGCTATTATAATGAATGCCGGCGCTGCTTACGGATCAATAGCCGGTGTTATTGATTCTATAAAGGTTTTACTGCTCACAGGGGAAACCAGAGTTATTTTAAGGCAAAACTTGCAGTTTGATTACAGAAAACTCACATGGGACAGGAAGATAACAGATATTGATGACGGGCAACCTATTATATTAAGCGGCTGTTTTTCTCTGCGTCCTTCGGACCCGCAAAGGCTGAAAAAACAGGCTGTAGAAATCTTGAAGGCACGCAAAAAAAGACAACCTTCAGGCTTTCCAAGTGCGGGATGTTTTTTTAAAAATCCTGCATCCGGTAAAACAGCTGGAGAACTTATTGATCTGGCAGGGCTTAAAGGAAAATCGATCGGGGGCGCAAAGATATCATCGAAACATGCAAATTTTATCGTTAATAAAGGTAATGCATCGGCAGTAGATATGCTCGCGCTGATGGAACTTGTTCAGAAAAAAGTGTTGAAAATTTTTAACATCGAGCTTGAATCCGAAATTACAATAGTCGGGGTATAAGCATATGCGACAAAACTATTATAAAAACAGCCTGGCAAAAAGACGCGCTAAAGTTGTTCGGCGCATTATTTCCTGTCTCAAAATTATGGTTGCGGTTTCCCTAATGATGGCTATGAGCATTGTTTTCATTTTTGGTTATGACCTCTTGACTCAGTGTGATTATTTCAAGGGGAAAAGTATAATTGTTGGGGGAACTAACAGACTTTCCAAAAACCAGATAATTAAGCATGCCGGTATTGATCCTGGAATGAACATTTTTTCTGTAAATCTTTTCGCAACAAGAAAAAGATTATTGGCACATCCATGGGTTGAAGATGCCGAAGTAAGGAGGGAACTGCCGGACGGAATAAATATAAAAATAAAGGAGCATAAGCCTCTTGCCATCATAGACCTTGGCCGTAAATTTCTTATAAACGATCATGGAGAGATATTTAAAGAGTTAGCGGCCTCAGATCCTTGCGATTTGCCAATTATTATCGGTCTTGAGTTTTCTGATCTGGATGTTTCCGGAAAATTTGGCAACATATCTTTTAATGCAGTAATGGATGTATTGCACCTCGGGCGAGAGCCTGGATCGATTATTCCAAACAGATTATTAAAAATAATCAGGGTTGATAGAGAAATAGGCATTACGCTTTATGCGTTTAACGGTATCAAAGCCATAAAACTTGGATATAATAACTATCCGAATAAGTATGAAAGACTTAAAAATGTTCTTTTCTATATGGAGAAAGGACATGTGTTTTCAGATTTTGATACTATCGACTTGAACAATTTAGATCGCATTGTGGTAAATCCGGTTAGAATTGAATCACCGGCTATGGATTATAAGGAGGCTTAAGATGGAGGGACAGAAAAAGATAATTGTCGGCCTTGATATCGGAACGACCAAGATTTGTGCTGTGGTTGGTGAAGTGTCAGGGGATGGAATAAACATCATCGGGATCGGCACTCATCCCTCAATCGGGCTTCGAAAAGGAGTGGTGGTTAATATTGAATCAACAGTAGAATCGATAAAAAAGGCTGTTGAAGAGGCTGAACTTATGTCTGGATGTGAAATTTCATCTGTTTATGCCGGAATCGCCGGAGGACATATAACAGGTTTTAACAGCCGCGGGATTGTAGCAATAAAAGGTTCGGAAATAACAAAACAAGACGTGGAACGTGTAATTGATGCGGCGCGGGCAGTGGCTATTCCTATGGATCGCGAAGTAATACATGTGCTTCCACAGGAGTTTATTGTAGATGACGAAGCCGGTATCCAGAATCCTGTCGGCATGGCCGGTGTACGATTAGAGGCAAAAATTCATATTGTTACAGGAGCTGTAACATCTGCCCATAACATTATAAAATGTGCAAATCGGTCAGGTCTTGATGTGTGCGATATTGTGCTGGAGTCTCTTGCTTCAAGTGAAGCGGTTTTGACCGATGAAGAAAAGGAATTGGGATCGGCGCTTATCGACCTTGGCGGTGGTACTTCGGATTTGGCTATTTTTTCAGGCGGCAATATCAGGCATACATTCGTACTTGGCATTGCGGGTAACAATCTTACGAATGACTTGGCAATCGGGCTGCGAACACCATATGCTGAAGCAGAAAACATAAAGAAGAAATACGGGACCTGTATTGCCCGCAATATACATGGTGAAGAAACAATCGAAGTGCCTGGAATGGGTGGGCGTAATCCCAGAAAGCTTCCGATACAGATACTGGGAGAGATTTTAGAGCCACGCATGGAAGAGATTTTTATGCTGATAAAAAGGGAAATATACAGGGCCGGCATGGAGAACATTATTTCATCAGGAGTGGTTGTAACAGGAGGTTCAGCCCTTCTGAATGGAGTCGCGGATGTCGCGGAATCTGTATTGCAACTTCCAACACGTCTTGGAAAACCCAGGGGAATCGGAGGTCTTGTCGATATAGTAAATAATTCCATGTATGCAACAGGTGTCGGACTCGTTCTATATGGAGCCAGAAATCAGAGTATAAAGAAATTCAGAATCCGTGACGGAAATATATTTAATAACATTATGAACAGGATGAAAAGATGGTTTAAAGATGTCATTTAAACTGTAACCGTTCACGGTTTACAGTTATCGGTTCACGGTTGAAAAAACTGTGAACTGCGAACCGACAACCGTGAACGGTTACATATATTTTCTGTTTTAGATCCGAAAGAATTAATTCAAGAGTTGAAATCAATATCCAAAATGCTTCAATCGTTTCATAGTTCATTGAAAAAACCGTGAACCGTGAACCGACAACCGTGAACGGTTATAATTAACTTATATATAGGGAGGGGAATTATGTTTACATTTGTGGAAAGTGATAAATCTGCAAAGATCAAGGTTATTGGCGCAGGAGGGGCCGGAGGAAATGCAATCAACAACATGATTGATTCCAGGCTCCAAGGGGTAAAATTCATAGCAGTCAATACAGATTCCCAGGCCCTTGAGATATCAAGGGCGCCGATCAAGATCCAGATAGGAGGAAAAATTACAGAGGGCCTTGGCGCTGGCGCTAACCCCCAGGTGGGCAGAGAGGCAGCTCTGGAAAACGCAGATGCAATAAGAGAAGCCCTTAAAGATAGCCATATGGTATTTATTGCCGCAGGATTTGGAGGTGGAACCGGCACCGGCGCTGCGCCTGTTATTGCTCAAATTTGTAAAGATATTGGGGCGCTGACGGTTGCGGTTGTGTCAAAACCTTTTTCATTTGAAGGCAAAAAAAGAACCAGGCAGGCAGAAGAAGGGATTGAAATATTAAAGGATGTTGCCGACACCGTGATTACAATACCAAACGACAGGCTAAGAGGCCTGGCATCCAAAAATGCAAAGATGATTGAAATGTTTAAGAAAGCAGACGAAGTGTTGCTTCATTCAGTCAAGGGGATTACCGATCTTATCATGATGCCCGGCCTGGTAAACCTTGATTTTGCCGATATAAGAACAATTATGTCAAAGGCTGGTCTGGCCATCATGGGTATCGGCGTTGCAAGTGGCGAAAACCGAGCAACCGAGGCTGCTGAACGGGCAATATCTCATCCTCTTCTGGAAGATATTTCCATCGCCGGCGCCAAGGGTGTCTTAATAAATATCACATGCCCCAGTGATTTGACAATGGAAGAGATGTCGGAAGCTTCAGAACGGATATATAGTGAAGTCGGTGAAGATGCGGATATTATATGGGGTGCGGTCGTTGATGACAGTCTTGGTGATGAGTTGAGAGTAACAGTGATTGCAACAGGAATAGGCGATGGTTCTGCATCGTCAAAGCGGAAAAATAGTTTTGACCATAGTCTGAGAGGTAAGGTCAGGGATATAACCCCTTCTGACTTGAAAAATTTCGTAGATTATGATGAGCCGACATTTATAAGACAGAAAGAGGCGGTTGGTGAATCCTCCGGTGCCGTATACAGGGGGTATAAGGGAATAATAATCGACAACGATCTTGATATTCCAACCTTTTTAAGAAAGAAGGCAGATTAGTTTAATTTTAGCGAAACAAAAAAAATACAATGTTGAAAAGATGGTGCGGGAAACCGACAAATCACATCGTAAGTTTGCTGAATCAGAGATCGGCGCAATACGAAAAGATTGGAAAGGGCGCATCAGGGTAGCGCTTGTATATCCCAACAGATATTATGTTGGAATGTCTAACCTCGGTTTTCAGACAGTATATCATTTGCTCAACCAAATAGATCATGTATTATGCGAAAGGTCTTTCCTGCCGGAGAAAAGCGGATGCGCAACAGATCGCATAACTACGATAGAGTCGGGAAAGCCTATTTCAGATTTCGACATAATAGCCTTTTCTCTTTCGTTTGAAAACGACTACTTAAATGTTCTGACAATTCTCGAAAGAGCGGGAATACCCCTGCAATCCAGCCGCAGAGAGGATATCCATCCGTTAATTGTAGCAGGAGGGGTTGCATGCTTTTTAAATCCTGAACCTATTGCCAGTTTTATAGATTGTTTTTTGATTGGAGAAGCAGAGGCAATGCTTCCTCGATTTTTTGAAGTTTTTCTGCCCGAACTGTTGAAGACAGACAAAAAAACGCATCTGAAAAATCTTGCCCGAAACGTTCCAGGAGTATATGTTCCTTGTTTTTACAAAACCACATACAACATGGATGGAACTATTTGCTCTTTTGAGCCAACATGTGATGTGCCGGATAAAATCAAGCGCATTTTTATTGAAGACATTTCCCATATCCCCACCTGCAGCACCATTCTGACGCCAAATACAACATTTCAGCGAACATTTTTAATCGAGGTGAGCAGAGGCTGTCAACATGGATGCCGCTTTTGCACTGCCGGATATATTTACAGGCCTCCTAGATTCAGATCTCTTTATACTCTAAAAGAATGTTTGGAACATGGAGCTTCGCTTACAGACAGAATCGGCCTTGTCGGAGCAGCGGTTTCAGATCATCCCGGAATTGTAGATTTGTGCAGACCGGTTAAACAAACAAACATCAGAATATCTTTCAGCTCTCTAAGAGCTGATGCTCTGGCCCCTGAACTGATATCAGCGCTTAGGCAAAGTGAGGTCAAAACCGCAACTATTGCGCCGGATGCTGGTTCCGAACGGATGCGTAGAGTAATCAATAAAAACATTACTGAAGAAGATATACTTGAGGCTGCTGAAACCCTTGTTTTAAGCGGTATTCCAAACTTAAAGCTATATTTTATGATAGGACTTCCGACTGAGACTGAGGATGATGTTGAAGAGATAATAAAACTATGCGTAAAGATAAAACAACGGTTTTTAGAGTCGAGCAGGACAAAGAAGCATATAGGACAAATAACCGTAAGCCTTAATCCTTTTGTGCCAAAACCGTTTACTCCCTTTCAGTGGGTTGCTATGGATGATGAACGCACATTAAAAAAGAAGATAAAGAGGGTAAAGGATGGCTTGAAAAAGATTGCTAATATAAGAGTTAATACGGAGATTCCGCGTCATGCTTACATCCAGGCTCTGTTTTCGCGAGGAGATCGCAAAGTTGCAAAGATTTTATCTATGGCCAATCATAATTATGGTAACTGGGCTAAAACCTTAAAATCAACTGATTTAAACCCTGATTTTTATGTGTTGAGGGATCGTGCTTTAGATGAAGTGCTTCCCTGGGATTTTATTGATCATGGAATCAGAAAAACATATCTCAAGATAGAGTACAAAAAGGCGCTGCAGGGTAAAATCTCTGAACCATGCAAGGTTGAATCGTGTACTATATGCGGGGTCTGTAAGAAAAAGTAACGCAAGCTTTACGCACTTTTACTGCATGGTGAGTTATAATTACTTAGTTTACCACAACATCGACCAGAATTACAAACCGGCCTGTAACCCCTCCGGTTGCTGCAATAGCCGCAAGGCTTTTATCAGCTTTTCAATGTCTTGCGGAATAGGAGCTTCAAAGGACATACTGATTTTTGTAACAGGATGAGTGAATTCAAGTTGCCATGCATGAAGCATTTGTCTTGGCACAACCTTTATGATATCAGATATAGCCACACCAGGAAGCAGTTTTTTCAATGTTTTGCGACCACAATAAACGGAATCGCCCAAAACAGGATGGTTGATTGCACTGCAATGAACTCGAATCTGGTGTGTGCGTCCTGTTTTTAAATTAATCTCAAGCAATGTTGCATCACAAAAACGCTCCACGACCTTCCATGATGTCTCTGCGGAACGCGTTTTTCGACTTATTGTTGACATCTTCTTTCTATCAATGGGATGCCTGCCGATCGGAAGTGAAATTGCGCCTGAATCAGATTCTGTTTTGCCGTGAACAATTGCAAGGTACTTTTTTTTAATCTTTCTTGATTTGAATTGCAAGGCCAGATTATTATGAGCCACCTCGTTTTTTGCTACAACCAGTGCTCCTGATGTATTCTTGTCAAGCCTGTGTACAATTCCATGCCTTAGTTTTTCGCCCATCTCTTTAAGGCCAGGGCAATGATAAAGAAGTCCATTTACCAGAGTTCCTCTATAGTGGCCGGGCGCTGGATGAACAACGAGTCCGGGCTGCTTGTTAATCACTATTAGATGCTCATCTTCATATATAATATTGATTTCAATAGGTTCGGGTTCAAACAAAACCGGTTCCGGAGACGGAATAAGACCGCATATTTTATCACCTTTCCTTACATGGTATCCCGGCTTTTTTAGCACTCCATGAACAAGTATCTTTCCATTGCGGATCAAACTTGCAGAAAGTGAGCGTGAACAATCGGAAATGCTGGATGCAACAACCATATCAAGCCGTTTTCCGGCATCGTGTTCATTAACAAGGATTGTAAAGTGAGACATTTGCAAAACGCCCCTTTTTGCCCAATTGAGCGCCGATGCTTCACTAGCGTGTCAGTGTCAGACTCAAATTGTAAGCTTCGAAATACTCAATGTATTCCTACTGTTACACGAAGTTAAGCTTCAGCGCTTATATTTTCGCCTTTCTTGAACTTGAACAAAATTGAGCATTTTTCAAAGGTCTCAAAGCATTTACGCTTGGAGTGATTATAGGGGGGAATATTTATTCTGGCTTATTAAACAGAGACTCTATCTTTGACATAACAGTCTCTTCGTTAGTGTCGGTTGCGATCGAAAGTTCACTTACCAGCAGGCTTGTTGCGGTATCAAAAAGCTTGCGTTCTCCAAAGGACAGATCTTTCGTTACTTTAATAAAATAAAGATCTCTAAATACTTCCGCCACGTCATAAATAGATCCGGTTTTAATTTTGTCCATATACTCTCTGTATCGCCGGTTCCAAGTCTGGTTGTTAATTAGCAAGTCTTGATCCTGCCTAATAACATCATATACCTTTGCGATTTCTTGTTTACTGATAACATCTCTTAACCTGACGGATTCTATATTCCAGGTTGGGATCATGATAATCATATCGTTTTCAAGCACCTTCATGATGTAAAAATCATGTTTCTCATCGTTTACCACTCTGCTTTCGATTGCTTCAATCCGACCGACTCCGTGTGCAGGGTAAACCGCAAGATCACCAACTTTAAATTTGCGAATTTCCTTGTTTTTTGTGGCAGGTATTTTTTTTTGCATTTTCTCGTATCGTTGAGCATTCATGTTGTTACCTATATCATTGATTAATTTAATAATCAACAAGGAAAAGATCGACGTTTTAACCGACGATCCTTATATTTATTTTAAACCGCAACAGCGAGCGCATTCTCCGTAGCTTACTGCGGGGTTAGCGAGCGGATCTAAAAACGGGTAACTTCCTTACGGTAGCTGCGAAGCACTGCCGTCAGACAGAACATTTCCTATAGCTTGTTACCGGGAATCTTCAATCAAGTATGATTTTTTTGTTGTTAAAACAGTTCATCGCATATTTTATGCCTTTGCAAAGAATTGTTATTGTTGCATCCTGAGCTTTTGTGATTACTTCATCCAGATTTTTTTTTTCATTATAACTGAATTCACTGAGGACGTAATCGGTGACATCAATATCCTTTATCGAAGATCCAATGCCGATACGAATACGTGAAAAATCGTTGGACCCTAAAAATTCAATTAATGACTCTACGCCGTTGTGCCCTCCTGACCCTCCTTTTTGTTTTATTCGCAGTGTCCCAAAGGCAAGGTCAATATCGTCATGAATAACCAGGATATCTTTGCAGGATATGTTGAAATATTCTTTTATTTTATGAACAGGCTGGCCGCTTCTGTTCATAAAACCAATTGGTTTGGTGAGGATAACATCGACGCCTTCAATAAGACCGCGGCCAAGCAGTGCATTAAACTTTCTTTTGCCAACCGGGATGGAAAAGGAATCCGCAAGCTTGTCAAGCACCATAAAACCGAAATTATGACGGGTTGCCGCATATGTTTTGCCCGGATTTCCCAGCCCAACTACAAGGAATACTTTCTTTTGGGGCATATTTATCCTTTAGGCTCAGGCACCTCTTCTTTGGTCTCTTCTTCGACTTCTTCAGGCACAGCTTCTTCTACAGCCTTTGGGCTGACTATTGTTAGTACAGTAAAATCAACATCTGCAGGAATCTCAATGTTATCTTTAAATGGAATGCTTTTAACATGTACAGAATCACCAACATCAAGATCGCTGATATCAATCTCAATTGATTCCGGGATTTCTATTGGCAGGCATAATACCTCCAGTTCACGCCTTATAATCTGCAAGATGCCTCCCAGTTCAACACCCTTTGATTTTCCTGTGATTACAACAGGCACTTTGACCTTTATCTTACGATTCATGTCAATTTCATAAAAATCTACGTGAAGGATGCTCCGTTCAACCGGATGCGTTTGCAATTCCTTGATAATCGCCGGTTTGGTGTATGTTTCGCCGTTTTGAATTACAAGATTTAATAGTGCCTGCCTCCCCTTGCTTTTTTTGAGTGCCTGTTCAAGATCGCTAAGATTAACGGAAAGCAAGACGGTTTTTTTACCAGGGCCATAAAGTACCGCAGGTATTTGTTTTTCCCGCCGAAGAGAGCGGGCTTTACTATTTCCAACAGATGTTCTGATATTTGTTTTAAGTTCAATTGATTCCAAAAAAAACCTCCTTGAAAAATCCTAATAGTTCGGCCACTAAGCTTAGCGGCTGAACTGTTAAAAAAATCTTTTTATACAAAAAGAGAGTTAACCGAATCACCTTTATGGCTTCGGATTATCGCTTCTCCAACTAATCGTGCAATAGAAAGCACCTTTATTTTATTACATGCTTTAACTTTGTTGTTAAATGGGATCGTATCGGTTACAACAAGGCTTTTTAAAGCAGATTTCATTATCCGGTCGATTGCCGGACCGGATAGTACAGGATGTGAGCAGCAGGCGTGGATCTCCTTTGCTCCGTTTTTCGCAATAGCATCTGCTGCCTCTGTTAAGGTTCCTGCCGTATCAACCATATCGTCAAGAATAATTGCCGTCTTTCCAGTGACATCTCCTATTACTGCCATAGCCCTGGCCTTATTGGGAGCATCTCTGCGCTTATCAATGATGGCAAGATCGGCATGCAGGCGTTTTGCAAATGCTCTTGCCCTTTCGGCTCCACCCGCGTCCGGAGAAACAATGACAAGATTGTTTTTAAAATTGGCTGTAATATAATCAAGAATAACAGGAGCGGCAAAAAGATTATCCACAGGGATGTTGAAAAAACCCTGGATCTGAACAGCATGTAAATCCATTGTAATTATCCTGTTTGTGCCGGCAACCGTCAAAAGATCAGCAACAAGTTTGGCGCTGATGGGAACACGTGGCGCTACCTTTTTATCCTGGCGCGCATACCCGTAATATGGCATTACCGCGGTTATTCTTTGGGCCGAAGAACGCTTAAAGGCATCTATCATTAGAAGCATTTCAACAAGGTTTTCGTTTACAGGCGAACATGTCGACTGAATCAGAAAAACATCCTTTGATCTTACATTTTCATCAATTTCAATCTGTATCTCTCCATCGCTAAATCTGCCAACCTTGGCTCCACCAAGAGGAATATTAAGGTAATCGGATATTTCCTTTGCAAGAGATGGATTTGAATTTCCTGTAAATATTGCACAATCTTTCATTTTATCTGCCATCACAATAGTGTCTCAAATTTTGGCTGGGGCGGGAGGATTCGAACCTCCGAATGCAGGAACCAAAGTCCTGTGTCTTACCGCTTGACGACGCCCCATAATTCGTCAACTAAATCAGTATTTCAGCCTGAAACACACTCCACCAGCTATGTTTATTTAAAATGGCGTTATAGGCAATTAGGGCTTTGTTAAAATCAGGAAAGATGCCAAATACGGCCGGACCACTTCCTGACATTAGAGCGCCTATTGCCCCACAGCTTAAAAGAGTCTCTTTTGCCTTATTAACGTCAGGACATATTGATGCGGTTACGTTTTCAAGATCATTACACAAATGTTTTTTAATATCAAATATCTTTTTTTTAAAAACTATATTTTTAAGTTTTTTGTTGCAGTTTGTCAATTCTAAATTAAGGTTTTTATATATCTCTTTTGTTGAAACAGCAAATTTTGGGCAAACCAACAATATTTGAAACGGTTTCAAGCCTTCATAAGCTTCCAGTTTTTCGCCGATACCTGAGACTATCGCTGGTTTCCTGAAAATAAAAAACGGAATATCTGTCCCGATTGAAAGTCCTATAGACATTAGCTTGTCTTGGGAGAGAGGTTGGCCGTAGTAGCGGTTTAAACCTAAAAGAACACTGGCTGCATTACTGCTTCCACCGCCAAGACCGGCCGCGACAGGTATTTTTTTTTCAAGTCTGATTTTCACACCTTCGTTCTTGTGGAGGGTTTTGAAAAAAAGATTTGCTGCTCTTACGGCAAGATTGCTTTTATCTTCAGGCACTTCCGGGTTATTGCAGGATACAGTTGTATGTTTTGTGCCAAAAGAGAGTGAAACCGTGTCATAAAGACTTATACAGCACATAAGTGTAAACAGATCGTGATAGCCGTTTTGTCTTTTTCCAGTTATCTGCAAAAAAAGGTTAATCTTTGCCGGAGATAGGATTTTCATGTGAAATAAAGTTTATTAGTAACCATTTACAGTTCACGGTTGTCGGTTTACAGTTCACAGTTTTTTTAATGAACCGTTACTTTATTATTTTGTCATCTTTATAACAATAAATCCTGCATTAATTCTTTTTATCAGCATTTCGATTTGTTCGCCATTTTTGATTTTTCTGATTTGGCTATGATATTTATCAGGAGTATCTATTCCTATCCGATTTATTTCTTTGATAATATCGCCTGTAGTTAATCCTGCTTCAGAAGCTTTGCTGTTCGGCTCGATGGCGATCACGATTACCCCTTTTTCTTCTGATGTTATATTAAATTGACGGGCTATTTCCGGTGTTATCTTTGACACACGGATTCCGAGTTCATCTTCCGCACCTTTTTTTGATTTATCGGCATAAAGTTTTGAAGCATCCCTTTTGGCGATTTTTACTTCAACCATTTTTTCTGCGCCGTTACGTAACAGTTTTATTTTAACAAGTTTTCCAACACCGGTGTTTGCTATCATTGTGGTCAGATCCCGGCCTGTTTCTACCTTTTTATTATTAACTTCAAGTATAATATCATTGGGCTTGATTCCAGCTTCATCAGCAGGATCGCCGGGGAAAACTTCGGCAACAAGAATTCCATTTTTATCTTTAACACCATAGTATTTTGCCAGCTCTTCGTTAAGATCCTGAATGGCCACACCCAGCCATCCCCGTGTTACCTCTCCACTTTGCTTAAGCTGCTCAATGACCCCTTTGGCAAGGTTAATCGGGATGGCAAATCCTATTCCCTGGCCGTTTGCTATAATAGCTGTGTTTATTCCCACAACCTCCTTTTTCATGTTGACAAGCGGACCTCCGCTGTTCCCAGGATTTATTGAAGCATCTGTCTGTATGAAATCATCATAGGGGCCGGACCCTATGACACGACCTTTAGCGCTGACAATTCCAGCAGTAACAGTGTGCTCCAGACCAAAAGGGCTGCCTATCGCCACAACCCACTGACCAACCTTCAGCGAGTCTGAATTTCCTAACATGGCAAAAGGGAGATCCCGCAGCGATTTGATTTTGATAAGGGCTAAGTCTGTGTTGAGGTCCTTCCCAATGATCTTTGCATCAAATTCCTTCCCGTTTTTTAGCTTTACCTTTATCTTGTCCGCATTTTCGACAACATGATTGTTTGTTACAATATAGCCGTCTTTATCAATAATGAATCCTGACCCAAGACTTCGCTGTTTAAAATCTCGGGGAGATTGTTCGCCAAAAAATTTTTCAAAAAAGTCCTTCATGGGATCATCCTCGCCAAAGGGACTTTTTGAAAAATGACGAAATACTCGGCTACCGCCCTGAATAGTTTTAACAGTTCTGATGTTGACTACAGCCGGGCTGACCGATTCGGCCAGACTGCTGAAGCTTTCAGGCACTGTGAGATAATTATCTGATTTTGCCTCAGCACCAGGTTCCGAATAAGCACTTGAAACAAGCAAAAGCACAACCGCCATGAATGTCATGACAAAAAATACTTTTCTTCCTGATACTTTTTTTATCTTTTTAATAAACTTCATAAAAATAACCCTCAATTCCCAAATTCCATCCGCAGATTCCACAGATTTCCGCAGATTATTTAAACGTTTTACAAACATTTCCGCCTTAGCGACTTAATTGTGATTAACTCGTAAAAAGCCACTAATTTAACTGTAGACGGCTAAGTAAAAAGGTTCATATACAAGGCGTAGGATTTTTTCAGGACCGAAGGCATACATACAGTATGTCGAGGGTCTGAAAAAATACTACAACACAGTAGATGGGCCTTTTTGCGACGCCATCAATTGTTATCCTTTTTGTTTTACGTAAGTTATTCTCAAATCATAAAGGATACTTTTGAGCATACTTTCTTCTTCCTTTGTTAAATTACCACTGGTTTTCTCCTCCAGCATGCTTAAAATATCTATTGTTTGTTTCCCCATTGTCAGGCTTTTAACCTTTTTACCTGAGGCTGGGTCCTCAATAACGCCAAGGTGTACTAATGCGGATGCACTCAAAGAAATAATAAAAGTAGCAAAATTTATCTTCGGCAGATGAATCTCCGGCTCCTGTTTATCTTCCGGGGCACTCTCTTTTTGCGTCTGATCTTCAACTTGTTCAGTAGAAGATTCCTCTTTGTCCTTTATTTCTTGATTTTCTTCAGCAAAAGCCCTCCGGTCTTTAATAATAAATCCTTTATCTTTTTCGGTCATGTCTGATCTCCTTTATAAGCTACGTTAAGCAATCAGCTGTTAGCGATTAGCCATTGGCTCACATGAAATATGCATTCGTATAATTTAACAACATCTTGATATGGTTTGACTAACAGCTAAAAGCTAACGGCTGATTGCTCATTTCAGGTATCACTAAAGCTCGAAATGTGTTACCGAGTTAACCATCTTCAAGGCACTAAGCTTTTCAAGCACTTTATTAGGGATTGTTGTGTCGGTTCTAAGAAATACAATATTTTTTTCACCATCCTTTTCCTGGCCAACCTGCATCTGAGCGATATTAATGTCATGCTCGCCAAGCACGGATGCAATAGCGCCTATAACACCGGGTCTGTCAACATTGTTTATCAGGGTCAGGTGGCCATTTGGGATCATCTCGAGACGGAAATTATCTATTTTTACAACCCTGACATCTTTTTTGCCGAATATAGTGCCCGCTACAGTGCTGGTCATTTCCGTAGTAACTACCTGTATAGTAATAAGGTTCAGATAATCCTCAGACTCAGAGCTGAAAGTCTCTTTAACCTTAATATCTCTTTCCTTTGCAATAACCGGTGCATTAACAAAATTCACATCATCTTTAAGCATCGGGGTGAGGAGACCTTTTAACACCGCGGTAGAGACAGGCGACAGATCAATGTCCTGAAAATCCCCTGTATACTCAATAAGAACCTCCTTTATAGGGCCCTTGGAAAGCTGAGCCTGCAGACAACCCATACGATCCGCAAGTAACAAAAACGGACCAAGCTTTATAAGAAGTTCTCCTGTAACAGATGAAACATTCACAGCATTAACAATAGTTCCAGTCTTTAGATAGTCAATTATTTGGCCGGCCACTGCAACAGCTACGTTTGTTTGGGCTTCGCTTGTGGAAGCGCCAAGATGTGGGGTGCAAACAAGCCTGTCAAGTGTAAGAAGAGGCGAGCCAACAGGGGGCTCGGTCTCGAAAACATCTAATGCCGCTCCTGCAACTTTGCCTGAAGTCATGGCATCATATAGATCAGCCTCATTAATTATACCGCCTCGAGCGCAATTAATAATCATAACTCCTTGTTTCATTTGCTCAAAGGCCTCCTTATTTATCAACCCGGTTGTATCCTTTAGCTTGGGGACATGCACCGTGATATAATCGGCCTGCTGGTACAATTCAGATAAAGAAACACTTTTATAACCAGTCTTTTCAATGCGTTCTGGTGTAATAAATGGATCGTAAACAATTACCTGCATTTGCAGGCCTTGTGCTCGATTAGCTACAATGGAGCCAATTTTTCCTAGACCGATAATGCCTAGAACCTTTTTGTAAAGCTCTTTACCCTGCAGTTTTTTCTTATCCCAGCACCCGGCTTTCAATGATGATGTGCCCAGCGGGATGTTGCGTGATAATGATAGCATCAGGGCAATAGTATGTTCAGCAGTAGTCACAACATTGCCATCAGGAGTATTCATTACAACAACACCACGTTTTGTAGCCGCCGGTATATCCACATTATCAAGGCCGATCCCGGCACGACCAACGACTTTAAGCTGTGTTGCCGCTTTGAGAAGGTCCTCGGTTACCTTTGTAGCGCTACGGATAACCAGGGCGTGATAATTTCCAATAATACTTTTAAGCTCTTCCGGAGATAATCCCACATTGACATCGACCTCGATTCCCTCCGCATCCTGAAACATTTGAACCCCGATTTCTCCGAGATTATCGCTTACCAAAACTTTCATCATCTTTCCGCCTCCTAATTAATTCCCTCATATCGGGTGAGAGAAAACATATATTTTAAATGCTAAAAAACAATCACCATTTATACTAAGCAAAAAAACTATTGAAACATACAACAAAATAGCTCTATATTACTCCGATTTTTTTTAAAACCTCTAAAAACATTTTAATATATGAAAACAACAATTTTATCAATATTTGTTATCTTATTTGGTTTTGTCAATTCAATAGAGGCAAAAAACTTTAAGATCGCAAGCTATAATGTGCAAAATCTTTTTGATATTGCCGATGACGGGGCCGAATATACCGGGTATATACCGGATACCGCTTACGGCTGGGACAGGAGTATGCTTGATATCAAGGCTCGTAATATCGCCAGGGTGATAAACGACTTAAAGGCTGATATTGTTGCATTACAGGAGATCGAGACGAAAAAATCTCTTATTTATCTGCGCAGCAGACTAATGGATCTTGGCGTTGATTACCCATATTTTGCAATTGCGGATTTAAAAACCACAACAGTTAAATGTGCTATAATATCTAAATTTCCTGTTGTTAAGAAAGAGGAAATAATAGTTGATAATAAATTCGCAAGAAATATTTTGAAAGTTACCCTTGATGTCGAGGGTAATCCCCTGATTCTGTTTGTCAATCACTGGAAATCAAAACAAGACCCTGAAACCAATAGAATAGTTTATGCTAAAGCACTTAAGGAAGAGCTTGATAAATTAGAAGATAATGTTGATTTTATTTTAATAGGTGATTTTAATTCAAATTATAATGAATACAAAACCTTTAAAAATTCCGCTAAATTAAACGATACCGGAGGCATTACCGGGATAAATCATATTTTAAAAACCAACATGGGTTCCGTATTGGTCGATGAAAAGGTCCTGCTGGAACAGACAGGTAATGAATATCTGTATAATCTGTGGCTTGAAATCAATAAAAAAAGATGCTGGTCATATAATTTTTTTGGTGATAAAAACAGTCCCGACAATATTATTTTATCCAAAGGGCTTTATGATGAAAAGGGAATTTCATATATAGATAATTCCTTTGATAAGTTTGACCCTGATTACCTTTTTAAAGGGAAAGATATTTATAAATGGCAGAGGGCTAAAAAAGGCAGTGGCAGGCATCTCGGAAAAGGATATTCGGATCATCTTCCAGTATTTGCCTGTTTTTCCACAGAGCCTTTTTGCTTTAAAAAACCTGACTATTCAGCCACAAAGACAACAAGACGCCAAAATTAGAGGTAACTGCTCAGGTGGATAGACTGATTCCACCTTCAGTCTTCAGCCTAATGATCTAAGCAGTGACTAAAGGATGAAACAATGCCTGTTGACATTAATACAATCGACTCTTTGAATATTTTTGAGCATCTTTCACGTACCGAGTTGGAAGAGCTTGCCTCCTTGATGTCCCGGATTAGGGTAACGGAAGGGGAGGTGATAACGCGTCAAGGCGATCAGGCGCATAGCATTTTCATCCTCTTATCAGGTAATTTTATGGTCTTTTTTAAAGAGGACAGATCATATACTTTACATAATAAGGGTGATATTGTAGGATTATCAGCAGCGGTTCTCCCTTTTTGTTATACCGGGACAGCGGTTGCGTTGACAGATGGGGTGGTTCTATCGATCCCCGGCCAGGAATTATCGCGTCTTATAGAGAGTAATCCTGCCCTGGGTGGTAAGATTATGGAAAAAATCAATCAAATTATTTCAGCAAGACAGCCTTTTGTCACAGGGGGATGTTAATTGTACGGCTTAGATGCAATATCAGCACATAACGGTTGGCAGTTGGCCGCCTTGGGGACTTCAATAGTTTTTACAGGGCTTATAATACTTTCTCTTGCTATTTCCCAAATTCACAAAGTTCTTGAATTCTGGGATAAAAGGCATACCTATTATCAACGGATAAAAAAACTTGTGCAGAGAAAACACAGATCAGAGGCAATTGTCTCTGATCCGGTTTTGCCAAAAAATGTTAAAGGGTCTGTTCGCCAGTTTAAACTTTTAGTCGAGCAGATTGGCGAACCGTTTCCGCTGCCAAAGCTTCTTGATTTTTCTGAAAAATGCGGATTTCCACATTCACACTCAAGTGTTAACGATTTACTTCAGGCAAAACTGATAGTTCCTGACGGAAAGGGCTATTTCCTTTGGAATCATGAGGTTGAAAAAAATATTAAGATCTAAATGAAAGAGAGGAGCAAGATTTAATCAATGGTAGATCTGTTAATAGAATTTTTGTCCAATACAGGTTTTGCGCTTGCAGGTTATCAGAACATAATAATGATTCTGGTGGGCATTGTGCTTATTTATTTGGGGATAGCAAAAAAGTATGAACCGTTTCTTCTGATACCGATCGGTTTTGGCATTTTGATGGGTAATATTCCTGTGATCAGGGATTTTGGACTCGGAATTTATGAAAAGGGCAGTTTTTTGAATTACATGTATTACGGCGTTATGCATGATATTTATCCGCCATTAATCTTCTTGGGCGTAGGAGCCCTTACTGATTTTTCAGCAATGCTTGCGCGTCCATCCTTGATGCTTTTGGGAGCTGCCGCCCAGATAGGAATTTTTGCAACTTTTTTAGGGGCTCTTGCACTCGGCTTTGCTCCGAATGAGGCTGCATCAATAGGCATTATCGGAGGGGCTGACGGACCTACGGCTATTTTTCTTACAGCCGTGCTTGCTCCGCGGCTGATAGGCCCTATTGCAATCGCAGCTTATTCATACATGGCGCTGGTTCCTGTAATTCAACCACCCATTATGAGGTTGCTTACCTCACGCAAAGAACGGCTTATAAGAATGGAAGAGCCTCGTGAGGTTTCAAAGAGAGAAAAGCTGATTTTTCCCATAGTTGGATTTTTGCTCTGCTGCTTTATAGCTCCGGGCGCACTTCCTCTTCTCGGTATGCTCTTTTTCGGGAATCTTTTAAAGGAAAGCATAGTAGCAGAACGTCTTGCCAGAGCAGCCCGTTCTTCTATTATTGATACAGTAACCATATTGCTGGGCCTGGCTGTTGGAGCGAGCACACAGGGCGATATTTTTTTGACCGGTAAGTCCATGGGAATTTTTATTCTTGGCGCTTCAGCCTTTGCCGTCGCAACGGCATCGGGCGTTATCTTTGCAAAATTCATGAACCTTTTCCTGCGTCAAAAGATAAACCCGCTTATAGGCGCCGCAGGCGTATCGGCTGTTCCTAATTCCGCCCGCGTGGTTCAGATAGTAGGCCAGAAAGAAGACCCCACAAATTTTCTTTTGATGCATGCCATGGCTCCAAACATATCAGGTGTTATTGGCTCAGCAATTGCGGCGGCAATTTTATGGAGCTTTTTAGGTGGCTGAAAAATAACAGATTATTTTTCTTGACTTATGTTACGGGTCGAGTTAGAAAGTTTTTATTCAATAAATTAAATTACTTCAGTTCTTTCTTAATACCGCAGGTCTCTATGGGGATTTACGTATTGAGACCTTTGCAACCTTTGAAAAACGCTCCCTTTTGTTATCCAATTTAGCGCTAACCATCAGCGCTCATATTTTCGCCTTACTTGAACTCGAACAAAATTGAGCATTTTTCAAACATCTCGTATTATCAACTTGTTTGATTGACAGTATTTGTTGTAACCTTATAACAGCATCAGGAGGTGCCAATGGAAAAGGAAAAAGAATTTTATAAAAGGCTGGAGAAGAAAGGGGTCTCAAGAAGGGACTTTATGAAGTACTGTACCTTTCTAACAGCTACCATGGGGCTTTCATCATCGTTTGTTCCAAAGGTAGCAGAGGTGTTCGCAGCTCCTGCACAGCGCCCGCCCGTAATCTGGCTTCATTTTGCTGAATGTACCGGATGTTCCGAAGCGCTTTTAAGGTCCATGTATCCCTGGATCGATCAGCTGCTTCTGGAAGTTCTCTCAGTAGAATATCATGAAACCATAATGGCTGCAGCAGGTCATCAGGCAGAAGAGAATCTCCACAATGCAGTAAAAAAATACAACGGCAAGTTTATCTGTGTTGTAGAGGGAGCGGTTGGCACAAAGTACAACGGCGGTTATGGAAAGATCGCAGGGAGAACATTTCTTGATATCGCAAAGGATGTCTGCTCTAAAGCCGCTGCAGTAATCTGCATGGGTACATGTTCCGCATATGGCGGTATCCAGGCGGCAAAGCCTAATCCAGGCGGATATAAAGGTGTTGGAGATGCTCTTGGCATTAAGACACTGAATATTCCGGGATGCCCTCCAAATCCGATTAATCTTGTCGGTACAGTGGTTAATTATCTCCTTCTCGGCAAACTGCCGGCTCTTGACGATCTTGGCAGACCGCTTTTTGCATATGGCAAGACGATTCATGATCAATGCCAAAGAAGATCACATTTTGAAAATGGTGAATTTGTTACCGAGTTTGGTTCACAAGAGGCAGCCAAGGGTTATTGCCTTTACAAAGTAGGTTGCAAGGGTCCGGAAACCTTCAACAATTGCCCGACTGTAAAGTTCAATGACGGTACAAGCTGGCCTGTTCAGGCAGGACATCCCTGCATTGGATGCAGCGAACCTGATTTCTGGGACAAGATGAGCCCGTTTTATGAGGAAATGTAGCCGGAAAAACAAATAACAATCCTTTTTAAGAAAAAAAGGGAGGAGATAATATGGGTAAAAGAATAACGATAGATCCGATTACCAGAATAGAGGGCCATCTGCGAATTGAAGTAGAGGTGGCAGGAGGCAAAGTAGTAAATGCCTGGAGCTCAGGCCAGATGTTCAGAGGCATTGAACTTATTCTTCAGGGACGTGATCCAAGGGATGCGCAGCATTTTGTTCAGCGCTCCTGCGGCGTCTGAACTTATACACATGCTCTGTCCTCGGTGAGGGCAGTCGAAAATGCAGTTGGCGTTAAGATACCGGATACTGCGCGTATAATGAGAAACCTTCTTCACGGCGCTCAGTTCCAGCATGACCACATTGTCCATTTCTATCATCTACACGCGCTGGACTGGGTTGATATTGTAAGCGCACTATCTGCCGATCCCAAGAAAACAGCAACTCTTTCCGAGAATGTAAGCAATGCTCCCTGGGGCGGCTCAACATATTACAAGGATGTTCAGCAACGGCTTAAAACCTTTGTTGAAAGCGGCCAGCTTGGCCCCTTGAATAATGCATACTGGGGGCATCCTGCATACAAACTTCCACCCGAGGCAAACCTGATGGCTTCAGCGCATTATATTGAAGCCCTCCGCCTTCAGGCCAAGGCAGCCAGAATGCATGCCATATTTGGAGGAAAGAATCCGCATCTGCAGTCGCTGGTTGTCGGAGGAATAACATCGGTAAAGGATCTTACTCCTGACCGTATAGCTGAATTTTTGTATCTGACAAAGGAAACGCAGGATTTTATTAATAATGTATATATTCCTGACCTGATGGCTGTTGCTTCGTTTTACAAGGACTGGGGAGCGATTGGCGGAACGACAAATTTCCTTGCATGGGGAGACCTTCCCATGAGCGATAAAGAGCCTGAAAGCCTGTACATGCCAAGAGGTGTGATAATGAAACGTGATCTTGCCGGTATTAAAATGGCAGAGCAGGAAAAGGTTACGGAACATGTTGCCCGTGCATGGTATGAGAAAGGCAGCCCAAAACATCCTTATAAAGGTGAAACAAAACCGCTTCAGGAAGATCCAAAATACAAACCGGATGGCGGTAAATATTCATGGTTCAAAGCGCCTCGCTATGATGGTGAGCCATGCGAGGTTGGTCCTTTGACAAGAGTGCTTGTAGCCTATGCTAAAGGGCATAAAGATATAAAACCATTGGTTGACAAAACTCTTAAGGACCTCGGCGTTCCGATTACTGCTCTATTTTCTACTCTTGGCAGAACAGCGGCCAGGGGCCTTGAGACAGTTGCCATCGGCAATGCCATGCAAGGATGGGTTATGGAGCTGGTTAAGAATATTAAAGACGGTAACACTAAGACATATCAGCCATGGGAAATGCCTGACAAGGCTATGGGCGTGGGATTAAATGATGTTGCCAGAGGATCTTTAGGGCACTGGATTGAAATCGAAAACAAGAAGATTAAAAATTACCAGTATGTTGTGCCTTCAACCTGGAATTTCGGGCCAAGGTGTGAAAAAGGCAAGCTTGGACCGGTGGAAGAGGCTCTTATCGGGACGCCGGTTGCGGATCCAAAGCGTCCAATTGAAGTCTTGCGAACCGTTCATTCCTTTGATCCATGTGTAGCCTGCGGTGTTCATATAATTGATCCTGATTCCAACCAGGTCTACAAAATTAGGGCGACATAAGCGCTAATAATTTTACTATTTCCCTTTCAGGGCCTTGCATTCAAGCGAGGCCCTGAAAGGTTAACGCACACCCGCCTCTTATTGAGACTTCCCTTTTGATTACTTACCGATTTTGCTATAATTACATAGAAGCTGTTTTGTAACTTAACAGGATAAATAACTTGTGGAAAAGATAACAAAAAAGAACTCACAACATATTATGGTCTTGGGCGTCGGCTGCTTACTTTTTTCTGATGAAGGATTCGGCATACGTGTTATAGAAAAGTTGCAGGAGCTTTATGAGTTTCCTGATAATGTTTCGATTGTGGATGGCGGAGTACTTGGGATAAACCTTCTGGGGGTAATTTCTGAAGCTGACCAGCTTATTGTTGTTGATGTAATCAGAAATAAAAAAGCAGCGGGCTCCCTATACCATTTAGAAGGTGATGCAATACCTGAGCGCATCAGGGCAAAAAATTCTCTCCATCAAATCGACTTTATTGAAGCGCTGACTTTATGCCAGGCCCTTGACAAAGTGCCTGAAACAGTAATAGTCGGAGTAGAGCCTGAAGATATTGATACGCTTAGTATTGACCTGACGCCGGTAATACAGACAAAAATAGATCCTGTAATAAACATGGTTCTGGCTGAACTTGATCGTCTGAAGGTTTCCTATCAAAAAAGGAGCAATTGAATGTGTCTTGCAATACCTTCTAAAATAGTAAAAATTGAAAACAGTATAGGCACAATAGATGTTGATGGCGTTACAAGGGAGGCCAGTTTGCTGCTTCTCGAAGATGCAAAGATTGGAGATTATGTCATCGTTCATGCGGGTTTTGCTTTGCATAAAATAGATGAATCTGTTGCAATGGAAACCTTGCTGCTGCTCAAAGAAGCAGCCGCTCTTGTAGATAAAGCAAACGATGAGGCATAACAGCAGGCGCCGCTGCCGGTTATTCCCGAAAAAATGCCATGACACGCGATTATGTTGCTAAAATACTTAATATTAACGGAATAGTTCAGGGAGTTGGGTTCCGACCATTTGTTTATCAGCTCGCAAGCAAATATGAAATAAAAGGCAGTGTTGCAAACACCTCGTCTGGTGTGGTTATACATATAGAAGGCACTAAAGATAATATTGAATCGTTTTGCAGCGATCTTACTGAAAAAAACCCGCCTTTATCTCACATCACAGACATTTCGATTGATCTTGAACCTGTTAAAGGTTTCAAAGAATTTTCCATTGCGCAAAGCATTGGCCAGTCCGCATGCTCAACCCTTATTTCTCCTGATGTGTCTATTTGCTACGACTGCCTCACAGAGCTGTTCGATCCGGACGATCGTCGCTTTCACTATCCATTCATAAACTGCACAAACTGCGGCCCCAGATATACAATTATTTCAGATATCCCCTATGATCGTCCCAAAACCTCAATGAAACATTTTAAAATGTGCAAAATGTGCCAGGCTGAATATGACGATCCAGGCAACAGAAGGTTTCATGCGCAGCCAAATGCCTGTGAAAAGTGCGGACCTCATATTGATCTTTTTGATAATAAAGGAAAAAAAATAGTTTCTCAAAATCCGATTAAGAAAACCGCACAGCTTTTAAAGCAGGGTTATATTGTTGCGATAAAAGGCCTGGGAGGATTTCATCTCGCGGTGGATGCCGCAAACAATGATGCCGTCCGCACGCTCAGAAGCAGAAAACATCGCGAAGAAAAGCCGCTCGCAATAATGTCTTGCGATATTGAACATATCCGCAAATATGCACATGTGCAGCCTGAAGAGGAAGATCTTCTGAAGTCGTTCCATCGCCCCATTGTTATATTGAAAAAGAAAAAGCCCAATCCTCTCTCAAAGGAGGTTTCACCGCGAAACAGATATTTTGGAGCGATGCTTCCTTATACACCTCTTCATTACCTTTTATTAAGCCACGATTTTATTGCTCTGGTTATGACCAGCGGAAATATAAGCGAAGAGCCGATTTGCATTGACAACGAAGATGCTTTTAAGCGGCTTTCAGAAATTGCGGATTATTTTCTCATACACAACAGGGACATATACCTGCGAAGCGACGATTCAATAGTAAAACATACGGCCGGCCAGACCAGGTTTATGCGTCGATCAAGGGGATATATTCCTGTTCCTGTTTTTTTAAATAAAAAAGTCGGCCAGATACTTGCCTGCGGTGGAGAGTTGAAAAGCACTGTCTGCCTTACAAAAGAAAACAATGCCTTTATAAGCCAGCATATCGGGGATCTTGAGAATCAGGCAACATACGAGTTCTTTCAATTAACCATTAATCACATGAAACAGATACTTGATATTAATCCCCAAATTATTGCCTATGATCTTCATCCTGATTATTTGAGCACAAGATATGCACTTGAACAGGAGGATGTTAAAAAGGTTCCTGTTCAACATCACCACGCGCATATAGTCAGTTGCATGGCGGAAAACCGTCTGGATGGCCCTGTAATAGGGCTTTCCTTTGACGGCACAGGTTATGGAACCGACGGCAGTATATGGGGAGGTGAAATACTCATTGTTGAAGACAGCGAATTTAAGCGCGCGGCACACCTGTCATATGTTCCGATGCCCGGAGGGGCGGCGGCAATAAAGCAGCCGTGGCGTATGGCTGTAAGTTATCTCTGCGATGCTTTTGGAAAAGATTTTGCCGGTCACAATCTTCCTTTGTTTGAGCAAATTGATGACAGCAAGGTAAAATTTATTGTTGGGATGATTTCAAAAAAGGTAAATTCTCCCCTAACTTCAAGCCTTGGGCGTTTTTTTGACGGCATAGCTGCAATTATCGGTATCAGAAACACCGTGGTTTTTGAAGGCCAGGCTGCCATGGAGCTGGAGATGATGTCTGATGAAAAGACAAAAGGTGTCTATAACTTTGAATGGACATCCGGGGAAACTCACAGGATTTTTCTTCAGCCCATAATATCCGGCGTAGTCAATGACATGAAAATGGGAGTAAGCCCTTCAACAATAAGCGGCAAATTCCATAATACCATTATTGCGCTGTTTTCAGAACTGTGTGAAGTCATAAGAAAGGAAAACGGTTTAAATCGTGTTGCGTTAAGCGGCGGGGTATTCCAGAACACGATAATTTTATCAGGTTTAATAAAAGAGCTTAAGCAAAGAGATTTTCAAGTTATAACACACAGCCTTGTCCCAACTAATGACGGCGGAATTTCTCTTGGTCAGGCAATGATTGCGGCAGCGGCCTGTAGCGTTTGAGCCGCAAAAGCGAGCTCATTCCCCGCTGCAAAAACAATCACATAAAAATGCGCAATTAATTATCTATGATTACATGGAGAATAGAATGGAAAATAGCAACACGAATCAAGTCAATATTATCGACATCAAAATGCCATTTTGGTCAATGGTTGTATTTATGGTAAAGGCAGCCATTGCCTCTATCCCAGCCTTTATCATCTTGACCATTGTTGGCGCCTTAGTTTTTGCCGTACTGGGTGGAATATTTGGTGGAATTAGTCTCTTTTAGAGAGTTGCTTGCCTAACTTCCTTACGGTCGAAGATTCCCAGCTGCCTGGCGGGGAAGCTTCAAGCTATGAACAAAAAAAGGATTTAGCTGTTGTATTCTTGATGATACAAACTTATAAACTAATAAGCATACCATAAATAGCCAAAATAGAACTGGTTACCTCGTCTTATACTTTTGAACCGCAAAAGCGAGCGCATTTCCCGCTGCTTGCGGCGGGGAGCTTCAAAAAGCGGGCAAACATAAAATAATGGTAAAAATTGTAGATATTGACGGCGTGTATACATCACATGTTGTTGAGGTAATGATATGATCAAGTTGCATTATCCTAAATTTTATCGGCAACGCCTTGTTTTGATTTTGTTAGAAAAGGCTGGAGGCTGCCTGTCAAAAATGGATTTCCAGAAGCTATTGTTTTTATTGCATCAGAAGACAGGATTTTTGTACTACGATTTTATTCCTTACCACTATGGCTCTTATTCGTTCCAAGCAGCATCAGACATTGAAGCTTTGCAAGCAACAGGCTGGCTTAAATCAGAAGAGAAAAATATTACTTTACTAAAACAACTCCCTCAAGCAAGAGGTTTAGAGGGATATGAAACAGATGAGATCGGTTGCTTTATGCAAAGCTATAAGGATTATCGGGGCCGCAGGCTGCTGCGTTATACTTATCAATATTATCCTTATTATGCGATCAAGAGCAAAATAGCTCATGATATTGTGGATAAAGAAACCTATAAACGTATCCAGGCTGAAAGAAGCCGGACGATAAAACAGGAGTCTGTGCTTTATACAATTGGCTATGAAGGATCAACCTTTGAGGCTTATATTAATAAACTGATAGCCAACGATATACGCCTGTTGTGCGATGTGCGAAAAAATCCGCTGAGCCGCAAATTCGGTTTTTCCAAAGGGATGCTATCCAGCGTGTTACCAAAATTAGGTGTTGAGTACTTGCATGTCCCAAAGTTGGGAATTGTCTCGCAAAAACGAAAACAGCTCAAGACAAAGGATGATTACGTCCGCCTGTTTGCAGAATACCGGGAATCTCTTCCTGAAAAAGCAAGCTGTCTGCAAGATTTGACAGCGCTGATGGAGCGTTATCAAAGGATAGCGCTGACCTGCTTTGAAAGGCATTCGTATTTTTGTCATCGTCATTGTATCAGTGATTATCTGGAGACCAAGAAAGATATAGCGGTTGTCCATTTATGATCGAGAAACGAAAAATATTCATAACAGTCAAGACATATCCAACCCTGTCAAAAAAGTATGATGAAATTGTTTGTACAGCCGGGATCTTGGATGATGGGAGCTGGGCGCGTATATATCCACTACCGTTCCGCAAGCTGGATTACGAAAAGCGTTATAGAAAATATCAATGGATGGAAATCCAGTTACAAAAAAATATAAGTGATCCCAGACCAGAAAGTTATAAGGTATGTGATATTACACAGGTCAGGCTTATCGGAAAACCAGTTGGGACAGCAATGGGATGGAAGGAGAGAAAACGTATTATTTTTGATCAAAATCCAATTTACACTGATTTGACCGGTTTAATCGAACAGGCACAAAGGAATGAGCTTTCCCTGGCCATTTTCAAACCCGAGGAAATTGTTGAGGTTGTTGTTGCGGAGACACAACACGAATGGAGTGAAGAAAAGTTAACCCTCCTGAAAGCAAAAGCAAAGCAGCTTTCTCTTTTTCAGACCGAAGAGGAAGTGAAAAGAGAATTTTCAATAGTTGATAAACTTCCCTACGATTTTTTTTATCGTTTCAGGGACAAAAAGGGCAGAGAAGCCAAACTCATAATAAAAGATTGGGAGATTGGCATGCTTTACTGGAATTGTCTTAAAAATTCCAGCGGTGATGAACAAGAGGCTGTATACAAAGTTAAAGAAAAATATTTTAATTTGTTTAGCAAAAAAGATATTTACTTGTTTTTAGGAACAACAAAACAATTTCATGGATGGGCTAAAAATCCATTTGTAATTATTGGAGTTTTTTATCCACCGCTTGAACCACAGCTTTCATTCTTTTAGAAACACAAAGCACTGTTTCCTAATATCAACCCAAAGTTGAAATGTCGAGAATATTACCCACAATAACTCAAATTGTATATTGATGGATTGACAGAAATGATAGCAGTAATTTAGAAAAAAACATAACAAATTGACTTGTATATTCAATTACATACTGCTATAAATTAATTTCGGTCTGTTTTTTGAACCTCAAACAGGAGGATCAGGTGACCAATAAATTTATTACAAACAAATAAAGCCCCGTTTCTTCAGTTATATGAAGGATGGGGCTTTTTGCTTCACAGCCCTGGACCTGAACCGCAATAGCGAGCGAATACAAAAATAGCAAACTTCCTTACGGTCGAAGCTCCCCGCTGCTTGGCGGGGAAGCTTTAAACCATGAACTAAAAAAAGGATTTAGCTGTTCTATTCTTGACGATACAAACTTATAAGCCGAGGAGCGTCTTTTAAATAACCCGTGTTTCTTTAAAAAGCACAGACAATCCTGTGCTTTCAATTAAAAATACATCAATATTGATGTTGACTAATTATGGAATTTTCTATAGAGTTTTATGAAACAGGTTCAGGGCGATGTCCTGTACGGAAGTTTCTTGATGACCTTAAGGAATCGGATCCAGGCGATTTTGCAGCAGTAATGGCCGGCCTAACTAAACTTCAAAACAGCCATTATCACAGACCACCTCTTTCAAAGCATATTGGTGATGATCTTTTTGAGCTGAGACATGTGGGCAAGTTGAACTCCCGCGTACTGTATTTTTTTATGAAGGGGAAGAGGATTATTGCTTTGCATGGGATTCGAAGCAAAGCAAAAAAAATTCCTCTCAAAGATCGTAAGGTTGCTTTGGATAGAAAACGTGATTGGTTGGAGAGAAATCCAGAATGAAACGAAAAACCAATTTTGACCGATACCTTGAAAAACAGTTGAAAGATCCTGATTTTGCCAGGCGCTACCAAAAGGCTGGTGAGGCATGGGACGTGGCGTTGCAATTAGCTGCTTTGCGTAAAAAGGCTGGTTTGTCTCAGAAGGAATTAGCTCAAAGGGTGGGAACATCTCAACAGCAAATCAGTCGTCTTGAATCAACATCATACGAGGGCCACTCCTTGAGCATGTTGCGCAGAGTCGCTGAGGTTCTGGGGGCAAAGGTTCATATAGATATTCAACCGCCCAAGAGTCCAAGACAGGCAGCGGTTGCTGAAAACAAGGCAACTTACGGAAACAACGATTAAATACTCAAGAAAATCGGATTTGTGGTAAAGGAAAAGCAGAACCTCAAACAGGAGGATCGGGTGACCAAAAATTACAAAAAAATAAAGCCCCATTTCTTCAGTTATATGAAGGATGGGGCTTTTTGCTTCACAGCCCTGGATCTGAACCGCAATAGAGAGCGAATACAAAAATAGCAAACTTCCTTGAACAGTTTTTTAAACCGGTATATTAATTGTTCGATGTTTAAAAAATGAAAAAATTTAAACCAAAAGACGCAAATAAGCATTATGAGTTATTACAAATGTATGCCGACACGCGGACAAAAGAAATAAGCAAGATGTCGGATCCATTTGTTAAGGTAACGGATAGATACGGACGACTTATTTCAAGAGTTACTCTTATATTAGGTGACATCAAGCCTGAAAACACCCAAGACAAGGTTTTGAGAGATATGCTGGCAGATATTTTCGACTGCCTTTATGAATCTCGTTTCTTAATAATGGCATCCAAGTTAAATGTTGCTTTTCCTGTCGCAAGAAGGGTGTATGAAACGTTATCGCTAATGAGTTTGTGCGCAATTGATAAGTCATGGGCTCAAAAATGGCAAAAAGGGCAAAAAATTGGAAATGCTATTATCAGGAAGGAACTTAGTAAACACCCTATGGGAGAGAACGAAGACGATCTGAAAAAGTTATACAATTTTTTTTGTTTAGCTACCCATCCGAATCGTGAACTAATACCATCTCGCTTTTTAGGTGAAGGAAACCAATATGTACTCGGTACGATTGCCAAACCTAATTTATTGATGGTCTGCGACTATTGCATAAAGATACTTGAAATGTGGTACTGGTTCACAGCCATGGTCTCTTATTTTTATCGTGAAAAAATTGCGGAAGTTGATAAGGCTTATTTTGATTCTTATAACCAAACAGCAAAAGAAGCACAAAATGTAAAACAATGGTTAGTTGAAAATTTTAATAATTTATTGAAAGAAGAGAAGGAATCTTGGTCTCAAAATTCAATGAAGGGGTGACCATCGAACCTGTCAGTTCACCTGATCGGCGTTTCGCTGCGCTTCACACCGACAGGTGACTTCTTCGTTATGCTTATCCAAATAGTAAGGACTGATTATGGCTTTTAGTGAGATCGAGTTGAAAAGGATTGATAAGGAAGTAGGTAGTCTTTGCAAGAAGCGTAGCCCTGTTCACATCAAGGACAAGTTCAGTTTGGAATATCGCGTTAAAGTGCATGAGGTCCTCATTTATTCTCGCAGACCCAGATGGGATAATCCCAAGGAATGGATGGAATCTGGTACTGCAAAGATAAAGTATGTGCGCACTTCCAATATATGGAAATTATTTTGGCAAAGGGCTAATGGAAAATGGGTTAGCTATGAACCTTATCCCTATAGTAAAAACCTCAAATCTATTGTTGAAGAGATTGAAGCAGATCAATATGGGTGCTTCTTTGGCTAAAAAATGCATAACCTCTATATGGCCTTAGGCGGAGAATGCGCTCGCCGTTGCGGTTCAACCTGACCATCATTTGCCGATAATCCATGATTATACCCGTTACGTATTTTCTGATAACAAACAAAATTTACACGGGTCTTCAGCAATAATTATTTGATTTTAAACAAATATTAGTGTAGATAACAACTCATCCAAATAACGGATTCTTTTTCAAGCCGGTATATTAAAGATTACGTATATTAATTGTTGGGCCTGAGGTTATAAAGATGAAAGATATAATAACAAATAGATTTCGAGAGTTAGTATCTCAAGGCCAAAAATATGCGAGGCAGACAAATAGAGATGCTTACTATGTAGATTCATACGAAATAACGCTAGTGCATGCATGGCTTTCTTCTGTCTCCAACCTTTTGCAGACTGCATCTCTACCAGATAGTGTTTTCTTTAACGAATCAAGAACGCTAATGACACATGAAAATATGAAACATGGAGTTCCAAAGGAAATTGTATCGAAGATGTTGGGGCTTTTAATGTCAGCTCAGCAAGAATGGGAAAGTGGATTAATGAGGAGGGTTGAATACATCGTTGCTGCTGAAACATTTGATGATTTTATAGATCACGCAGAAGGTTATCACAAAGGTAATAAAAAAATAGAATCTGCTGTTCTTGCCAGTGCTGTGCTTGAAGATACTGTTAAAAAAATATGCTTAAAGAATAACATAGTAACAAAGGGCCAATCTCTTGAGAGTCTGATAGATGAATTATCAAAAGCTGGAGTAATAACGCCTGTTAAAGCTAAGCGTATTAAAGCTTTTGCAGGCGTTCGTAATCATGCACTCCATGCAGAGTTTGACGATTTTGATATCAAGGATGTTGGCGAGATGATCAAGGGAATTCGGGAACTGATAGAAGATTATCTATAAATTGTCCCAACAACATCAATACAGCCGATCGCTACGCTCCGGCTGATTTTTTCGTTCGGCAACCCTGAAGGGGCTGATAATCATGGGGTTTTTTAATTCATTAGTTTGGCAGAAAAATGATCCAAAAGAGGATGTAAGCCGGTTTGAGAAAATGATCCAGATGCAGAAGGAGCAGCTTTTTGGCATTTCTCTTTATTTCCGCGGGATTGAGTTGATGTATTCCGAACAACCAGAAATTATTCAGATGAATCTACAGAGCTTTGTAAATATCAGGGAGAGAACCGAGGACTCAATCGCGGCGGCCGAGTCGTTACTTCTGGAAGTGAAAAGGGACCCTTCCAAGGCTAAGAAACTCAAAGGATTCAAATTCCCACCAACTACCGGTCATCCTATGCTTGATCAAATGACGGAGCGTGTTGAGATTATTCTGCGAACATACGAGCAACTTTTCCCTGGTAGATCAAAGTCTCAGTCACTCAACCAAGAAGAATTAATGAAACTTATGATGGAAGCATCTAAGCAACTTTGAGGTATTGAGTAATTGCCGAACGAATAAGGATAGATTGTGTGAGCGCAGCGAACCACAATCTTATCCGGTTGTTGGACAAGCCCGGTGTATCTGCATATTCTGTATATAAGGAAATATCTTTTTTTGAACAAGGGGCAGGAAGTGCGTTTTTAAAAAG